>NZ_VTTK01000006.1:0-255800 GCF_008365135.1 Azospirillum sp. Sh1 | reverse complement strand
TTTGGGTGATGCAGGTTTCGTCATGATGACCCCACTCTCTCAGATGATGGGGCCTCCAGGAAACCCGGAGCGGTTCAGTTCACAGCTTGAGCCTGCACGAGGTCGAGCTGATCCTGGCGGCGTGATCCACGCAAACTGCGCAAGAACCACCAAACCGGGGCAAGATCAGACGAGGCTTACGACATCAATGCATGCTGAATATCATCCACAACATCCGTCCATTGTCGGGGGGCGCTCTGTCGGAACAGCCGGGTGGTGGGATACCAGAGCAACCGGCCGTCCAGGCTTGGCATCCATCGCCAATCCGCCTGCAACCATCCAATCACCCAGGTCTCCTTCCCCAGCGCGCCAGCCAAATGCGCAACGGCGGTATCGGAGGTGATCACCAAATCCAGCGACGCGATGATTGCTGCCGTATCCGCAAAATCCGCCACCTGTTCGCCAAGATCGCGGACATGAGGTGGTAAGGTCACAGTGTCAAGATCCCTCCGGCCCTCCCCAACCTGCAAAAGCACCGGTCGCCATCCCGGCGTGTCAAGCAGGCGGCGAACCGGCTCCAGACGAGGTGAACGCAATCGATCATAAAGATAGTCAGGATTTCCCGCCCACACCAGACCGAACGATCGATCTTCTCCACTGGGCGCCTCGGCACGCCAGCGTCGGACCCAATCTGGCGGTGCGGAAAGATAGGGCTGACGGGGCAAGATCTGGGGTGTCATCCCCAGCACTCCCGCCAGGGACAGAAGCGGCAACGCAGCATCGGTATGGGTGAATTCCCCGAAGGGCTGCACCGTCACGTTGGCAAACTGCCCTTGCAGCAAGGACACCAAGGGGCCATGGACCTGCAACACAACCCGCTTTACCCGCGCTGCGGCCAAAGGCAGGAAACGGCAGAACATCAGGACATCGCCGATGCCTTGCTCGCCGGTCAGGAGCAGCACTCCGTCCGGCATGGGCCGACCATCCCACCGCCTGACCTGGTTGGCCCATTTGACCGGTGGGGCCAAGCCCGGAACGTGGATCCGCGCCTCGTAATCCTCCCATCCCCTTGCCCAATCGCCGGCGAGCAGACGCAGATTGCCCCGCCAGAATCGGGCGACCGCATGTTGTGGCATTACATCCACCAAATGCCTGTACAGATCCAGAGCGTCTCCGCTCCGATTCATCAAGGTCGCAGACAAAGCGGCGTTCTCCAGCGCTTTAACGTGCCCCGGTTCCAGGCACAACGCCTGCCGATAAACCTCAATCGCTGCCAACCTGTCGTCGGCTTTATCCATCGCCACGGCAAGATTGAACCGATGGTTGGGATTGTCCGGCTGTTGCTGGCAGGCCATGCGCAGGCAGCCAATCGCCTCCGCCGAACAACCGGTTGCAGTCAAGACGATGCCGAGATTGGCCAGTGCATCGGGCGCGTTCGACGACAGCGCCAAGCGCCGCCGAAGCCACATCTCCGCCGTTCCGCTCTGCCCGCGCTCGTGCAGAAGCACACCGAGATTCTCGATGACCGCATCTCTGGACGGGGCGAGCACAAGGGCTCGCCGCAGCCATCCAGCCGCCTCGTCCAGCCGCCGGGTCTGAAGCAACAGCGCGCCAAACCCGGCATAGAGACCAATGTGCTGAACCTGATCGATAACCTCACGGTAATCCATCTCGGCGCCATGCAGGTCGCCCGCCGCGTGCCGCGACATGGCCCGCGTCGCCTGTTCGACCAGACGCTGCGCTTGGTTGGTATGTGGATTGTCCATGCCCGTCATCGTATGAAATGCGCCAAGCTCTGTGCCGGCCGGCAATGGATCGGTTCATGGGGCATACTCAATCCTTGTGTTCTGGTCAATCGCCCCGTCACCGCCATGCGGCTGTAATGGCTTGCTCGACGGACGGATAAAGATCGGGGTCAATGATCATCGTCCCGGCTGCTGGCGGGGCAAACCCTGCCATGGCCTGCACCAACCCGGCCACCATGGAATCAAGCAGCACGGTCCCATCGGCCGTCTCGATGCTGTCGACGTGGTGACCGGTGCCCATGTACCAGCCGGCGATCGTCACCTTGTCCGCCGTGCCGACTACCTTCACCTCCAGGTCGCTGCCGGTCTTGCTGAACCAAAGCTGATTCGGATCGATGCCCGCCCCAAGAATCAGCCGGTCGGTCCCGATGTCGCCGTCGTTCTCGACAATGCGGTCACTGCCGCCACCACGACCGAACCGATAGATGTCGCTGCCCGCACCACCGGCCAGCACGTCTTCGCCGACACCACCGTCCAATTCGTCATCGCCGTCGCCGCCCGACAGGCTGTCGTTGCCGCCGCCGCCCAGCAAGGTGTCATTGCCGGCCTCGCCATACGCGACGTCATTATCGCCGGAGCCGGCAAGATCGTCCCGGCTGTCCAGCAGGTCGTCTCCGTCGCCGCCATGCAACTCGTCGCCGCCGGTGCCGCCCACCAGCGTATCGTTTCCGCCGTAGCCGGCCAGCACATCTTTGCCGCCCTGCCCGTCGATCCGGTCGCCGTTGACATAGCCGGCCAGAGCCTCGTCACCGTCGCCGCCGACCGTTTCCAGCCGCAGCGCGGGATCGGACAGCAGCACCTCCGTTCCGTCGTGGAAGCGGACGGTCTGCAGATAGTTGGCGCCGTCTCCCCCGCCGCTGAAGCGGTTGGAGATGACCACCTGTTCCGGCCGGTCGTGGAAGCGCAACACCAGATTGTTGTCGAAGCGCGCGAAATAGAGCTGGTCGGCGGCGAAGCCTTCGCCGAACAGCAGCGTGTCGTTGCCGCCGCCGCCCAGGACGGTGTCCCGGCCGCCGTCATAGACGACCAGGTCGTTCCCGGCGCCGGTGTCGATGGCATCGTCGCCGGCGCCGCCCATCAGGGTGTCGTTGCCGGCATCGCCATAGAGGATGTCATTGCCGTCGCCGCCGGACAGGCGGTCGTCGTCGGCCCCGCCAAAGAGCGTATCGTGACCCAGGCCCCCCAAAAGCTCGTCGGCACCGGCATCCCCCTTCAGATAGTCGTTGTCCGCCCCGCCATCGAGGCTGTCGGCCCCGTCGCCGCCGAACTGGGTGTCGTTGCCGGCACCGCCCTGCATCGTGTCGTCGCCGGTGCCGCCCTCCATATAGTCGGCCCCGGCCAGCCCCTCGATCCGGTCGTTCCCGGCATCGCCATAAAGGGCGTCATCGCCGCCGCCGCCGCGCACGGTGTCGTCGCCGTCCTCGCCATAGAGGCTGTCGTGGCTGGCGTCGTCGTCGCTGCTGTCGATCAGGTCGTTGCCGGCCCCGCCGTGGACCAGATCCCATCCTGCCCCGCCATACAGGCTGTCGTCGCCGCCATAGCCGTAGATGGCGTCGCCGCCGCCGCCGCCGCGGATGGTGTCCGACGCGGCATAGCCTTCCAGCGTGCGGGCAATCGCATCGTCCCGGGTGTCGATGACGAGGCCCGGATCGGTCAGGTCGACGGTTCGTCCGTCGGCGAACAGCAGCGTCTGCAGGTAGTTGGCGCCGTTGCCGGCTCCGCTGAAGCGGTTGGCGACGACGATCCGGTCGGGCTTGCCGTCGAAGCGGACATGCAGGTCGTTGCCGTAGCGTTCGAACCGCAGGGCGTCGCGGCTGAAGCCGTCGTCGAAGGACAGCCTGTCGTTGCCGCCGCCGCCGACCACCGTGTCGGCACCGCCCTGGTAGAGCACGAGGTCGTCGCCCGCCCCGGTCACGATCCAGTTGGCGCCGGCCCCGCCGGCCAGCGTGTCGTTGCCGTCCTCGCCATCCAGCGTATCGGCATCGTCGCCGCCGGCCAGCATATCCGCGCCGATACCGCCATACAGCGTGTCGGCCCCGGCCCCGCCGGCCAAGCTGTCGTCGCCGGCCTCGCCGAACAGGTAATCGTTGCCGTCATCGCCATGAAGGGTATCGTCGTCCGCCCCGCCGCGCAGGCTGTCGACGCCCGCCCCGCCGCTAAGGCTGTCCCTGCCGGCATTGCCCTCGATGCTGTCGTTGCCGGCGCCGCCCAGGATCAGGTCTTCGCCGTCGCCGCCATAGAGCGCATCGTTGGCGGTACCGCCATAGAGCGTGTCGTTGCCGGCCTCGCCATAGGCGACGTCGCCGCTGGCCGTCTCGTCCCGGCTGTCGATCAGGTCATTGTCGTCGCCGCCATGCATCTCGTCGGAGCCGGCGCCGCCATAGAGCGTGTCGTTGCCGCCATAGCCATAGATGGCGTCGGTGCCACCGTTGCCGCGGATCACATCGCCGACGTTGTATCCCGCCAGCTCATGCCCGACGTCGCTGTCGCGGGTGGCGATCACCAGATCGGTGCGTGACAGATCCATCGTGGCGCCGTCGGCGAAGCGCAGGGTCTGCACGTAATTCGCCCCCTCGCCGTTGCCGACCGCGCTGAAGCGGTTGGCGACGACGATCCGCTTGGCCAGGTCGTCGAAGACCAGGTGCAGATCCTTGCCGAAGCGTTCCAGCCGCAGGCCCGCCTGGGTGTAGTCCCCGCCGAAGACCAGCTCGTCGTTGCCGCCGCCGCCGACCACTGTGTCGACGCCGCCTTCGTAGAGGATGCTATCGTCGCCGGCGCCGCCATCGATGGCGTTGGCGCCGGCACCGCCCGACAGCGTGTCGTTGCCGGCCCCACCATACAGCGTGTCGTTGTCGGCGCCGCCGGACAGGCTGTCGGCGCCGTCGCCGCCTTCGAAGTAATCGGCGCCGGCACCGCCCGACAGCGTGTCATTGCCGGTCCCGCCATACAGCGTGTCGTTGCCGTCCCCTCCGGTCAGCAGGTCGTCGCCGGCATAGCCATAGAGGGTGTCGTTGCCGCCGCCGCCATCGATGCTGTCGTCGTCCTTGTAGCCGTACAGGGTCTCCGCCGTCGCCTGCCCATGGGTCTCCATCACGATGGTCTGGGCCGACAGGTCGATGGTGCGTCCATCCGCGAACTTCACGGTCTGTACGAAGTTCGCACCGTCGCCGTCGCCGCTGAAGCGGCCGGCCAGGACGATGCGGTCGCCGGTGTCGCGGAAGATCAGGTGCAGGTCGGTGCCGATGCGGGAAAGATACATCTGCTCCAGCGTCAGCCCGGCCCCCAGTTCGAGCGTGTCGTTGCCGCCGCCGCCAGCAATGCTGTCCACGCCGTCACCGGAGGTGAAGCGGATCAGGTCGTCGCCGGCGCCACCGTCGATGGTGTCGTTGCCGGCACCGCCGTCCAGAGTGTCGTTGCCGGCCTGACCGTAGAGATAGTCGGCCCCGGCGCCGCCAAGGAGTGAATCCGCCCCGTCCTCGCCATAGAGGTAATCGGTGCCGCCGCCGCCGTCGATCAGGTCGTCGCCAACTCCGCCATAGGCGACGTCGATGCCGTCACCGCCGTAGATGGTGTCGGTGCCGCTGCCGCCATAGGATTTGTCGTTGATCCCGGCGGCGTTCGGATCGTCACGGTTGTCGATCAGATCGTTGCCGGCGCCGCCATGCATTTCGTCGGAGCCGTTCCCACCGAGGATGGTATCGTTGCCGGCGCCACCGAGGATGGTGTCGTGCCCGTCGCCGCCGGACAGGCTGTCGTTGCCGATGCCGCCGCTCAGCGCGTTGTTTCCGGCTCCTCCGTCGATGGTGTCGTCGCCCCCCGGTTCGGTGCCGCCGACCGGTGCAGCCGGCAGGGCTGTGCTTACGTTCCAGCTCGCCTGATAGGTGACGCCGTTATCCGTCAACTGGATCTGGTTGCTCATCACCGGCAGGCCGTTAACCTCGATTCCGGCGATGACGACGCCAGGTTGGTTCATGGCTCCCGACATGAACTCATGGACGATCTGGACCCGCAGTGTGCTGGCGGCAGAGATGTCGCGCGCCGTAAACACATAGTCCTGAAGCTGCAGGGGGTGCTGTCCGCCGATGATGATGTAGGGCGTCGTGACGCGGACGTCGCCGATCAAGTTGTTGTCCAGGAACACCTGTATCCGCGCCCAATTGCCGTAATAGATGCCACCGGCGCGGATACGGACAACCGCAGCCTCGTTCCCGGTCGTGGAGGCGGTGTCGCCCCACAGGCGGTCTTCCCCGCTGCCGCCGGTCAACCAGTCGCCGCCGTCACCGCCGTAGACGATGTCGTTGCCGGGGCCGGCATCGACGATATCCTGACCGGCGCCACCGAGCAGGCTGTCGTGCCCAGCGCTGCCGTAGATCGTGTCGTTGCCGGCGTCGCCGGACAACGTGTCGCCATTGCCGACGCGGCCGTCGAGCAAATCGTCGCCATCGCCGCCAAGCACGCTATCATAGCCGGTTCCGCCGTTCAGCGTGTCGGCGCCGTCATAGCCGTAGATCGTGTCGTTGCCGGCCTGCCCGTCGATGGTGTCGCCGACATTGTAGCCTTCCAGCTTCTCACTTCCGGTGCCGCCGATCGTCTGGATCGCCAGATTCTGCCGGGTTAAATCCTCCCGTGATCCATCGGCGAACAGCAGCATCTGCGCATAGGCCGCACCGTTGCCGGCACCGTTGAAACGATCCTTGACGACGATCTGGTCCGTCCGGCCGGTGAAGCGCACATAGAGATCGTTGCCGAAGCGGGAGAAATAGAGCGTAGCCTTATCGAAGGACTCATCCAATTCGATGACGTCACTGCCGCCGGTGTTGTAGACGGCATCCTGTCCGCCATCGAAACGGATGACATTGCTGCCCGCTCCCCCAAAGAGAGTGTTGTTGCCGGCGGCGCCGATCAGCGTGTCGTCGCCGGCATCGCCATAGATCGTGTCGTCCCCGTCACCGCCGGTCAGCAGGTCGTTGCCGGTCCCGCCAAAGAGCTGGTCGTTGCCGGCACCGCCATCCAGCGTGTCGTTGCCGGCATAGCCGTAAATGGTGTCGTTGCCGTCGACGCCCTGGATCAGGTCGCCGACATTGTAGCCCTCCAGCTTTTCCGAGGCCGCGGTCGCCAGCGTTTCCAGCTTCAGCGTCGGGTCGGACAGGTCCACCCGCTGCCCATCGGCGAACAGCAGCGTCTGGACATAGCTCGCCCCGTCGCCGGCGCCGTTGAAGCGATTCTTCAGCACGATCTCGTCGGCCGCGCCGCGGAAGCGCAGATACAAATCGTTGCCGAAGCGGGCGAAATAGAGGTCCTCGCGCCGCAAGGCGGTGCGGATCTCCAGAACGTCGCTGCCGCCCTCGTTGGTGATGGTGTCGCGCCCGCCGTCGTAGCGGATCACGTCGTCGCCCAACCCGGTCAGGATGGTGTTGATGCCCGACCCGCCTTCCAGCGTGTCGGCGCCGTCGCCGCCCTGGAGATAATCGTCACCGGCGCCGCCCAACAGGCTGTCGTTCCCGGTGTTGCCCTCCAGCCAATCGTTGCCGGCGTTGCCTTCCAGCCGGTCGTCGCCGTCGCCGCCGGAGAAGGTCTCGCCCGCGTCGCCGCCCAGGATGGTGTCGTTCCCCGCCTCGCCATAGGCGACGTTCAGCGACGCACCGGTGCTGCTGTCGTCCCGATTGTCGATCAGGTCGTTGCCGGCGCCGCCATAAGACTGGTCGGCGCCCAGCCCGCCGATCAGGGTGTCGTCCCCGGCGCCGCCGGTCAGGCTGTCGTTGCCGGCGCCGCCTTGCAGCATGTCATCGCCATCATCGCCGCTCAACCGGTCGTCCCCGGTTCCTCCGACCAGCGTATCGTTGCCGATCCCGCCATAAAGCTGGTCGTTGCCGGCACCGCCATCCAGCGTGTCGTTGCCAGCATAGCCATAAATGGTGTCATTGCCGTCGACGCCTTGGATCAGATCGCCGACATTGTAGCCTTCCAGCGTCTCCGAGGCCGCGGTCGCCAGCGTTTCCAGCTTCAGCGTCGGGTCGGACAGGTCCACCCGCTGCCCATCGGCGAACAGCAGCGTCTGGACATAGCTCGCCCCGTCGCCGGCGCCGTTGAAGCGATTCTTCAGCACGATCTCGTCGGCCGCGCCGCGGAAGCGCAGATACAAATCGTTGCCGAAGCGGGCGAAATAGAGGTCCTCGCGCCGCAAGGCGGTGCGGATCTCCAGAACGTCGCTGCCGCCCTCGTTGGTGATGGTGTCGCGCCCGCCGTCGTAGCGGATCACGTCGTCGCCCAACCCGGTCAGGATGGTGTTGGTGCCCGACCCGCCCTCCAGCGTGTCGGCGCCGTCGCCGCCCTGGAGATAGTCGTTGCCGGCGCCACCCAGCAGGCTGTCAGAGCCGTCGCCTCCTTTCAGGCTGTCGTCGCCGACATCGCCGGACAGGCTGTCGTTGCCGGTGCCGCCATCCAGGGCATCATTGCCGACGCCGCCAAGGATCAGGTCGTCGCCCGCACCGCCGACAAGCTGGTCAGCGTCGTCACCACCTTCCAGCGTGTCGTTGCCGTCGCCGCCTTCCAGGCTGTCGGCGCCGATGCCGCCGATCAGCCGGTCCGCACCGGCTCCGCCGAACAGAACATCGTTGCCCGATCCGCCGTCCAGCAGGTCGTCGCCGCCATAGCCACGGATGGTGTCGCTGCCCCCCAGTCCGCTGATGGTGTCGTTGACGTTGTATCCCTCCAGGGAATCGTTGAGATCCGTCGCCACCGTCTCCAGCACGAGGGCCGGATCGGTCAGGTCGGCCCGCTCGCCGTTGGCGAACAGCACGGTCTGGACATAGCTCGTCCCGTCGCCGGCGCCGTTGAAGCGGCTGGTCAGCACCACCTCGTCGCCGCGGTTGCGGAAGCGCAGATAGAGGTCGTTGCCGAAGCGGGCGTAATACAGGTCGGCCCTGGTCAGCCCGCCGCCGATCACCAGGGTATCGGCGCCGGCCTCGTTGGTGATGGACTCGCGCCCGCCGTCGAAGCGGATGATGTCGTTGCCGGCCCCGGTGGACAGGGTGTCGGTGCCGCCGCCGCCCACCAGCGTGTCGTCGCCGTCGCCGGCCAGCAGGCGGTCGTCGCCGTCGCCGCCCTCCAGCAGGTCGTCGCCGGCCCCGCCGTCCAGCGTATCGGCGCCGCCGTCGCCATGGAGGATGTCGTTGTCGGCCGCCCCCGACAGGAAGTCGTTGCCGTCGCCGCCCGACAGGACATCGGCCCCCACATCGCCATAGAGGCTGTCATTGCCGGTGCTGCCGGACAGCGTGTCGGCGCCGGCATCGCCATACAGCGCGTCAGCGCCGTCGCCCCCCTCCAGGCTGTCGTCGCCGATATCGGCATAGAGGAAGTCGTTGCCGCTCCCGCCGTCCAGGCTGTCGTTGCCGGCATAGCCGTAGATGGTGTCGTTGCCGCCCTGCCCGCGGATGATGTCGCCGACATTGTAGCCTTCCAGCTTCTCGCTGGCGTCGGTCGCCATCGATTCCAGCGCCAGATCCTTTGCCGTGACGGCGTATTCCGTACCGTCGGCGAAGCGCAGTTTCTGCACGAAGCTGGCCCCGTCGCCCGCCCCGCTGAAGCGGCCGGTCAGGACGATCTGTTCCGCCGAATTGCGGAAGCGGATGTAGAGGTCGTTGCCGAAGCGCGCAAAATAAACATCGGCGCGTGCGATGTCCGGCCCCATCTCCAGGACATCGTAACCGCCCTCATTGGTGATGGTGTCGTTGCCGCCGCCGTAGCGGATCAGGTCATCGCCCACGCCGCTGTAGAGCGTGTCGTTGCCGGCGCCACCGGCCAGCGTGTCGTTGCCGGCCCGGCCATAGATGGTATCGGCCCCGGCATCGCCGTCGATGCTGTCGGCGCCGTCTTCGCCATCGATGCTGTCGTTGCCGCCACCGCCCGACAGGCTGTCGTCGCCGGTACCGCCGAGGATCACATCGGAGCCGCCGCCACCCAGGACGGTGTCGTTGCCGTCGCGGCCCTGGATCACGTCGCTCGCGCCGTCGGTGCCGGGATCGTCACGCCCGTCGATCAGGTCGTCGCCCGTCCCGCCGTCGATCGAATCCGATCCGGTGCCGCCGATCAGCGTGTCGTTGCCGGCATAGCCGAGGATCGTGTCGTTCCCGGCCGTCCCCTCGATCCGGTCCCCGACATTGTAGCCCTGCAGATACTCCGCCGCCGCGGTCGCCACCGTCTCCAGCGCGATGTCGGTGCGGGTCAGGTCGAGGCTGCTGCCGTCGGCGAAGGCCAGCCGCTCCACGAAGCTGGTCCCGTCGCCCGCCATGTTGAAGCGGCCGGTCACCACGATCTCATCGGTCGGCCGTCCGCGGAAGCGGATGTAGAGGTCGTTGCCGAAGCGCGCGAAATAGAGGTCGCCGCGGCCGATGCCGGGACCGAACTCGATCCGGTCGAAGCCGGCGCTGTCGATGATATAATCGCGCCCATCGCCGATCCGATAGACGTAGACGTCGTTGCCGGTGCCGCCGTCCAGCGTGTCGTTGCCGGTCCCGCCGATCAGCGTGTCGTTGCCGGCCCCGCCGCTCAGCCGGTCGTCGCCGTCCTGGCCCAGCATCACGTCGTCGGTCGCCGTTCCGGTCAGCAGATCGCCGCTGCCGCCGCCCAGCACCGCCAGCTCGCCCAGCGGCATCGTCGTGCCGTCGGCGAAAGTCAGCCCGGCCAGACCGCTGGTGCCGTCGCTGGCGGAGAAGTGGTTGACGATGCGGATCTGCCGCCCGGTGGCACGGACCTGCACGATCAGATCGCCGCCGGAGCGCGACAGCACCACGTCCTTCCAGTCGAGGCCGCTGGGCATCCCCACGATGTCGCCGCTGCCGGGGAACACCATCAGGTCGGTGGCGATGCTGTCGAAGCGGAAGACCGACGGCCCGTCGCCGCCGATGAAGACGTTGCCCGCCCCCAGGTTCCACGGCGCCCCGGACGAGAAGGTGACCTGATCGAGCTGATTCTGGAAATGATTGACCACCAGCACGTTGACCGTGCCGTCGGCCGACAGGATGCGCAGGTCGTCATGTTCGCGCACCAGCCGCAGGTTGGCCGGTGGAATGCCGGCGGTGAAGGCCAGCCGGTTGTCGTCGCCGGCCGGGTGGATCGTCACCGGGCCGCTGTTGGTCGCCACGCTGTAGCTGTTGTTGCCGCGGCTGCCGATCAGGATACCATTTCCGGCGACCGACCAGCTCTGCCCGTCGGCATAGGAGATGGTGGCGAGGCCGGAGCCGCTGCCCGCTAGCCCCGTGGGGCCGAAATGGTTGACCGCCACCAGATCGACGCTGCCGTCGTCGGTGAAGATATGCAGGTTGACGCCATCCCGCTCCATCCGCACCAGCGCCGGGTCGATGCCGGGGCCGAAGCTCAGCCGGTCGGCGCCGCCGCCGGCGAAGATGTATTGCCGGCCCTGGCCGGGCAGCACGGTGAAGTCGTCCGTCCCCTGTTGGCCGAACATCACGTTGTCGCCGAAGACATCCAGCGTGAGGCCGCCGCTGAAGATGATGACGTCCAGCCCGCGCGACAGGCCGTCGGTGGGTGCGGTGAAATGGTTGACCACCCGCACGACACGCCCGCTGCCGATGAAGGCGACGACCAGATCGGTGCCGTCCTGCCGCAGGGTGACGTCGCCGGGCGAGACGTCCGGCCCGAAGACGATCTGGCTGCCGCCGCCGCCGGCATGGATGATCTGACTGGCCGGGCCGGTCTTGCCGATGGTGAAGCGGTCGCCGCCCCCGCCGCCGATCAGGGTGTAGGGGGACGACAGGTCGAAGGTCCGCCCGTCGGCGAACTCCAACTGGCCGACACCGCCGAAATAGTTGAGAACGGTCACCACCTGCTGCGTGCGGTCGATGAAGACCTGCAGGTCGGAGCCGGTGCGGATCATCCGCACCTCCGTGCTGTCGATGTCACCGAAGACCACGCGGTCGCCGCCCTCGGCATAGATGGTCTTCGACCCGCTGGTTTCGCCGATCAGGAAGGTGGTTCCGCCCTGGCCGCCGATCAGCAGGCCGTCGCCGGTCAGCGGCAGGACCGAGCCGTCGGGACGCTTCAGCGACTCCATCGGCGTGCCGGCGAAATGGTTGACGATGGTCAGCGCATCCGTGGTGCCGTCGATGGTGATGCGCAGATTGTCGCCGACGCGCGCCACGCGGATCTTGGACCCGTCCACCGTGTCGACGAAGCGCAGGGTGTCGTCGCCGATGCTGTCGGGATAGACGATCACGTCGCCCATGCCGCGCTGGATCACGAACTCGTCATGGCCGGTGCCGCCGATCAGCACCTTGCCGCCCTGGATGTTCCAGGTGGTGCCGTTGTTGAAGACCAGATCGTCGATGCCGTTCATGGCGAAATGGTTGACGACGATCATCTCGTTCGGTTGGCCGACGATGGTCAGGTGCAGGTCGTTGCCGACGCGCACGATGCGGGTCTTGCCCGGGTCGGCGTCGATGGACAGATGCTGGCCGGACGCGCCCGGATAGATGTACGCCGCACCGGCCGGAATCGTCTCCGCCCCGGCGCCGCTGATGAAGACGTTGGTGCCGGCGATCGGCCAGATGACGCCGTTGGGGAAGACGATCTGCGGGATCGTCACCACCCCGCCGGTGGCGAACTGGTTGACGATGGTCATGCTGTCGGTGCCGGCGGTGACGCGCAGATCATTGCCGATCCGGGTCAGCCGCACCGTCGAGGGATCGATGCCGGCGGCGACCTCGATGCGGTCGCCGCCCTGGCCGCCGCCGCCATAGACCACGACGGTGCCCATGCCGGGCGACAGGACGAAGCGGTCGGCGCCGTCGGTGCCGATCCGGGCATTGGGACCGCCGACCGTCCAGATCTTGCCGTCGGCGAAGGCGATGTCGCGCGCCTCGTTGCCGAGGAAATGGTTCAGCACCTTGACCGAATCGCTGCCGTCGCGCAGGACGATCTCAAGGTCGTCGCCGACCCGACGCACCAGCGTGTCCAGGGTGTCGAAGCCGGTGCCCAGCCGCAGCCGGTCGCTGCCGCCGCCGGGAAACAGCGAGACATGGCCGATGCCCGGTTCGGCGGTGAAAGTGTCGGTGGCGCTGGTGCCAACCAGGATGCTGGCGCCCCAGATGTTCCACGTATCGCCGTCGATGAAGCGCAGCGTGTGCACGCCGCCGCTCGCCCCGCCGGAGAAGTGGTTCAGCACAGTCAGCTTGTCGGGCAGCGTGCGCAGGCCGATCACCAGATCGTCGCCCACCCGCTGCAGGGTGACGCTCGCCTTGTCGATGCCGGGACCGATGACGATCTGGTCGTTGCCGCTGCTGGGCAGGATCGACTTGGCGCCGCCGCCGACCGTCAGGGTGTAGCTGTCGTCGCCGGCCCCGCCGATCAGCAGTGCCGGATCGGACAGGTTCCAGAAGCGTCCACCGGCATAAACATTCTCCAGCAGCGACGCGCCCCAGCCGGTGGCGAAATGGTTCAGCGCCGTCACCTTGTCGGCGGACCCCTTCACCGAAATGATCAGGTCGTCGCCAACGCGGGCGAACTCCAGCTTGTCGGCGCCGATGGCCGAGCCGAGATTCAGCGTGTCGACGCCCTTGCCGGCGAACAGGGTGACGGCGCCATCGCCCGGCTTGAAGGCGAACACGTCGCCGGTGTCGCCGCCGATACGGAATCCGGCCCCGGCATCCAGCGGCCACACCATCCCGTCGGCGAAGGTCAGGCTGCGCAGCACGCCGTTGCCGGCGCCGGTGTCGTTGAAATGATTGAGCACCACCACCCGGTCGTCGGCGTTGCCGATCTGGATGACCAGATTGTCGCCTTCCCGGCGCAGCGCCACCTGCGACGGGACGATGCCGGCCGCCAGGACCAGCCCGTCGCGGCCGCCACCGGTCGCCAGCACACGCTCGCCCAGGCCGGCGCCCACCTCCACGCGCTCATCGGCGGCGGTGCCGGCGATCAGGCGAGTGTTGTCGATGGCCCATTCGGTGCCGTCGCCGAAACGGATGGTCCGGTAACCGTCCGGATTGCCGTCGAAATGCCGCCTGATCAGCCAGGAGGCGCCGGTGCCCTCATAGGAGAGGCGCAGGTCGTCGCCCTCGCGGGTCAGCCGCGTGCGGTCGGGATCGACGTTCAGCGCGAAGGTGATACTGTCGGCACCGGCGCTGCCGTAGAGGATCGTCTGCCCGCCGTCCAGCCCGAACACCATGCGGTCGTCGCCGCTGCTGCCGATGCGGATGTCGTTGCCGCGCACGCGCCAGCGGGTGCCGTCGGCCAGTTCGATCGCCTCGACCCCGCCATTGCCGGCGCCGGCCAGCGCCTCGGCCGAGAAATGGTTGAAGAGCAGCAACGAACGGTCGGTGCCGGCGATGCGGATCTCCAGATCGTCGCCCTTGCGTGACAGGCGGAGATCGTCGGCGGTCACGTCGGCGCCGAACCGGATGACGTTCACCCCGGCATCGGCATGCAGGCTGTGGCTGGCGAAGCCGGGTTCGATGGCGACGGTGTCGTCGCCGGTGCTGCCCAGCAGCAGGTCGCCGCCCCACACCGGCCAGACCACGCCGTCGGCGAACTGGATCTGGCGGACGCTGCCATCCCCCGCCCCGGCACCACCATTGGCGGCGAAATGGCCCATGATGGTGATGCGGTCGCGGGCATAGCCGTCCTCCCCGGCCGGGCCGCCCTGGGCGTCGAACAGGATGTGCAGGTCGTCGTCGATCCGCACCAGATGCGCGATCTCGTGCCGGAAGCCGGAGCCGAACCGCACCGTGTCGTTGCCGCCCTCGCCGAACACCACCACATGGCCGGCACCCGACGGCGCGGTGAGGACATCGTCCCCGCTGGTGCCGGTGACCACGAGGTCGCCGAACATCCGCACGCCGTCCTGGACGTAGACCGTGGTCGTCCCGCGGCTGTACAGGTTGTACAGCACCGAGCCGACGGTCTCACTGCCGCCGCGACGCCAGCCGGATTCCTTGAAGGTCACCAGATCGTTGCGGTCGCCGGTGACGTAGAGCGGCGAACCGCCTGTGTCGGCGAGGATGCCCTGTTCGTTCAGGATAAGGGTCTGGCGGCCCGGATGGGTCAGGTCGATCGTCTCGATACCGTGCACCCCGCCAGCATCGGCACCGGTCACGACCAGCCGCTCGCCCTCAAAGCGCAGGGCGTCGAAGCCGCTACCGCCGTCCAGGCCGGCGAAACCATCGTCCAGCACCCGCAGTGTGTCGTCGCCTGCCCCGCCGGACAGGCTGTCGGCCCCGCCACGGCCGTCCAGATAGTTGGCGGCGCCGTCGCCGATCAGGCTGTCGGCAAACCCGGTGCCGATCAGGTTCTCCACCCCGTCGAGCCGGTCGCCCTCCGCATGGCCGCCGCGGCCGATGCCGGTGGCGAGGTCGACCGACACCGCCGCGTCGGACGCCGAGTAATCGGCGGTGTCGATCCCTGCCCCGCCGCTCAGGCTGTCGGCCCCGGTCCCGCCGATCAGCGTGTCGTTGCCGCCGCCGCCGCGCAGTCGGTTGGCCCCCTCATCGCCGGTCAGACGATCATCGGAGGCGGAACCGGTCAGGTTCTCGATCCCCGACAGCACATCGCCCGCGGCATCGCCGCCGGCCACCGTCCCATCGGCAAGGCTGACCGTCACCCCGGCGGTGGAGCCGGTATAGTCGGCGGTGTCCGATCCGTCGCCACCGATCAGCGTATCGGCTCCGGCGCCGCCACGCAGGGTGTTGTCCTGCGCATCGCCGGTCAGCAGGTCGGCGCGGGAGGAGCCGATCAGGTTCTCGACCCCGATCAGCACATCCCCCTCCGCCGTGCCGCCGAGCCCGGTGCCGACCGCCAGATCGACGGTCACCGCCGCACCGGACGCCGAATAGTCGGCGGTGTCGCTGCCGGCCCCGCCGATCAAGGTGTCGGCACCCGCGCCGCCCACCAGCGTGTCGTTGCCACCCGCCCCGTCCAGGACATTGGCGCCGCCGTCGCCGGTCAGCCGGTCGCCGAAAGCGGAACCGGTCAGGTTCTCGATGCCGCTCAGCCGGTCGCCCTGGGCATCGCCGCCCGAACCGGTGCCGCTCGCCAGGTTGACGGTCACCGCGGCGGATGATGCCAGATACTCCGCGGTGTCGATGCTATCGCCGCCGATCAGCGTATCCGCCCCGCCCAGCCCGGCCAGCGTGTCGTTGCCGCCGCGCCCGTCGAGCCGGTTGGCGTTCGCATCGCCGGTCAACCGGTCGTCATGGTCAGAGCCGGACAAATTCTCGATGCTGGACAACACATCGCCCTCAGCATCGCCGCCAGCACCGGTGCCACTGCTCAGATTCACGTCGACGCCGCCGGCCGAGGCCGCATAATCGGCGCTGTCGGTGCCATCGCCGCCGATGAGAGTGTCGGCGCCGATCCCGCCGGACAACCAGTCGTCCCCGGCACCGCCATCCAGCCGGTTCGCCCCACTGTCGCCCGACAGGCGATCGTCGTGGGCAGAGCCGCTGACGTTCTCGATCCCGGACAGCAGGTCGCCTTCGGCGTCGCCGCCCAGCCCGGTCCCCTTTGCCAGATCGACGGTGACACCACCGGCCGACGCGGCGTAGTCGGCGGTGTCCGTTCCATCGCCGCCGATCAGGGTATCGGCACCGGCCCCGCCGGCCAGCAGATCGTCGCCCGCCCCACCGTTGAGCAGGTTCGCCCCGCCGTCGCCAGTCAGCGTGTCGTCATGGGCCGAACCGGTGAGGTTCTCGATCCCGGACAGCACGTCGCCCTCGGCATCGCCGCCCAGCCCGGCACCGCTCGACAGGTCCACCGCCACGCCTGCGGCTGAAGCGGAATAATCGGCAAGGTCGATCCCGTTGCCACCAACCAGCGTGTCGGCCCCGTCCAGTCCCGCCAGAATGTCGTCACCGCCCGAGCCGTCCAGGACATTGGCGCCGGCATCGCCGGTCAGTCGGTCGCCGAAGGCGCTTCCGGTCAGGTTCTCGACACCGCTCAGCCGGTCGCCTTCGGCGTCGCCACCGGTCCCGACACCACTGGACAGATCGACGGACACCCCATCGGCCGACACTGAATAGTCGGCGAGGTCGATGCCGTCGCCACCGATCAAAGTGTCGGCCCCACCGAGCCCGATCAGCGTGTCGTTGCCGCCGCGGCCGTCCAGCAGGTTGGCGTTCGCATCCCCCACCAGCAGGTCGTCGTGAGCCGAGCCGGTCAGGTTCTCGATATTCGTGAGCAGGTCCCCTTCGGCATCGCCGCCGGCCGCCGTTCCTGCTGCCAGAGCGATGGACACGCCGCCGGCAGACGCCGAATAGTCGGCGGTGTCGCTGCCGGCACCGCCGGTCAGCGTATCCGCACCGCCGCCACCCGCCAGCGTGTCGTCCCCAGCACCGCCATCCAGGACGTTCGCGCCGCCGTCTCCGGTGAGGCGGTCGTCATGGACCGAACCGGTGAGGTTCTCGACCCCGGACAGCCCGTCGCCCTCGGCATCGCCGCCGAGGCCGGCCCCAGCCGCCAGATCGACCGCGACGCCGGCACCCGACGCCGAATAGTCAGCGGTATCGGTTCCGTCGCCGCCGACGAGCGTATCCGCGCCACCGGCCCCAACCAGCAAATCATCGCCCGCACCGCCGTCGAGGAGGTTCGCGCCGGCATCGCCGCCCAGCCGGTCGTCATGGGCGGAGCCGGTCAGGTTCTCGATCCCGGACAGCACATCGCTCTCGGCATCGCCGCCGGATCCGGTGCCGGCCGCCAGATCGACCGTCACCCCCGCGCCGGACGCCGCATAGGTCGCGGTGTCGATGCCCTCGCCGCCGTCGAGCCGGTCTGCGCCGCTGCCGCCGTCCAGCAGGTCGTCGCCCGCGCCGCCCGACAGGCTGTCATCCCCGGCCCCGCCGGCCAGGCTGTTGTTGTTGCCGTCGCCAGCCAGCGTGTCGGCGCCGCCACCGGCCCGGATAGTCTCGATGCCGGAGACATGGTCGGCCATCCAGCCGCCGTGGCGTACCTCGCCGGTCTGCAGGTCGATGGAGATCGCGTCGCTCTCCGCCGAATAGTCGGCGATGTCGGTGCCGTCGCCGCCGATCAGGACGTTGTTCCCACCGCCCCCCTTCAGCACGTCGTTGCCGGCACCACCCAGCAGGGTGTCAGCGCCCAGCCCGCCGACCAGCATGTCGTCGCCGTCGCCGCCGTCCAGATAGTCGCCGTTATAGTCGCCGCCCACCGTCAGCCGGTCATTGCCGGTGCCGCCGAACAGCGTGTCGCTGCCCAGACCGCCGTCGAGCGTGTCGTTGCCGGCGCCGCCGTCGAAGCGGTCGTCGCTCCACACCCCCTCGCCGTCCGTCACCAGATCGTCGCCGTCGCTGGCAGTCACCACATCGCGGCCGCCGCCGCCGAGGATGGTGTCATTGCCGCTGCCACCGTCGATGGTGTCGTCATTCTCGCCGCCGTCGATCCGGTCGTCGCCGGCCCCGCCGCGGATGCTATCAGCCCCGGTGCCGCCGTTGATGACATCGTTGCCGCTGCCGCCGTCCAGCAGGTCGCCGACGTCGCCGCCCAGCAGGGTGTCGTTGCCGCTGCCGCCATAGAGCGTGTTGGCGTCGGTGCCGCCATCCAGCAGATCGTCGCCCATGCCGCCCTGGAGCAGGTCGGCGCCGCTGCCGCCGAACAGGCTGTCGTTGCCGGTCCCGCCATCCAGCGTGTCGTCCTCGCTGCCGCCTTCCAGCAGGTCGTTGCCGGAGCCGCCGAACAGCCGGTCGCCCTGCGATCCGCCGCGGAGCGTGTCGGCACCGGACCCGCCAAGCAGGCTGTCCTCGCCCCAGTCGCCGGTCAGCACATCGTCGCCGGCACCGCCCAGCAGCGTGCCGCCGCCACCGCCACTGCCAAGCGTGTCGTTGCCGGCCCCGCCGTCCAGCGTCTCCGCCTGCCAGTCGCCGGTCACCGCGTCGTTGGCGCCGCTATCGCTGCCGCCGCTCTGCGCCTCGCCGGCCTCCTGCGCCTGCTCGTCGGCCGGCGACCTCCCCTCGACATCGGCGGCGCCATCGTTCCGGGCGGCGGTGATGCCGATGTGGAAGACCCTGTCGGTGCTCAGCCCGGCGGCATCGGTGACACGGACGGTCACGGCATGGGCCGGCGCGCGCAGGTAATCGAGATCGGCACCGGCAGCCACCGACAGGACACCGGTCGCCGCATCGATGACGAAACGCCCGCCAGCATCGTCGGTCAGGCTGTAGGCCAGTGCATCGCCATCGGGATCCTGGGCATGGGCGGTGCCGACGACGGTGCCCGCCGCCGCATGGTCGGCGACCGAAACGCCGTCGAGCGCCGCCGCACCGGGCGCATCGTTGACGGCGGCCAGCGCCAGCGTGACGGTCTGGGACGAGACCCCGCCGCGCCCGTCCGACACGTCGATGCGGAAGCTGTCGCCACCGGCATAATCGGCATCGGGCGTGTAGAGGAAGTGGCCATCGTCCCCCAGGACGAGGCGGCCATGGGCCGGCCCCGCGCCGACGCCGTAGGACAGCGGATCGCCATCGGGATCGGTCGCCCCCACCGACCCGGCGAGCGGCGTGTCCTCGGTTCCGGTCAGGGACTGGTCGCCCACCACCGGCGCCCGGTTGGGTAGCGCGACGGCCATGCCGGCCAGATCGCCGACCGCCACCGCCCGGCCATCCACCGTCACCTCCAGCGCATTCCAGTTGCTGGCGGCCACGCGGATCGCCTGACCGCTGAAGATCAGCCCGTCGTCGCCATGGCTGCGGATGAAATCGGCCAGCGCGACGAGATCGGCGGCGACGGCGGCCGTCACCTGCCCGGCGGTCAGCGCCACCCGCAGCCGGTCATAGCCCGCCCCGCCGTCGAGCGTGTCGACTCCCGTTTGATCGGCCCCGGCCTGACCCGGCAGCACATGTTCCAGCAGGTCGTCGCCGCCGCCGGCCTGGACCAGATCGGCCCCGGTGCCGTCGGCCAGACGGTCCGCCCCCATGCCGCCGATCAGCGTGTCGTCGCCCTCGCCACCGTCCAGAATGTCGCCGCTGTAGTCGTTGCCCACCGTCAGCCGGTCGTTGCCGGTCCCGCCGATCAGCGTGTCGCTGCCGAAGCCGCCATCCAGCGTGTCGTTGCCGGCCCCGCCATCGAAGCGGTCGTCGCTCCAAACATTGTTGCCGTCAGTCACCAGATCGTCGCCGTCACCGGCCTTCACCACGTCCCGGCCGCCGCCGCCGAGGACGGTGTCGTTGCCGCTGCCGCCGTCGATGGTGTCGTCGTTCTCCCCGCCGTCGATGCTGTCGGCTCCGTCGCCGCCCGCGATCAGGTCGTTGCCCGTCCCGGCGGAGATCACGTCGTTGCCGGCACCGCCGTCCAGCGTGTCGTTGTTGCTGCCGCCCAGCAGCGTGTCGTTCCCGGCGCCACCGAACAGGCTGTTGTTGCCCGTCCCGCCATCCAGCCGGTCGTCGCCGTCACCACCGTCCAGCCAATCATTGCCGTCGCTGCCGAACAGCGTGTCGTTGCCGGCCCCGCCGCTCAGCGTGTCGGCGCGCCAGTCGCCGTTCAGCAGATCGTCGCCGTCGGTGGTCACTGTGCTGGTCATCGGCTTGTTCTCCAGATCAGTCGGCCCGGTTGTTCCGGGCCTTGCGGCTGTGGGGGCGGGACAGGAAAGGTTCGGGATTCAGCGCTCGCGCATCGCCTCGTGGACGTGGGCGAGCACCGGGGAGAGGAGGTAATCGAGGATGCGGCGGCGGCCGGTCTTCACCTCCGCCGTCACCGCCATGCCGGCGGCGAGCGCGATGACCTCGCCGGTCTCGCCACGGATGGCGGTGCGCTCCAGCGCGATGCGCGCCGAGAATTTCGGGCCGTCGCGGTCGGCTGCCGCGACAGGTTCGGCCGCCCCGGTGCGCGCCGCCGCTCCGTCCGGCGGCAGGATCACGTCGTGCGAAACCGACAGGACCGTGCCCGGCAGCAGCCCGTAGCGGGTGAAGGGAAAGGCATCGACCTTGATCTCCGCCGGCATGCCGGGATGGAGAAAGCCGATGTCCTTGTTTTCCACCTGCACCTCGACGATCAGGGTGCGGCTGGCGGGCACGATCACCATCAGCGGCTCCGCCGCCGTGACCACCCCACCGACCGTGTGGACGGCGAGCTGCTGGACCACGCCGCCGACCGGCGCGGTCAGAAGCTGGCGCTCCCGCCGCCGCGCCGCCTTGGTCAGTTCCTGGCGCAAGGCGGCGGCGCGCTTTTCGGCATCGGCGAGGTCGGCCATCGCCTTGCCGTCGAACTCCGCCGTCACCCGCCGCCGTTCGTCCGCCAGACCCTTCAGGGCCGCCTCGGCCTCGGCCTCGCGGTTCTTCGCGGCGACCGCGCCATATTCGACCTCGGCAAGCTCCTTCTCCAGCTCCAGCAGGTCGAAGCGCGGGCTGTAGCCGCGCTGGGACAGGTTCCGCTTGGCCTGCACCTGCTCACGGATCAGCGGCAGGGTGGCGCCCAGCCGCGCCTTCTCCGCGGCCAGCGCGGCGATCTCCGCCCGGCGCTGGCGCTCCTGGCTGCCGATGGCGTCGAGCGCGGCATCGCGGGCCGTCAGCTGGTTGGCGAGGATCGATCGCTGGAGCGTCACCAGGGCGGCGTCGGCACCCGACGGCGGGTCGAAGCCGCGCCGGCCGGCCAGCGCCGCGCGCAGGCGGGTGGCCTCGGTCTCCGCTACCGCCAGTTCCCATTCGGCACGGCCGGCGTCGGCGGCACTGTCCGTAGGGTCGAGTTCCAGCAGGACCGCCCCCTGCTCCACCTGCTGCCCTTCGGTGACGCGGATGGCGCGGACGATGCCCGGCTCCAGCGTCTGCACCAGCTTGTTGCGGTCGCTGGGGATGATGCGCCCGCGGGTGACCGCGGTGATGTCGATGTGGCCGATCCAGGCCCAGGCGATGGCGATGAGAGCAAAGGCGACGATCAGCAGCGACACCGCCCTGGCGAACGGCGAAGGCGGCGTGTCCATCGCCTCCAGCGCCGCCGGCAGGAATTCCAGCTCATGCCCGCGGCGCGGTCGGGGCCGCGCCAGTGTGGAAGGCGGTGCGGATGGCGGCGGAGGCGCTGCGGGAGCGGGAGCCGGCGCCGGCTCGGTTGCGGTTTCAAGCGATGCCATGGCCGACCTCCGCCTGTCCGCCCGCCTGCATCCGCCACAGCGCCGCATAGCGCCCGCCGAGCCGGATCAGCTCGTCATGGGTGCCCTCCTCGGCGATCCGCCCCTCCTCCACCGCGACGATGCGGTCGCAGCCGCGCACGGTGGACAGGCGGTGGGCGACGATCAGCACGGTGCGGTTGGCGCAGATGCGGCGCATGTTGGCCTGGATCGCCGCCTCGCTCTCGACGTCGAGTGCGCTGGTCGCCTCGTCGAAGATCAGGATGCGGGGATCGGTGGCGAGCGCGCGGGCGATGGCGATGCGCTGTCGCTGTCCGCCCGACAGGCTGGCGCCGCGCTCGCCGATCACCGTGTCGTAGCCTTCCGGCAGGCCCAGGATGAAGCGGTCCGCCCCGGCCAGCCGCGCCGCCTCGACGATCCGCTCCATCGGCATGCCGGGATCGGCCAGCGCGATGTTGTCGCGGATCGAGCGGTTGAACAGCACATTCTCCTGCAGGACCACCCCGATCTGCCGCCGCAGCCAGGCGACATCCACCAGCGACAGATCCACATCGTCGATCAGCACCCGGCCCGATTCCGGGACATAGAGCCGCTGCACGAGCTTGGTCAGCGTGCTCTTCCCCGATCCCGACGAGCCGACGATGCCGACGGTCTCGCCCGCCTCCACCGTCAGGTCGATGCCCTGGAGCGTGGGGGAGGCATCGGGACGGTAGCGGAAGCCGACCCGGTCCAGGCGGATGCGGCCGCGGATGGCCGGCAGCGGCAGCCGGCCGGGCTTCGCCGCCGGTTCGGGAATGGTGTTGAGGATGTCGGCCAGCCGTTCGACGGAGACGCGCGCCTGCTGGAAGTCGTTCCACAGCTGGGCCAGCCGCAGCACCGGCGACGACACCCGGCCCGCCAGCATGTTCACCGCCACCAGCGCCCCGACGGTCAGCGCGCCGTCGATCACCTCCTGCGCGCCGACATAGAGCAGGGCCGCCATGGTCAGCTTGGCCACCAGCTGGACGCCCTGGCCGGCAACCACCCCCAGGCTGGACGCGCGGAAGGCGGCGCCGACATAGGCGGCCAGCTTCTCCTCCCAATGGCGGCGCATCTCCGGTTCCACCGCCATCGCCTTCAGCGTCTCGATGCCGGAGATGCTTTCGACCAGGAAGGACTGGTTCTCCGCGCCCAGGGCGAATTTCGCCTCCAGCCGCCGGCGCAGGACCGGGGTCACGGCCAGGCTGATCGCGGCATAGACCGGCAGCGAGGCCAGGACGATGCCGGTCAGCGCCGGGCTGTACCACCACATCACCGCCAGGAAGACGATGGTGAAGACCAGATCGATGACCAGCGTCAGCGCCGATCCGGTCAGGAAATCGCGGATGCGGTCCAGTTCGCGCACCCGCGCCACGTTGTCGCCGACCCGGCGCGCCTGGAAATAGGGCAGCGGCAGCGCCAGCAGATGGTCGAACAGCCGCGCGCCCAGCGTCACGTCGACCCGGCTGGTGGTGTGCGAGAACAGATAGCTGCGCAACCCGCCCAGCACCGTCTCGAACAGCGACACCACCACCAGCCCGATGGTCAGGATGTCCAGCGTGGTCAGGCTACGGTGGGCCAGTACCTTGTCGACGACGACCTGGAAGAACAGCGGACTGATCAGCCCGAACACCTGCAACATGAAGGAGGCGAGCAGGATCTCCGAGAACAGGTGCCGGTATTTCAGCAGGGCCGGCACGAACCAGCCGATGCCGAAGCGCACCTGAGCCAGATCCAGGCTGGCGCGGCGCGCCATCAGCACCAATTCGCCCGACCATGCCGGTTCGACCATTGCGCGTGGGAGCGCTAGCGGCTTCGATTCCAGGGGGTCCTGGATCAGCGCGCGGTCACCGTCGATCTTGGCGATGATGAAGTAACGGCCGTCGCGCCGCCTGGCGATCGCCGGCAGCGGGGTAGAGGCCAACCGTTCCCAGCGGGTGGCGACGGATCGCGCCTTCAGGCCGAATCTCTTCGCCGCGCGCAGGATGTCAAGCGTCTCCATCGCCCGACCGCGGGCAGCTTGGTCATGACGGAGCTGCTCCGGATCGGCGGGATGGCCCATGAGGCGCAGCATGAAGGTCAGGCATGACAATCCGGTATCCACAATCGCACTATCTTCCACCAGACGTGGCATGCCTCGTTTCCTGGTTCTCATCTCGAGACCATGCTTGCGTCAGCGAACGTGCTGCTCACGGAAGACAGCCGATTAGGCTGCCGCCCCGCCACGCGGCGAACCGTAGCGTGCATGATGCCAATAGGTAGCCATATTACGCGAGTTATAGATATTTTCCACTACCTTAGTAACCGAGGAGGCTCCCAAGAATCAACAAATTTGCGTTTGTATTTCGCTTCAACTTTGCGCATTTTGGGACGCTTGTCCTGTCATGCGCGGGCGTCGCAATACCGTCGGCGAGAGGCTGCTTGAACCGCGCCGGGTTTGTCGGAGGCTCCATTTCTTGAGAAGATGGAGTCATCATGACGAAGCAGAGATCAGCGAAATACGCCCCTGAAGTCGGCGAGCGCGCGGTTCGGATGGTGTTCGAGCATGAGGGGGATCACGCCTCGCAGTGGGCGGCGATCGGCTCGAACGCGTCCAAGATCGGCTGCACGGCGGAGACGCTGCGGGGCTGGGTCCGGCAGGCCGAGCGCGACCAGGGCAAGCGGCCCGGCCCGACAACGGACGAGTTGGAGCGGATCAAGGCGCTGGAGCGCGAGGTCCGGGAACTGCGTCAGGCGAACGAGATCCTTGCGTAAGGCATCGGCGTATTTCGCCCAGGCGGAGCTCGACGGCCCGTTTCGGAAATGATCGCCTTCATCGACGCACACCGCGCCGTCCACGGGGTCGAGCCGATCTTACCGAGGCGCTGCCGATCGCCCCGTCCACCTACTACGTCCATGCCGCCCGGACGGCCGATCCGGCCAAGGCGCCGGCCCGCTCGCGAAGCGACGCGGAGCTGAGTTTGGCTATCCGGCCGGTCTGGAATGAGAACTTCCAGGTCTACGGGGTGAGGAAAGTCTGGCGGCAGTTGCGGCGGGAGAGCGTCGACGTGGCGCGCTGCACGGTGGCCCGGCTGATGAAGCAGATGGGCCTGAGGGGGGGCGACGCGTGGCAAGGCGGTGCGCACCACGATCAGCGACCGGGCGGCGGCGTGCCCTGCTGACCGGGTGAACCGTCAGTTCCAGGCGCCGCGTCCGAACGCCTTGTGGTTGGCCGATTTCACGTACGGTGCGCCTCGACCCGGATGGTCCGGGGTGCGTGTGTCTGGAATGCTGAAGAGAAAGGAGGAACTGAACGAACGCCTTGCCCTCTGCTGTGAGGGGGCATGAGCCCAAGCGGCGGTGACCTGCCGTCAACTGGCAGGGTGACGTAGCCCGCCGGAAAAGGGGGTTGAGGCGAAGCCGTTACGCCAAGATAGTCCCCGAGGCTGAAGTGCTGGAAGGTTGAGGAACACGAACCGGTTAAACCGCATCCGAGGGCTGAAATGTCGCCTTCGCCTACACGGCTTAACAGGCGGAATGCTGATGTCGCCGCCGAACACGTATGTCGGCGGCGTCCGAACTCAGGCGCAGACGTAAGGCGCCTTGAGGGGACCTTGTTGCATCGAGGCTGCCCGTTGCCGAACTGGGGATGAGGGCGTAGAAAGAAATATTCCCCCTCATTCCGCGCTCTGTTCCGCCCCATGCCGTTCAAAGCCAACGCGTCGCGTCGTCATCACATCCCGAAGCAGCGGCATCGGATTCGCAATTGGGCGGAGTATGACGCGGGGCTTCGGGCGCGTGGCAGCCTGACGGTCTGGTTCACGCCCGAGGCCGTCGCGCGCTGGCGGGCGGAAACGCGGGCCACGCCGGGTGGGCGGCGCACCTACTCGGATCTGGCGATCACGACCGCCCTGACCGTGCGCGCCCTGTTCCGGCTGCCGTTGCGCCAGACCAAAGGTCTGGTCGGCTCCATCCTTCACCTGCTCGGTGTGGACCTGGCCGTTCCCGATCATTCGACCCTCAGCCGGCGCGCCAAGGTCGTGCGGTTGCCGGTCGTGCCACGCTCCTCGACCGGAGCCATCGAACTGCTGGTCGACAGCACGGGCGTCAAGCTGTGCGGGCCGGGCGAGTGGCTGGTCGAAAAGCATGGAACCCAGCGCCGACGCGCATGGAGGAAGCTGCACGTCGGGCTTGAGGCCGTCAGCGGGCGAATCGTGGCGGCGACTCTGACCGACCACAATATCGATGACGGTTCGCAAGTCGCCCCTTTGCTGGATCAGATCGAGGAGCCCCTTGCCGCGTTCGTGGCCGATGGTGCTTACCACCAGACTGGCGTGACCGCAGCCGTAGCGGAGCACACACCAGACGCCGTGGTGATCGTGCCGCCCCGGTCCACGGCGGTGCCGAGCGCAACCGCTGAAACCAATCCAACACAGCGCGATCAGCACCTGCAGGCCATCGCCGAGCACGGACGCATGGCGTGGCGGAAAGCCTCCCGGTACAACGTTCGCGCGCTGGTCGAGACGTCCTTCAGCCGCTGGAAACGAGTCATCGGCGACGGCTTGCGCTTCCGCACCGATGATCGGCGGACCACCGAGATCGCCATCGCGGTTCGGATCCTGAACCGCATGTTCGATCTCGAACGCCCGGACTGCGTCCGCGTCGCGTAACCAGGACGCCGGGGAAGGGCTTCTTGCCACCGGATTTGCCTCGCCGCAACAAAGTTCCATCGCGATGGAAGCGTGCGGATCAAGCCTATGGACTACCGGTACGAGCTCTCCTCTCCTGACGTGATCGATAAAAATGCGGGCCGCCCGATCAATAAAAACGTGTTGTCGCACTTCAGCTTGATTCCGCCGGCACAACGGTCTTGACCAAGGCCGGCATTCAGGTGTCGACGGTTGGGCGCGGGCGGTGGATGGACAACGTCTTCATCGAACGCCTGTGGCGATCGATGAAGTACGAATGCGTCTACCTCCACGCCTTCAAAACCGGCAGCCAGGCCAGGACCGGGATCGGCCGCTGGATCGATTACTACAACGCCGACCGCCCGCACTCGGTGCTCGGCGGCAGAACCCCGATAGAGGCCTACCAGGGCACACCGGACCGGGTCGGATTGGCGTCATGACACGAACCTGAACCAAGCTTATCCGACTGTCAGGGAAACGGGGGCCACCTCAGGTTCGAGGAAGCGGGCGGCGATGAGGCCGAGGGGCTTGAAGCGGACCATGGCACGGGCCAGCGACAGGATTTCCAGATCCTTGGCCGAGAAAGCCTTGGGGATCGGGGCCGGCATTGGCAACTCGGCCCCGCACCGGCCTTCCTCCGGCGTCGCCCCCATCTCCGGAGCGGTTCCGGATTCCAGAACGGCACGGGCCAAGGTCAGGATGGGCCCGAGGGCATCGGTGGTGGCGATCTTATGCTTCCAGGCGGTACAGCGCGCCTCAATGGCGGGATCGGAGGCCACGGCGGCCATCACCTCCGCCAGCGCGGATGCCGGCGTGTCGTAGGGATGCACCGATGCGCCGACGCCGTTCCGAACCACCTGCCAATTGGTAAAGGCCTGATCGCAGCAGACAGGCTCCACCAGCATCGCCCGCCCATGCCTGAGGCAGCGTCCGATCGTGCCGATGCCGCCGTGATGGATCACCATCCGGCAGGATTCGAACAGCCGGTCGTGGGAAATGAAATCGACGAAATGCAGATCGTCGGAATCCGCCAGTTCCGGAGGAAGCATGTCCGGGCCGAACCCGGCCCAGCCGCGCTGGACCAGCAGCGGCCAGCCCAAGCTCCGGGCTGCTTCCACATGGCGGCGCAGGAAGCGTGCGGGATTGGAGACGATCATGCTTCCCATGGTCAGCACCGCCGGCCGCCGGGCCAGAAAGGCCGAAAGCGCGGCATCGTCCCCATCCGGGAGCGCCCCGGCGTTCCGGCCCTTTCCCGGATCGTCGTAGAACCAGAAACCGCTGGTGATCGTCTTGGTCGAATATTCCGCATCGGGCCGGCAGAACTCCGCGGGTGCCGCGTAAATGGCCTTGTCATTGCCGATCAGACGGAAACCCGGACGCGAGACGACATCGTGCAGACCTTCGCCTGCCGCCCACTCCGCGAAGCTCTTGAAGACCGGCAGGGTCATCATTTCGTCCCGGATCAACCGGTCGAAGCGGCTCAGGCTTTCGGCCAGATGTTCAGCGGATTCGAACGCATCGACGCCAAGCTCATCGACCAGTCGCCGGGCGGCCGAAGCCGCCGTCAGGTCATGCCCGGCCAGCGCCGCCTCGGCCAGACGGGTCAGCAAGGGGGGACCCGGCCGCCAGTCCGACATCGGCGAAAGGGCGACCGAGATCCGTGGCAGGTTCAGTTTGGCCGCAACCAGGCGGGTGCACAGGTCGATGCTGGTGTCGATCAGAAGATCGGCGCCCCGGCACGCGGCGACGAGCCTGTCGAACACCTGCTTGAAGGGAGCGACCGAATCGATGCTCCATTCCTTGATGCAGCCCGTGGTCCAATAATCCAGCCCATCGGCCGTGTCGCGGTGGCGCGCCTTGGCGCTCTTTCCGTCCCGGCACACCAGCGCGAATCCAGCCGCGTCGGCCATTTCCCGCACGTCTTCCGAATAGACCAGGGTGATATGGCACCCCAATTTCTGTAAGGCAATTCCCAAGGGAAACATCGGAAGGACGTCGCCACTGGAGCCGACGCAGACAATGACAACTTTCTTCAAGACTTCCTCCGACCGAACACCGTATCCGCAAAGACAATTCTGCAATTATTCATCATCGCCAGCCCCTCTTCCGCGCGCCGCGACCTCTTCAATCAGTCGGGCCGCGCGCAGGGCGCCCTGTTCGCCGGCCATCCGCCGGGCAAGTCCCTCGGCTTGGCCGCGCAAGGCCGGGAGCGCGTCCAGCCCCTGCCGCAGTCGCTTGGCGCTCAGTTCGCGCAACGGGACCGGCGGTGGCGCCACCCCGATCTCGTGCAGGCGCCGCGCCCAGAAGAATCCGTCGCCCACGGTGGGAACGGCCAGCCCGGGCACGCCCGATCGCGCAACCGCCCCCGTGGTGCCACCGCCGGCATGGTGAATGATCCCCGACAGCCGGGGGAACAGCCAGTCGTGCGGGCAATGGGCGCCGCGCAGCACCGTGGATGGAAGATCGCCGCCGCCAAGACCGCCCCAGCCTTCGGCCAGGATCGCCCGCCGGCCGTCCAGCGCGTCGAGCACGGTGCGGGTGACGGCCGCCGGGTCGTAATCGGCGAAGCTGCCCAGCCCGACATAGACCGGCGGGGGGCCGTCCGCCAGGAATGCGGCCAGTTCGGACGGTGGCTGGTAATCGGCCGGCGGCAGGGTCCAATAGCCGGTGACGTCGATCCACCCGCCCCAATCCGGCGGCGGCGGCAGGATTTCCGGGCTGAAGCCGTAGAGCAGCGGCACCCGCCGGCGGTTGGCGTCGCGCAGCATGCCCCTCAAAGGCACCGGCGGCAGCCCCAGCGCATCCCGCCGCCACGTGTTGAGCGGCACGCGGTAGGGCTGCGACAGGATCTGCTCGGTCGCCAGATGATTGAAAAGGTTACCGATCCCACCGGCGAAGGGCCGGTCCCGCCGCGCCAGAACGCTGGCGAAACGCCGGGTCGGCGTGACCGGGGTGAAGAACGCCTGCACTTCGGGAATGCCCATGGCGGCGGCGATACTGCCGCCCATCAGCGATGTCAGGCCATAGACCAGGATGTCGGCATCGCGAGACCCCTCCACCGCGCTGTCGAGCAGCGGCCTCGCCCGCGCCGCCGCTTCCCGCGCCTGACGGCGCAGCCCGTTCAGATAGGCCAGCGGGCGGGTTCCCGCCTTGGCCAGCCGGGTCGCCGCTTCCGACCGCATGGGCCGGGTGGCGTCGCCGGGCAGCACATGATGGATCACCCCGGTGCCGGCGAACAGCGGGGCGAAGTTGCCGTAGGTCGCCAGCATCGCCGTATGGCCGCGCTGCGCCAGCACCCGACCCAAGGCGAGGAACGGCATCACGTCGCCGACGGTGCCGATGCTGATCATCGTCACCCTCATGGCGCGGCCTCCACCACCGGGCCGCCGCCGGCCAGAAGCGCCGCCAGGACCCGGCCCAGCGCGTCGGCGTGGTCCCCGGTCATCAGCGAGATGTGATCGCCGGACACCCGGCGGTTTTCCAGCCGGCAACCGGGGAACAGCGCGGCCCAGCCCCCCATATTCTCGCCGCCATCCCCCGCCGCCGTGCTCTGCTCGGCCCACAGGACGACCACCCGTGGCAGGGCCAAGGGGGCCGGCTGCCAGCGCGCCAAGGCGGTCAGGCTGCTTTTGTAGAGAGCGGCCATCGCCTCGGCCAGACCGGCGTCGGAGCCGGGCGGCAGGACCCCCGCCTCTTCCAGGGCGGTGGTGAATCGTTCCAGACGCCGGGACGGCGGCAGGGCGGCCAGGGCGGCGGCGGTCACGGTGATGGGCCGGTTAAAATAGCGGGCCGCGGCCTCGGCGATGTCCGCCAGCAGCATGCAATCGTCTCCAGGGTCGGTTAGGGCCGGGCCGGTGCCCGGCGCCGGCAGGTCGATCAGCACCAGCAGGGCGGGCGGGCATCCGGCATCGGCCAGCCGGCGGGCCGCTTCCACCGCGACCGCCGCACCGAAGGAATGCCCGATCAGAGAAACAGGGCCGGCGGACGTCGCCTCGGCCCGCAGCCGGTCGGCCAGGGCCGCCCCCGCCGCCGCCACGTCGTCGAAGGCCCCGCGCCCCGCCGGCAAGGCGAAGCCGAGCATCCGATGGCCGGGAACCGCCGAGGCCACCCGGCGATAGGCCATGGGATTGCCGGCGGCGCCGGGCACCATCACCACGGCCGGGCCGGCGCCCCGGTTCAGCGGCACCAGCGACGGACGAACGGCGCCCCCCCATTGCCGACTCCCGATGGCGGCCGCGATGCCCGCCACCGTGGGCGCCGCCAGAAACTCGTCCAGCCCGATGAGCCAGCCGAAGCGGTCCTTCAGCGTCGTCAGCAGCGACAGCACCAGCAGCGAATGGCCGCCCATGTCGAAGAAGGACTCCTCCCGCCCCACCGGCCGGCCGAACAGGCCACGGCAGACCGCCGCCACCTCCGTCTCCACCGGGCCGACCGGGGCGTCCGTCACCGTTCCCGGCTCCGCCTCCGCAAAATCGGCCTCCATGGAGACCGGCTGCCACGGCATGGCGAGGGCGGGCAGCGACGCCGCGTCGGGATCGGCCAGCGTCGCCAGCACCGTCTCCAGCGCGTCCAGAACACCCGCCGCCGAGACCGGTCCGCAGCGGCGGCGGTCGTGGACCAGATGCAGCCGCAGCCCCTCCCCGTCCGGAATCACCATCAGCACCAGCGCATTGCGGGTGCGGGCACCCCGCCCGGCCACATCGACGATGCGCAGCGAGTCCTCGCCGTCCGCGGACGGGGCGAGGCTGTCCTGCGGGTAGTTCTCGAACACCAGCAGCGTGTCGTAGAGGACGGCGACGCCCGCCCAATGCTGGATCAGCCCGGCGGGCACATGGCCGTGCCGCCGCACCTCCTCATGATCGAGTTGCAGCCGGGCCAGCCACGCCCCCAGCGGCTCGCTGCCCTCCGGCAGCCGGACCCGGAACGGCAGGGTGTCGATGAACAATCCGGCGGTTCCGGCCAGATCGGGGCGCTCCAACGGGCGGCCGGCGACGGTGGTGCCGAACACCGGGTCGGGCACGCCGGTCAGGGCGGCAACAACCGTGGCCCAGCCCCCCTGGAACAGGGTGTTGAGCGCTACCCCATGCCGCCGCGCCGCCTCCCGCAGCCGCCGGGAAAGATCGGCGTCGAGGGTACGAAGCAGATCGCCGTGGCTTTCCCCCACCTCCGTCCGGTCGTCGGCGGGGCGCACCGGCCGGGGCCGGAAGCCGCCCAGCGCGTCCCGCCAGAACCGTTCCGCCTCCTCCACGCCCCGCTGGCCCAGCCACGCGACGTAATCGGTGTAGGGCGGCGGCGGGGCCCGCAATTGCGGCTCCCGCCCCCGCGCCAGCGCGCCATAGGCCAGGGCCACGTCGCGCAGCACCAGGGCCACGCTCCACCCGTCCAGCAGCAGATGATGGAAGGTCCACACCAGCCGGGTCAGGCCGTCGTCGCCGGTCAGCAGGCTCAGCCGGAACACGCCGGGCCGCTCCGGGTCCAGGGGCATCGAACGGTCAGCGGCCAGGGCGGCGGCGATGTCGGGCAGCGGCAGCGGTTCGGGCCGTACGGCGATGGCGATGTCCGGCGGCTGGTCCAGCACCGCCTGCACCGGCTGCGCCAGACCGCGCCACAGGAAAGCCGTCCGCAAAACCGGATGCCGGGCCGCCGCCGCGCGCCACGCGTCACGCAGCGCCGCCACGTCGGCCCGCCCCGTCAGGGTGAAGGCCATCTGCTCCAGATGCAGCCCCCCGCCCGGAGTCATCAGGCTTTCCATCAGCATCCCGCGCTGCTGGTGGGACAGGGGCGCCAGGGCGACGATCCGCCGGGCCGCGCAACGCCCGTGCGCATCGGGCCCGATGGCCGTCAGAACCGCCGCCAGCCCCTCGCCGTCCAGCCCGGTGGCGGGCACATCCTCGGGGACCAGACCACCCGCCGTGGGATCGGCCGCATGGGCCAGCAGCCGGCGCAGGGCGTCGGCCACCCACTGGGCCAGTGCCCGCGCATCCCCGTCGGGCGTGTGGTCCGGGCTGAAGCGCAGGTGGATGGCCAGCCGCCCGCCGGTGACGGCGGCCACCAGTTCGAAGGGGTGGCTGCGCTCCGCCCCGGACGCGTAGGGTTTCCCCACCGGCCCATCGACCGGCACCAGCGGAAGGCCGTCGCCGTAGCCGGCGTCCAGTTGGCCCAGGTAATTCACCGCCACAAGGCCACGCCCCACGGCGGCGGCGCGGCGGCGCACCGCCGGGTCCGGGGAAAGATGGCGCAGAATCCCCCATCCCGACCCGTCGCCCGGCACCCGCCGCAGCCGGCGCTTCACCTCCAGCAGCAGGGCGTCCGGATCGCCGGGGCGCCGGTCCAGGCGCAGGGGCACCAGGGCGGTCAGCCAGCCCACCAGCCCGCCGGCGAAGCCGCCCAGCGCTTCGCGCCCGTGCCGTTCGAGGTCGATCCGGAGGCTGTCGCGGCCGAAGAAGGCGCCGAAACCATCGGCAACCGCCGAAACCAGCAGGCTGGTCGGTTCGGTGTGATAGGCGGCCGGAGCATCGGTCAGGAATGCCCGCGTTTCGTCCACGTCCAGGGTCACCGACACCGTGACGGCCGCCGCCTCGTCCAGCACCGCACCGGCCGGAAAACCAGCAATCGCGGCGTCGCCGTCCACCGCCTCGTCCCAGACGGGAAGTTCCGTCTCCCGCCGCTCCGCCGACTGTGCCAGCGCCGTCACCCAGGCGCGCCAGGACGGGGACGGGGGCAGTCGCCGCGCCGCCGCCGGGTTGGCGCAGAAGCCGCCAAGCTCCCCGATCAGCAGATGCCACGACACCACATCGACGACCAGATGGTGAGCGGTCAGCAGCAGCAGCGGCGGCGCGCCGACGCGCTCCACCCAGGCGCCGGCCAGCAGCGGGCCACGGTCGAGGTCGAGCGTGGTTTGCAGCGCATCCGCGATGGCCGTCAGCGCCGCCTCCCTTTCACCCTCTTCCTCCGGCAGCCGGTGGACGGGCAGGAGGGGGGCCGGGCCGGGCGCGTCGATGCGCGCCGACCACAGGCCGCCGTCATCCCGGCGGAACCGCTGGCGCAGCCCGTCATGGCGGCGGATCAGCCAGTCCAGCCCCTCCGCCACCCGTTCCCGCGTGGCCTGCCTCACCTCCAGCAACACCGGCATGTTCCAATGGTCCGGACGGACGAGCCGGCGGCCCAGCAGATCGGCCTGCATCGGCGCCAGCGCCGGCAGGGGGCCATCCGCTGGCACCGCTTCCGCCGCGCCGCCATCGGCGGAGCCCTGCCGCTGGAGAACGGCGGCCAAGGCCGCCGCCCGTTGATGGACCAGGATGTCGCGGATGCTGACCTGCCAGCCCCGACGGCCCAGGGCGGCGACGGTCCTGATGGCCAGGATGCTGTCGCCGCCCAGTTGGAAGAAATTGTCGGCGGGGCCGATGCGGTCGGTTCCCAGCACCTCCCGCCAGACGGTGAGGACGGCGGACAGGCGCTCGCTCCCCACGGCCTCGATCCCGGCGTCTTCGGTCGCATCCTCGCCATCCGGCGACGTCGGATGGGCCGGCGGCGGCAGGCGGGCATGCTCCACCTTGCCGTTGCGGTTCAGCGGCAGCGCCGGCAGCAGGGTGATGGCGTCCGGCACCATGTAATCGGGCAAACGCCCCGCCAAGGCCCGGCGCAAGGCGGCGCGGTCGACGGCGGCGCCGTCGCGGGGGGTGACATAGGCTGCCAGCCTCTTGACGCCTGGGCCGGAGCCGGACGGCTCCCCTTCGACCAGGATGACGGCGGCTTGGCCGACCATGCCGGTCGCCAGCAGCGCATCCTCGATCTCCCGAGGTTCGATGCGGAAGCCGCGCAGCTTCACCTGCCGGTCGATCCGGCCGAGGAAATCCAGGGTTCCATCCTCCCGCCAGCGCACCAGATCCCCGGTACGGTATCGGCTGCGATCCGGCCGGCACGGGTCGGGCAGGAAACGTTCGGCCGTCAGGTCCGGGCGGCCGACATAGCCGCGCGCCACCCCGTCGCCGCCGACCACCAGTTCACCCGGCACGCCCACCGGCTCGGGCCGGCCATCGGGGCCGACGACCTCCACGCGGGTGTTGGCGATGGGACGCCCGATGGGGACGCGCGGCGGAACGCTGCCGCCCGCCGGCATGGCGTGCAGACAGGTGAAGGTGGTGCATTCCGTCGGGCCGTAGCCGTTGACGACGAGGCCGCCGTGGTTGCCCAGCGCCGCCATGCGGTCCAACACCGTCCGCACCGGGCCGGGGTGAAGCACGTCGCCGCCGGCATAGAGCCGGCGCAGCCGCGCCAGCGCGTCGGGGATCTCCTCCACCAGCCGGTGGAACAGCCCGGCGGTGAACCATGCCGTGCTGACGCGGTGGCGGTCCAGCAGCGCGGCGATCTCCGACGCGTCCAGTGCGTCCGGCGACGCCATCACCAGCCGCCGCCCGGTGAGCAGCGCCCCCCAGATCTCGAACGTCGCGGCGTCGAACGCCACCGATGCGAACTGGAGCATCCCGCCATCGGGATCGGGGTCGAGAATCAACCCGGCCACCAGACGCAGGATGTTCCTGTGGGTGACCTCCACCCCCTTGGGACCGCCGGTGGTTCCCGACGTGAACATCACGTAGGCCAGGGCGTCCGCATCGGGAAGGGCGAGAGCCGCGTCCGGAACCTCCGCATCCCCCGGCCCCTCCTGTGGGCTGAGGACGGGCAGACCGCCGGGCAGCATGGCGCGGACGGGGTCATCGGTCGTCGCCGTCATCACCGCCGCCGCCGCGCCACACTCGTCCAGCATGGCGGAAAGGCGCGGATCGGGCCGGGCGGTATCCACCGGCAGATAGGCGGCACCGGCCCGCAGCACCCCCAGCAGCGCCACCGGAAGGTCCAGTCCGCGCGGCACCGCCACCGCCACCACAGTGCCGGGCCGCACCCCGGCCGTCGCCAGCCGCCGCGCCAGCCGGGCCGAGCGGCGGTCCAACGCGCCATAGGTGAGAACCGGCGCGGCGTCGCCCGCCGTCCTGGTCTCCACGGCCGCCGCCTCCACCGCCACGGCCTCCGGCCGGGCGGCGGCGATCGCGGCGAAGGCTGCGGGCACGCTGTCCGCCACCAGGGACACGGACGGGCCGTGCCAGCCGGCCAGCAGACGCTTTTCATCCTCGCCGCTCAGGTCAAGGCGGGCCACCGGCCGTTCCGCCGCCACCAGGAGCGCGGCGGCCCGCTGGAACTGGGTCAGGAAACGGGCCATGGCCCCGGCGTCGAACAGATCGGTGCAGTATTCCAGTTCCAGCCCGATGGAGCCGTCCGGACGCTCCTCGGCGGCCAGGAACAGGTCGGCCTTGCAGGTGCCGTTGCTCAGCGGCTCAAGCTCCAGCACCGCCCCGTCGAGGTCGAGCCGGTCGGTCAGTGCGCTCTGCAACGCGAAAAGCACCTGACACACCGGCTGGTAACGGGCGTCCCGCCGGTGGTCCAGCGCATCGGCGACCCGTTCGAACGGGGCGTCCTGATGGGCCAGCCCGGCCAGCGTCGCGGCCTTGACCCGCTGGAGCAGCTCCGCCCCGCCGGGATCGCCCGACAGGTCGAGCCGCAGCGGCACCGTGTTGACGAACAGCCCGGCCACCCCATGCAGTTCCGGCCTCTGCCGGCCGGCGACCGGGGTGCCGATGACCAGATCCTCGGATCGGGCATAGCGTCCGACGATGACGGCGAAGGCCGACAGCAGGGTCATGAAGAGCGTGGCCTGCCCGTCCCTGGCCCAGCCGCGCAGAGCTTCCACGGCAGCCGCCGGCAGGACGGCCCGGCAAAGCGCTCCACGGGACGACTGCACCGCCGGGCGCGGCCCGATGGTCGGCAGTTCCAGGAGTTCCGGCGCCCCGCGCAGCCGCTCCACCTGGGCTGCCACATGGCGTTCCAGCGCCGCCATCCGTTCGGGGTCGCGCTGCCAGCGGGCGAAATCGCCATAGGTCACGGCGGCGGCGGGCAGTTCCGCCGCCACGCCCGTCCGCCGTGCGCGGTACAGCGCCGACAGCTCGCGCAGAAGAAGGGAGACCGTCCAGCCGTCCGACACCGCATGATGCTGCGCCAGCCCGAACAGGTGGCGATCCGGGCCGACGCGGACCAGCACTGCGCGAGCCAGCGGCGGCCGGTCGAGTGCGAAGCGGGTCGAGGCCAGCCGCGCCAACTCCGCCCGCCCCGCCGCCCAGGGGTCGGGCGCGTCGGAATGGTCCAGATGCTCCAGCGGAAACCCGCCATTCTCCGCCAGGAACTGCTCCGGTTCGCCGTCGTTCGTGCGGATGCCCGTGCGCAGGGCCGGATGACGGGTGGCGAGCTCGTCCAGGCTGCGCGCCAGCGCCCCGGCGTCCAGCGGGCCGGTGATCCGCACCGCCCCCGCGATGGTATAGGCCGGACCTTGGTCGAACTGCTCCACGATCCACAGCCGGCGCTGGGCCAGCGACAGCGGCCAGGGCCCGCCGTCGCCGCCGGCGGGAACCGGACGATCCCCGGCGCCGCCCAACAGGGCGATCAGCTCGGCGCGGTGGGCGGCGATCCCCGCCCGGCGGCGGTCGTCGAGCGCGCCGCGCGGCGCCTTGAAACACAGCCGCCCCTCCTCCACCCACAGCCGGATGCCGACACCGCGCAGATCGTCCAGAAGATCGGAGAGAGTCGGGCCGGAAAGGGTCTGGCCGGACAAGGTCATCATAGCTCGCCTTCTTCCTCGTCGTCATCGCCGCTGCCGGGCGTCGCGGGACCGTTCAACGTCCAGCGCAGGGTTTCGATATGGCGCGCGATCCCGGCGGGGGTCCGCGCACCCAGAATGGCCTCCAGGCTCAAGGGAACGCCGGCCAGACCGCGCAGCCGGGCCAGCATCCGCACCGCCGCCAGGCTGTGGCCGCCGACCGCGAAGAAATCGTCGTCGGGGCCGATCGCCGGCACGCCCAGCAGGTCGGACCAAATGGCGGCGATGGCCTGCTCCAGCGCCCCGCCCTCCACCGCCGGCCCCGCCGGGGGCGCTTGCTCCGGCGGCACCGCATCGACCCAGGCGGCGATGCGGGGGCCGAGCGGGGATGCGGCGGCGGCCACCCGGCCTTCCAGTTCCCCGGCGACGACGGCGTCCAGCAACCGGCCCGCCGCCGACGCGGACAGGCCCGGCGCCCGATCCTGTTCCCGGTCCGACATTCCTTCCGCCGCTTCCGGTAGCCAGCCGTCCCAGGCGATGCTGGTCCAGCGCGCTCCGCTCCGCCGGCTTTGGCGCAGGGTCTCGGCGTCCAGCCCCAGACAGACCGCCGCATAGGCGGACAGCCCGAGACCGCCGAGAATCCCGGCGACGGACGAACACAGAATCCAGCGGCCCGGAGCATGGCCGAGGGTGTCGAACGCCGCCGTCAGGGCGGACAGCCCGTCCAGCTTGGGCGCGGCGATCCGGGCCAGGGCGTCTTCATCCACCCCGGCCAGCGGCACATGGACGGCTTCGGGGGCGAGACCGGCGGCATGGATCACCAGATCGACGGTGCCGAAGCGTTCCAGCGCCGCCCCGGCCAGCCGGCGGGCGTCGGCGGGATCGGCCAGGTCGGTAGCGACGGCCAGCACCTCGGTCCGCGCCGCCAGCCCGGCCAGAACATCCTCCCGCCCGGCGGCACCGGATCGCCCGGCCAGGACCAGCCGCGCGCCCCAGGCGGAGGCCGCATGGCCGGCGATGGCGCGGCCAACCCGCCCGAACCCGCCGGTGATCAGCACCACGGGCGGTCGCGGCCAGACGGGGGCGGCCCCCGCCGGCCCTTTCCAAGGGGTCCAGTCCTGACGCCAGAGCTGGCCGTGGCGCAGGGCGACCGCGCCGCGCCCGCCCATGCCGGCGGCGCAGGCCAGCAGCATTCCATTCCCGTCCGGTCCCAGCAGGGGAGCCTCCGCTGGCAGGTCGAGGGTGGTGACGGACAGGCCCGGCACCTCCTGCCCGCAGACCAGGGCGATCCCCCGCAAGGGCAAGGCCCCGTCCAGGGGCTCGTCGCCCAACACGTCCTCGGCCCCCAGGGTCAGCACCGACAGGGCCGGCAGCGCCCCGCCCCGCCCCGCCAGGGCGCGGACGGTTTCCAGGACAAGCCCGGCATCGCCGGCACCGGAGTTTCCGGCTACGACGACGACGCGGTCGAGCGGCTCCGCCGGATCGGCAAGGACCACCCCGGCGGCGCGGGCGGCATCGGCCAGGGCATCCGCCACGGCCCCTTCCCCCCGGATCGCCCAGCGCTGGCCTGACAGCCCATCAGGCAGGCGCGGCGGCCCGACGCGGTCCCAGCGGGGGCGGTAGAGCGCCGCGTCCCCCATGGGCGACACCATCGGCGACACCGCCGGGGAAAGGGCGGGCACGCCGGCCGCCCCCGTCCCGGCCTCCAGCCAATGGCGGCGCCGGTCCAGGGGATGGGTCGGCAACGCCACCTTGCGGGGCCGTTCCGGGGCATGGAACGCTTCCCAATCCAGTTCGACCCCGGCCAGCCACAGCCGGCCCGCCGCCCCGGTCAGATGCTCCAGGGGAGACGTGTTTTCCAGCGGACCGGGAAGCGATGAGACGCCGGACAGTCCGGGCGGGCAATCGGGATGGCTGCGGACCAGGGAAATCAGGGTCCGCCCCGGTCCCGTTTCCACCAGACAACGCCTCGGCCCCCGCACCAGATGCCGGGCCACGTCGCCGAAGCGGACGGGCTGGAGAAGCTGGGTGCGCCAATAGGCGGGATCGGCCATGGCGTCACCGGCCACGGGTGCGCCGGTCAGGCTCGACAGAAGTGGATACCGCGCGGTCCCCCGAGGCACCCCCTGCACCGCGCGGGCGAAGGCGTCGGCCGCCGGCTCCATCATCGCGGAGTGGAAGGCGTGGGAGGTGTAGAGGCCGTGATTGGGAACGCCGTCCCGCGCGAGACGGTCGCGCAGGAGGTCGATCCCCCTCACCGGCCCGGCGGCGACGGTGCTGCCGGGACCGTTGAAGGCGGCGATGGACACCCCATCGGGCAACAGCGGCTCCAGCTGATCCGGGTCCAGCTCCACCGCCAGCATGGCGCCGGGGGGCATCGCCTGCATGAGCTGGCCGCGAATTTGGGCCAGCCGGATGGCATCCTCGGGAGTGAGGATCCCCGCCACGGCGGCGGCGGCCAGTTCGCCCACGCTGTGCCCGGCCAGAAGGTCGGGCCGGACGCCCCAGGCCATCCATTGTTCGGCCAGGGCGATGCCGGTAGCCACCAGGGCCGGCTGGGCCAGATCGGTGCGGCGCAAGGCCGAACCCTCCTCGTCCCCATCCTGCCGGGAACCGGGCTGGAGGATCAGGTTGCGGAGGGTTTCCGCCGTCCGGTGGTCGAGGGCGGCGAGGCACCGTTCGATGACGGCGGCGAAGACGGGCGCGCCCGGCCCTATCCCCCCGGCCATGCCCGGAAACTGTGCGCCCTGTCCGGGAAACAGGAAGGCGACGCCGGGGGCCGAAGTGCCGGCTTCCGCCGTCCGATCCGGTCCCGCCGCAGGGCGGCGCAGGGCGGCGGCGGCGGCGGCGCGGCTGTCGGCGACCACGATCCGCCGGTGGGCATGGGTCCGCCGCCCGGTTTGCAGGGTATAGGCGGCGTCGGCCAGGATTCCCTCGCCCTCCGCCGCGTCAAGATGGTCCGCCAGTTGGCTGGACAGGGACTCCAGCGTCGCCGGGGTCCGGGCCGACAGGGTGAAAAGCTGGACGGGCCGGGTGGACGGCAATGGAGACGGTAGCGGCGGCGCCTCCCCGAGCACCACATGGGCGTTCGTCCCGCCGATGCCGAAGGAACTGACGCCCGCCAGTCGCGGCCCGGCGGCGGACCAGTCCTGACGTTGCGCCGACACCCGGAACGGGCCGCCGTCGAGCCGCAGAGCGGGATCGGCGGCGGTGAAGTGAAGCGTCGGCGGAATGACGCCGTGGCGGACAGCCAGCGCCGCCTTGATCAGGCCGGCGATACCGGCGGCGGCGTCCATATGCCCGACCCCGGTCTTGAGCGCGCCCAGCACGCAGGCGCCGGGCTGGGGCCATTCCACTTCCGGCCCACGGTGGAAGGCCTGGGTGAGCGCGCCGATCTCCACCAGATCGCCCAGCCGGGTGCCGGTTCCATGGGTTTCCACATAGCCGATGGCGGCCGGGGACACGCCGGCGGCCTGCTGGGCGGCGGCGATGACCGCCGCCTGGCCGTCCACCCCCGGCGCGGTGAATCCGACCTTGGCCGCACCGTCGTTGTTGACGGCGCTGCCACGGATGACGGCCAGGATCGGATCGCGGTCGGCCAGGGCCTCGGACAGCCGCTTTAGAACCACCACCCCAGCACCGCCCGCCGGCACCGTGCCGTTGGCCCCGGCGTCGAAGGCCCGGCACCGTCCATCGGGAGAGGTGATCCCGCCCTCCTGATAGGGATAGCCGTCCGCCTCGGGCAGAGGGAGGGAGGCGCCGCCGGCCAGGGCGAGGGCGACTTCCCCCCGCTTCAACGCCTGACACGCCATGTGGACCGCCACCAGCGACGAGGAGCAGGCGGTCTGCACCGCCATGGCCGGGCCGGTCAGCCCCAGCTTGTAGGCGATGCGGCTGGCGGCGTAATCCTTATCGCTGCCGATCATCGCCTGGAAAGCTCCGGCGAAATCGCCGCCCCAAGCATCTCCCTGGGCATCTCCCTGGGCATCTCCCTGGGCATCGCCCAAGACATTCCCACGGGCCATCATGCGCGACAGGCCATAGGCGGGCATCCCGGTCCCGACGAAGACCCCCGCCGGTCCGCACAGGCGCCGTGCGTCCTGCCCGGCCCGTTCCATCGCCTCCAGCGCACATTCCAGCAGCAGGCGATGCTGCGGGTCGGTGGCGGCGGCCTCGGCGGGAGACATGTCGAAATGGGCGGCGTCGAACAGGTCGATGCCGTCCGGCAGGGCGGTGGCCCGCACATGGCCCGGCCGGTCCGGCGGGCACAGGGGCTCCTGCCGGCGGATCGCCTCATGCCCGGCGCACAGGTTGTCCCAGAATGCCTCCACGCTGCCGGCGCCGGGGAAGCGCCCGGCCATGCCGATGATCGCGACCGCCCCATCCTCCGCCGCCGCCGGCCCCGTGTCCGCCACCGGGATGTTCGGCGCAGCCACCGGCCCGGCATCGCTGCCGGGGTGGGCGCTGCCGGGACGGGCGTCGAGCATCGCCGCGAGCGTCGCGATGCTCGGGTTGCGGAACAGGTCGATGATGCGCAGGGTGGGGAAATCCGGCTCCAGCCGGGCATGGGCCTGGACCAGCAGCAGCGACGTGCCACCGATCTCGAAGAAATTGTCGGTGGCCCCGACCTCGGCCCGCCCCAGCAACTGGCGCCAGACGGCGGCGATGCGCGCCTCGGTCCCTTCGCCGGGGGGGACGTGCTGGGCCGGACGGTTCGGTTCGGGTTCGGGCAGGGCGGCCCGGTCGATCTTGCCGTTGCGCGACAGCGGCAGCGCCGGCAGCACCGTGAAGGTGGCCGGCACCATGGCTGCCGGCACCCGTTGCGCCAGCGCCCGGCGCAGGGCCGCGACCTGAAGGGCCGCCCCCTCCTCGGCGGCCACATAGGCGGCCAGGGATGGCGGAAGGCCGGTTCCCTTGCCGCCGGCCAGGATGCAGACCGCCGCGCGCACGCCGGGCTGCGCCAGAAGCACCGCCTCGATCTCGCCCGGCTCGATGCGCTGGCCGAACAGCTTGATCTGGAAATCCACGCGCCCCAGGAACTCGATGGAGCCGTCCTCCAGATACCGGCCAAGGTCACCGGTCCGGTAAAGCCGCCCGCCGGGGACGGAGGGATCGGGCAGGAAGCGCTCCGCCGTCAGATCGGGCCGCCCCACATAGCCCTGGGCCACCTGAACGCCGCCAATGACGATTTCGCCCGGCACCCGAATGGGACAGGGGTTGCCGCGACGGTCGAGGATGTGGATGCGCGTGTTGGGCACGGCGTGGCCGATGGGCGGCATCCGCCCCCCGCCCGGCGGACGGCAGTCATAGGCGGTGACGTCGATGGCCGCCTCCACCGGGCCGTAGAGATTGTGCAGGCCGGCACCCAGCCCCCGCTCGAAATAGCGCCGCTCCAGCTCCGCCGTCAGCGCCTCGCCGCTGACGAAGACATGGCGCAAGGACGCGCAGCGGGCCGGGTCGGCGGCGGGCAGGAACACGTCCAGCATGGACGGGACGAAATGGACGTGGGTGATACCGTGGGCGGCAATGCACCCCGCCAGATATCCGGGGTCGCGATGGCCGCCGGGACGCGCCATGACCAACTGCGCGCCCACCGCCAGCGGCCAGAAGAATTCCCAGACGCACACGTCGAAGGACAGCGGCGTCTTTTGCAGGACCCGGCTGCCGGGATGCAGCGGGTAGGCCTGCTGCATCCACAGCAGCCGGTTGACCAGCGCGGCGTTGGAGACCACCACCCCCTTGGGCCGCCCGGTGGAGCCGGAGGTGAAGAGGATATAGGCGGCCAGATCCCCACCGGAGGCATTTCCAGGGAACGTCTCGCCGTCCGGAACCGGGCCGTCATCGGCGGGAAGCGCGGCCGGGTCGATCACGGCGACGCCCTGGGGAATATCGTCCGGGAGCGGATCACCGGCGGCGATGAGAACGCGGGCGCCGGCATCCTCGATCATGGCGCGGCGGCGCTCGGCCGGCAAATCGGGATCGAGGGGAAGAAAGGCCGCCCCCGCCTTCAGCGCGGCCACCAGCGCCACCACCAGATCCAGGGATCGCGGCAGGCAGACGGCCACGGGCGCAGCCGGCCCCGCGCCATGGCGCCGCACCGCCCCCGCCAGACGCAGGGCCGCCCGATGCAGGGCGCCGCGCGTCAGGGTGCCTTCCTCGGCGATGACGGCGGTGGCGTCCGGCTCGGCGGCGAATTGTTCGTCCAGGATGTCGGTCAGCACCGGCGAGACGCCGTAGTCGAAGGCCGTGTCGTTCCACGCCGCCAGCCGCGCCCGTTCCTCGCCGGGCAGGATGTCCAGATCGCCGAAGGGCCGCTCAGGCTCGGCAAGGGCCGATTCCAGAAGCCGGACCAATTGCCGCCCGAACCGCACCAGCGTGCCGGAATCGAACAGGTCGCGGCGGAACACCAGGGTGCCCGCCATCCGCCCGGCTTCCTCGTGCAGATAGAGGGTCAGGTCGAACTGGGCCACGCGGGTATCGACCGCCAGCGGTTCGGCGACGATGCCCGGCGCCCCGCCCCCGGCAACGGCGGCGCCATCGACCGGCGCCGAAGCCCGGTGGGCGATCATCACCTGGAACAGCGGGTTGCGCGACAGATCGCGGGGCGGAGCCAGCGCCTCCACCACCTGCTCGAAGGGCAGATCCTGCGCCTCCACCGCATCCAGCAAGGTGTCGCGCATGCGGGCCACCAGGGCGCGGAAGCCGGGTTCCTCGCCATCCCCATCCGTTAAGGCGCAGCGCAGCACCACGGTGTTGACGAAGCAGCCGACGACGTCCTCGAACTCCCGCCGGTCGCGCCCCGACACCGGCAGGCCCAGGGCGAAATCGGTCTGGCCGCTGTAGCGCGACAGCAGGATGGCGAAGGCGGTGGCCACCACCATGAAGGCGGTCGCCCGCGTCTCGGCGGCGAATTGCCGGATTCCGGCGAAGAGCGCCCCGTCCAGGGTGAAGGCGGCCATCCCGCCATCCGTCCCCGGTTCCGCCGGCCGGGGCCGGTCGGTAGGCAGATCCAGATTGGGCAGGCCGTCCAGTTGCCGCCGCCAATAGTCCAGCAGGCCCGCCCGCCGCTCCGCCGACAAGCCGTCCCGAAGGGCGGCGTGATCGGCGCACCGAACAGGCAGGGGCGGCAGCCGCACCTCCCCCAGGGCGTAGGATGCCAAGAGGTCGCGGGCCAGGATGTCGATGGACCAGCCGTCGCCGACGATGTGGTGCAAGGTCACCAGCAGGACGTGATCCCCCTCGGCCAGCCGCAGGAGCTGCGCGCGCAGCAACGGGGCGAAGCCCAGGTCGAAGGGGCGCTGCGCCTCCTCGCGGGCCAGCCGCTGCACCTCCAGCGGGCGGACCAGCGCCGGCAGATGTTCCAGATCGACCACCGGCAGGGCCACCAGGGCGGCGGGAACGACGGCCTGCACCGGCTGGCCGTCCACCGAACGGATCCCGGTGCGCAGCGCCTCGTGACGGCGGGTGCAGGCGGCCAGCGCCCGGCGCAGCCGCTCCAGATCCAGCGGCCCCTTGACCGTGAAGGCGCCGAAGATGTTGTAGGCGGGACTGCGGGGGTGGAGCTTCTGATGCAGCCAGATCCGCATCTGGGCGGAGGACAGCGGCAGGGCCTGAAACCGCTGCCCCGCCTCCCCGGCCGGTGGCTCGGGGGAGGGGACCGCCGCCGGATCGGCGTCGGAAGCGCCGAGAAGGCCGCGCATGTGCGCCGCCATGGCCGCCGGGGTCGGGTGGGTGAAGACGTCGCGCACGGCCACATCCGCCGGCCAGCGGTCGCGGATCGCCGCAGCCATGCGGATCGCCAGCAGGGAATGGCCACCGGACAGGAAGAAATCCGTCTGCGGCCCGGCGTCCGGCTGTTCCAGGAAATGGCGCCACAGGTCCCGCAGCCCCGACGACAGCGCATCGCCGGGCGGCTGTTCCAGCGCCTCTTCCGCCGCCCCTTCCACGGCTGCGGGCCGGGCGGTCTCCGGCAGTCCCGCGACGGCATCGCGTTCCGCCAATCCCAGCGGGGCATCCGGATCGGCCAGGGCCGCCGATACCGCAGCCAGCAGGCCATCGGCGATGCGGCGCGCGGCGTCTTCGCCGAACAGGGCTGTACTGTATTCCAGCACGCCGTCCAGCCCATCGGCCCGGCGCACCAGCTCCAGCCCGACCTCGACCTTGACCGCGCCCGTCTCCAGTTCGACGGGCGTCACCGTCAGACCCGGCAGGGCCGGCAGGGCGCCCTCGCCGTCCAGGGGGGCCGGCTCATACACCAGCATGGTCTGGAACAGGGGTTGCAGCCCACGGCTACGCGGCAGGCGCAACGCCGTCACCACCGCGTCGAAGGGGACGGACTGGTGGGCCAGCGCCTCCAGGACGACCTTGCGGGCGGCGGCCAGCGCCTCACGGAAGCTGCGCACTCCCGCCAGCCCGATGCGGAGCACCACGGTGTTGGCGAAGAAGCCGACGACCTCGGCCAGTTCGGGCCGGTCGCGGTTGGCGACGGGCATCCCGATGGCGATGTCCGTCCGGCCGCACAGCCGCGCCAGCGCGACGGCGTGCAGCGCCGCCCAGCCCATGAAGGGCGTACATCCCTCAGACTGCGCCAGGGCCTCCAGCGCCGTCAGGTCGGCGGACGGAACGCGGAAGGCCAGCCGCGCGCCGTCCGGCGGCACCACCGCCGGCAGCGGGCGGTCCACCGGCAGCGGCAGCGGGGTCAGTCCCTCCAGCCGCCGGCACCACCAGCGCAACCCCTCCTCGTCCACGCCGGCCTCGGCGGCCCAGGCGGCGTAATCGCCGAATTGAAGCTCCGCTTCCGACAAGGGCGGCAGGCTGACGTCCAGCGCCCGGCGATACAGCTCCGCCAAGTCCCGGACCAGCAGGCGGATCGACCAGCCATCGGCCACCGCATGGTGCAGGCTGACCATCAGCAGGTGGCGGTCCTCCGCCAGCCGGAGCAGCAGGGCGCGGAACAGCGGACCCACCGCCAGATCGAACGGTTCGCGCGCCGCCGCGTCCAGTTGCCGGGCGGCGACGGCTTCCCGTTCCGCCGCCGGCACCCCTTCCAGGGACCGGGTTTCAAGGACGAAGCCGCCGGTCTCGGCGACCGCCTGCACCGGCTCCCCGTTCTGTTCCAGGATGACGGTGCGCAAGGCCTCGTGGCGCGCGACCAACCGGTCGAGCGCCACGGCCAGCGTCGCGGGGTCGAGCCGGCCCGACAGCCGGAACGCCGCCGCCAGGGTGTAGGCGGCGCTGGGTCCATGCACCTGCTGGACGATCCACAGCCGGCGCTGGGTCGGGCTGGCCGGGAAGACCAGCACGCTGTCATCGGAAGAGCCGGCGGGCGTTTGTGTCACGGGCGTCAGGACGGTCATTGCACCGGCTCCGGCTTTTCGGCGCTCGCAAGCGTCCTGATGTCCTGGCGCCGCGCGTCGCGGGACTGGCGGCGGATCGGCGGGACGGCGGGGGGCGCGGCACCCGTGGCGGCCGCGCCGTCAAGGGCGGCGGCCAGCCCGGCGATGTTCGGACGGGCGAAGAACGTGCCCACCGGCAACTCGGCGCCGAAGGCCTTGCGCACCGCCAGGACCAGCTCGGCCGCCTGGAGCGAATGCCCGCCCGCCTGGAAGAAGTCCTCGTCGACGCCGGCCGGCGCATGGCCCAAGCTTTCCGCCCACAGGCGGGCGAGGCGCTGTTCCACTTCTCCCTCCGGCGGTCGGCCCAGGCCGGAGACCGCGTCCCGCCCGCCGGAGCCGGCCAAAGCGGCGTCCGTCTCCCGCGCGGTCCACAAAAGCTGATCGGCCAGACCACGGCGGTCCACCTTGCCGTGAGCGGTCAGGGGCAGGCCGCGCATCATCACGAAGCGGGTCGGCAGCAGGCCGCGCGGCAGAAGGGCCGACAGGTGGCCGTGAAGCCCGGCCACGGCGTCGGCGGGGGCGAGCGCCACCGGAACCGGCGGGGCCGGCGGCACCGGATCGTCGGGCCGCACCGCGTGGACCATGTACAGCCCGGACGAGGCCAGCGTCTCGTCCTGGGTCACGGCGGTGCGGAAGCCGTGGGATTCCAGCAACGCCGTGATCGCCGCCAGCGTGCCGCCGGCCTCGCCGTCCTGCGCCTCCACCGCCACCTGGCGGATGCGCGGCCAATCGGCGGCGGCGATGCCGCGCAGCACGTCGAGTTCGCCGCCCTCGACATCCACCTTCAGAAGATCGACGCTCTCCAGCCCATGGGCGGCGATCACGTCGGAGACGGTGGCCAGATCGACGATTTCCTGACGGGACTCCAGATGTCCGGCCAGCATCTCCTCCCGCAACTCCCCGGCCGCCGGCCCGCCGGATCCCGTGGCGGCCAGATAGCCGCGCACCGCATCGCCCACGCTGCTGGCCTCGGCCCCGATGCCCGACATCAGGGTCAGGCGCGGGAAGACGGTCAGGGTGGCCGTGCCGCGTTCCGCCCCCAGCGCGAGGCGCAGCGCCTTGATCCCCGGATGGCGTTCGGCGTTGCGGGACAGGGCGGCGAAGGCCTCGGCCCCCGGTTCGACGGCGTAGACGGCGGCGTCGGGCCGGCTGCCCAGCACCGACAGGGCGAACAGACCGATATTCGCGCCCACGTCCAGCACCACCGGCGCCGGACCGAGGCCGACGCCCTGGTTCAGGCACACCCGGTCGATGAAATGTTCGCGATAGAGGAATTCCGTCTCGCCACGGTTGACGGCGGCGACGACCAGCCCGTTGGGAAGCCGCATCGCGGTCTCCCCGCCGGTCCCAGCGGGCACGGGCAGCGGAACCACCCGGCGGGGGAAGGCGTCGGCGTCGTGGGGCACGATCCAGGCGACCAGGGACTGGCCGCTGCCCTCCATCTCCACCACGCCGGCCGCTGCGTCGGCCAGACCGGGGGCGCGGCGCAGCGCCACCTCGATCTCGCCCATCTCCACGCGCTGGCCGCGCAGCTTCACCTGACTGTCGCGGCGGCCCAGATAGACCACGCCGCCATCCGGCCGCCAGCGGCCAAGGTCGCCGGTGCGGTAGAGACGCCACCCGGGCGCGAAGGGGTCGGGAACGAAGGCCGCCTCGGTCAGATCGGGGCGGTTCAGATAGCCCCGCGCCACCGATGCGCCGCCCAGGCAGATCTCGCCCTTGGCCCCGATCGCCGCCGGCTGCCCGTCGGCTTCCAGAACGCGCACCACCACATTGGAGAGCGGGCGCCCGATCGGCACCTCCGGCAGGCGGGGGTCGGGAACGCAATGCCAATGCGTCACCTCGATGGCCGCCTCGGTCGGGCCGTAGAGGTTGTGAAGCTGCGCCGGCAGGCCCAGGGCATGGAAGCGTTCCTGCTGGTCGAGGGTCAGCGCCTCGCCGCTGCACAGCACCAGCTTCAAGCTGGTGCAGCCGGCGGCTTCCGGTTCGGCCACGAACATGGACAGCATGGACGGCACGAAATGGGCGGCGGTGATGCTTTCCCGGCGGATCAGCCGGGCGATGGCCCGTGGGTCGCGGTGGTCGCCCGGCGGCGCCACGACAAGCCGCGCCCCCATCAGCAGCGGCCAGAAGAACTCCCACACCGACACGTCGAAGGTATAGGGGGTCTTCTGCACCACGGCGTCGCCCGGCGCCAGCGGCATGGTCTCCAGCATCCAGCGCAGGCGATTGGACAGCCCGGCCTGGGTGTTCACCACCCCCTTCGGACGCCCGGTGGAGCCGGAGGTGAAGATGACGTAGGAGGCATCGGCCGGTCCCGGCGTCGCGGGGGGCGCCAGCGGAACCCCGTCCGCCGGACGCAGCTCCGCCGGCCCCAGGGCGATCACCGGCAGCGCCGGCCCGTCGCCGGACAGGATCGTTCCCGCCGCCATCACCAGCGCCACCGGGGCGGCGTCGGCCAGCATCGCCGACCGGCGGGCCGGCGGGTCCTCGGGACCCAGGGGAAGGAAGGCCGCCCCCGACCGCTGAATCCCCACCAGGGCGACCACCATCTCCAGCGACCGCTGGAACAGGCAGGCGACCACCTTGTCCGGTCCGGCGCCCAGGGCGCACAACCGCGCCGCCAGCGCCGCCGCCGCCCGGTCCAGTTCCCGATAGGTCAGGGTGTCCTCGCCGAAGCTGACGGCGGGTTCATCCGGCCAGGCGGCGGCGGCGCGGGCCATGAGAACCGGCAGCGGCGCGTCGTCGGCCCAGGCGCGGGGGGTGTGCGACCACCGGGCGATCAGCGCCTGCTCCTCCGCCCCGGCGGGGGTCAGGGTGGACAGCGGGGCATCGGGCGCCGCGATCACCGCGTCGGCCCAGGCCAGCAACTGCCCCATCAGCACATCGGCGGCGGCCGGGCTGAACAGGCCGGCGTCATAGTCCAGCTCGATCTCCAGCGGCTTGCCGGCCCCGAGGTCGAGCGCGTTGATCCCCAGGGGGAACTTGGCCGGCCGCGACGGCGGCGCCAGCCAACCAACATCCAGGCCGCCGGCCGACCGCCCGCCCAGCGGACGATCCAGGTTGAACAGCACATCGACCAGCGGCGGCCGGTCGGGCGACCACGTCACCCCCAGCACCCGCAAAAGCTCGGCATAGGGCAGATCCTGATGATCCAGCGCTTCCAGCAGGCGCTGGCGGGTGGCCTTCAGGAATTCGGTGAAGGGGACGGACCCACCGGCCTCCCCGGCGGAACTGCGCACGACCACCAGATGGGTGGCGTAGCCCACGGCCCCCATCAGCCGGGCCTCGCCGCCGCGCCCCAGCACCGGGCAACCGATGGCGAGATCCTCCTGCCCGGCCAGGCGGTGCAGGAAGGACAGCACCACCGCCAGCAGGGTGGCGAAGGGCGTGGCCCCCTGGCGCCGGCCCAGCGCCTCCAGCGCCGCCCGCGTGTCGGGGGGAAGCGCCCGGCAGCGGCGTCCGCCCTCCAGCCGGTCGGCGGCGGTGGGGCGGCGGTCGAACGGAAGCTCGATGCGCGGCGGCAGGGGAGTCAACCGCTTGCGCCAGTAGCTTTCCAGCTCCCGCCGGCGGGGCGGGGGATTGGCGCTTTCCCGCAACTGCCAGCCGACCAGATCGGAAAGCTGGGCCGCCGGGGCGGCGGGAAGGGCGCCGCCGCCGGTTTCGGCGGCATAGCAGGCGAACAGATCCTCGACCAGCACGCCCATCGACCAGCCGTCGGCGATGATGTGATGAACCACCACCGCCAGGACGGCCCGGTCCTCCGCTTCCTGCCACAGGGCGGCCCGCAGCAGCGGCGGGCGCGTCAGGACGAACGGGGTCCGCAGCAGTTCCGCGACCCAGGCCGCCCGCTGCTCCTCCGGCGGCGCACCCACCGACACCGGTCCCGCCAGCGGCAGGGGCAGCGGCCCCGGCGCGCCGATCACCTGATGACGCCCATCGGCGTCGATGGCCGTCCGCAGTGCCTCGTGACGCGCCACCAGCCGGTCGAAGGCCCGCTCAAGCGCCGGAAGGTCCAGACGGCCGGTCAGCGTCAGCAGTATGGGCTCGGCGTAAGCCTGCACCCCGGCGGTCCCCATCTGGGCCAGCAGCCACAATTGCTGCTGCGCCAGCGTCAGCGGCAGGGAAACGGGTTCCGCCGGCCGTTGCGGAGCTGAGACCAAAACCGGGGCTGGCCGTTCCGCCGCCGCCCGTGATGCCGGGGGAACGAAGCCGCCCTCGCGCATCTGGCGCACGCTGTCGCGGACGGCCTCGCCCACCAGCGCCATGTCGGCCGGGGTGTGGGCCGCCGACAGGAAGCAGTTGCGCCCTTCCCAGACGAACACGCCCTTTTCCAGCAGATGGTAGAACAGCAGGTCCAGGTTGCCGGAATAGGCGAAACGGAACAGCGACCCGCAGGTGACGACGGTCATCGGCACCTCTTCGGCCTCCAGCCAGCCGTTCAGCTCGGCGGCGAAGTCCCCGGCCAGCCGGTTGATCCCGTCCTGCAGGGCGGGGCCGCGCCGAACCATCTCGCCCAGCACGGCGCGCGACGCCGCCATCGCCAGCGGCGCGCCGTTGAAGGTGCCGGCGAAGAAGGTGGTGGGAACCGATGGGAAGCTGGAATCGCCGTAGCGCCACACCCCGCCGTCGATGCCGTCCACCAGGGTGCTTCGCCCGGCCACCGCCGCCATCTGCACGCCGCCGCCCAGCGCCTTGCCATAGGTGGCGAGGTCGGCCTCGACCCCGAACCACGCCTGCGCGCCGCCGGGATGCAGGCGGAAGCCGGTGATCATCTCGTCGAAGATCAGCAGGATGCCCAATTCCCGCGTGAGCGCCCGCAGCCGATGGAGGAACTCGCGGGGCTGGAGGTGCAGCGCCCGGCTCTGCACCGGCTCCACCAGCACCGCCGCCAGCCGCCCGGCGTGGCGGCGGATGGTGTCCAGCGCCGAATCCTCGCCGTAATCGAGCACCATGACCCGCGACACCATGTCCTCGGGAATGCCGGAGGCGATGGGGCGGGCGCCCGGACTGCCGTCCGCCGCCAGGGCCGCCTGGGCCAGAACGCCGTCCGAATGGCCGTGGTAGGAGTTGCGGAACAGCGCCACCGTCTGCCGCCCGGTGGCCAGACGGGCCAGACGGATCGCGGTCATGACGGATTCCGTGCCCGACTGGCAAAACGCCACCCGGTCCATGCCGGTCAGGCCGCAGAACAGCTCCGCCACCTCGCCCGCATGGCGGGACCGGGTCGCCATGACCAGCCCGTCACGCACGGCCTCGACCATCGCCTCTTCCAGGAAGGCGGGGCGGTGGCCGAACAGGTTGACGCCGAAGTCCATGGAGACATCGACGTATTCGTTGCCGTCGATGTCCCACAGCCGCGATCCCGCCGCGCGGGCTCCGGTGATGGGATAGAGCATTTCCTTGATGGACGGGCGGAACCCGGCGGCCGCCCGGCTGTCGGCCAGACGGGGACGCGCCGCCTCCGCCCGCCGCTTGCTTTCGCCGGTCCGTTCGGTGAAGCGGGCGGTCAGCACCTCCAGATGACGGCGGCGGGCCGGATTCGATTCCGGGGCCGCCGTCAGCCGGGGCGGACGGTAAGGGCCGTGATCCGACGATTCGGCGCTCCGCACGGGGGTTGCCGCCGGGACCGGTGCCTGGACCGGTTCGGCTAAGGGCGGCGCAAGCGGCGCGGCGGCCGGGGCGGCACCGCGCAGCGCGTCGATCTGCCGGGACACCACGCTCTCCACCAGCGCGAGTTGCTGGGCGAAGACCGCCGCGAGGCCACCGCCGTCCGGGATCGGGACCGGCGCCGGGGCGATGGGGACGGCAACGGCCGGCGCGGCGGGCGCGGGTACGGAAACGGGCGCTGGCGCGGAAACCGCCGGGATGGTGGCCGGGGGCGGCGCCTGCCGGGCAACGTGATCGGCCAGCGCCCGGATGCTGGTCACGGTGTCGAAGAAATCCCGCGCCGCCAAAGTCACCGCGAAACGCTCCAGAACCAGCCGTCCAATCTCCACGAAGCTGAGGGAATCGGCCCCAAGCTCCAGCAACAGGGCATCGGGGTCCAGCTCCCCGACCGGGGTGCGCAGCGCTTCGGACACCAGTTCCAGGATCGGCGGCAGCAGGTCCGGGCGGGACGGGGCGGCGGAGGACGGGGCGGCGGAGGATTGGTTGGTCATCGGAAAACCATTCTGGCCCAGGGGGCGACGCTGATAGGGATACGGGGGCGACAGGACCCGGCGGCGGTGGTAGGGCCGGTCGAGCGCCTCCCAGTCGATGGGAACGCCCGCCAGATCCAGGCGCGCCAGCGTGTCGAGCAGGCCGGACCATTCCTGTCCGCCGGCCGACAGGGTGGGCAGCGCCGGACCCGCGCCGGGCGGCAGGCAGGCCGCGGCGAGCGCGGTCAGCACCGGGCGCGGCCCAATCTCCACGAACAGGGGGATGTCCAGCCCGGCGATGGCGGCAATGCCGTCGGCGAAGCGCACCGGCTCACGCGCATGGCGCGCCCAATCGGCACCGGACGGCACCATGCCGGGCGGCAGCAGTCCCCCGGTGAGGTTGGCCGCCAGGGGAATGCGCGGTGGCTGCCAGCCGGCGGCATCGACGCGCCGGGCCAGCGCGTCGAGAACCGGGTCCATCATCGGCGAATGGAACGCGTGGGACACCGCCAGCCGGCGCACTCTGCCCGCCGCGCACTCCAGCCGGGCGGTCACCCGCTCCAGCGCCGCCGGCTCGCCCGCCAGAACCGTCGATCGCGGGCCGTTGATCGCCGCCACGGACACCCATGCGGCATCCGGGCCGATGGCGGCGGCGGCCTCCTCCGCCGTCACCGGGGCGGCGGCCATGGCGCCGCCGGGCAGCGCGTCCATCATCCGGCCCCGCTCCGCCAGCAACGGCAGCAGATCTTCCACCGCGATCATGCCGGCCACCGACGCGGCGACGTATTCGCCCAGGCTGTGCCCGATCACCGCCGCCGGGGTCACTCCCCAGCCCTGGAGCAGCGTGGCCAGCGACCATTCCACAGCGGCCAGCGCCGGCTGGGCATAGCGCGTCCGCTCCAGCCGCCGCCCATCGCCCTCCCCGAACAGCAGGTCGAGGAGCGGAACGTCCAAGTCTCCGTCCAGAATGCCGGCGCACCGCTCCAGCAATCCACGGAAGACGGGGGAGGTGTCGTAAAGCTCCCGCGCCATGCCGGGGATCGCCGCCCCCTGTCCGGTGAACATGAAGGCCAGCGCCGGGGCCTCGCGCGGGCGGGACGGGGCCAGCATCACCCCGGCGGGCTGCTCGCCACGGGCGACGGCGGCCAGCCGTCCGGCGATGTCCGGCGACGAGGTTCCCACCACCGCCAGGGTCGCCGCGTGCCGCGCCCGCCCGGCATTCGCGGTCAGGCAGACGGAGCCGAGCGGCGCGTCTCCGGCGGCCAAAGCCTCGGCCTGCGCGCCGGCCAGGACGCGCAGCGCCTCCACCGACCGGGCGGACAGCACCAGGGCGTGGCAGGAACGATCCGCGTCCGGCGGCTGGCGGGGATCGGGCGGCGCCTCCTCCAGCACCACATGGGCGTTGGTGCCGGACATGCCGAAGGAACTGACCCCGGCGCGGCGCGGGCGGCCCCGGTCGGGCCAGGGCATGGCGTCGCGCGGGATGGCGATGCCCAGGCCCGACCAGTCCACATGGGGCGTCGGAGTGACGAGGCAGGGGTGGGGCGCGATCCGCCCCGACCGCAGGGACAGCACCGCCCGCACCACCCCGGCCAGCCCCGAAGCCGCTTCCAGATGGCCGATGTTCGGCTTGACCGACCCCACCAGAAGCGGCTGTCCGGCCGCGCGGTCCGGCCCGAAGACGGCGGAGAGGGCGCGCAGTTCGATGGGATCGCCCAGGGGCGTCCCGGTGCCGTGCGCCTCGATCAGGTCGATGTCGCCGGGGCGCAGCCGGGCGGACGCCAGGGCGGCGCGCAGCATCGCCTCCTGCGCCGCGCCGCTGGGGGCGGTCAGCCCGCCGCTGGCGCCGTCCTGGTTGACCGCCGATCCCCGGATGACCGCCAGCACCAGATCGCCATCGGCCAGCGCGTCGGACAGCGGGCGCAGGATCAGGGCCACGCAGCCCTCCCCGCGTCCGAAGCCGTCCGCCGACGCGTCGAAGGATTTGCTGCGCCCGTCCGGCGCCAGCGCCCCTGCGGCGGCGTTGAAGATGAACCCGCCGGGCGACAGGATCAGATGGACCCCGGCCACCACCGCCCGTCCGCAATCCCCCGCCCGCAACGCCTGGCAGGCGACGTGCAACGCCACCAGCGACGAGGAGCAGGCGGTGTCCACCACCAGGGCCGGGCCGTTCAGCCCCAGCACATAGGAAATCCTCCCGGCTGCGAAACCGGGCTGGGTCCCCTGACCGAACCAGGCGTCGATCACCCCGGCATCGCCGCCGGCGATCTTCTGGTCGGCGTAATCGCGCGATGCGAGGCCGACATACACCCCCGTGCGCGACCCTTTCAGCCGGCGCGGATTCAGCCCCGCCGTCTCCATCGCCTCCCACACGGTTTCCAGCAGCATCAACTGCTGGGGGTCCATGGCCTCCGCTTCACGTCCGGACAGGTTGAACAGCGCGGGATCGAAGCTACGCACGTCGGGCAGGAAGCCGGCCTTCTGGGGAACCGACGCCGGCAGATCGCCACCCGCCCATCGGCCCGGCGGTACCGGCCCGATGGCATCCCGTCCGGCCAGCAGGAAATCGTCGAATTCCGCCATGGAACAGCCGCCGGGCAGCCGGAAAGCCATCCCGGTGATGGCGATCGGCTCGCTCATCAATATCGCGGCTTCGCTGGCGGCATCCGCCCGGCGGCGTAGAAAGCCGGCCAGGGCCGCGTACTTGACGGGGGAAAGCTCCGCCGGCTCCGTCGCCGGGGTGTCGGTCGGTATGGGCATCAGACGGTCGCTCCCGACAGCAGACGCCACGCGGCGGCGTCATCCATATGGGCCATGTCCGCCAGCAGGCCGTTCAAGCCTCCCCCGGCGATGGCGGGAACCGCGCCAGGGCCGCCCGGCCCGGCGGGCCGAGAAGCGGCAATTCGGGGCGCGGAACGAGTTGGGGCGGCCGACGCACCGGCGGCGTGCAGATAGGCGGCCAGGGCGGCGATGCTGGGATGCTCCAGAACGACCGTCGCCGGCAGGTCGAGGCCGGTGGCGCGCTGGAGCGCGTCGCGCAGCTCAAGCCCCGTCAGGGAATCCAGCCCCATGTCCTGAAGCGCACAGTCGGGGTCCAGCGGGACGTCGGGCGGCAGCCGCAGGATGCGGCGGACCAACTCGTCCAACTGCCGCCGCACCGCCGCCGGCCCCGCCGGGGACCAGGCGACGGCGGCCCCCGTCACCGGCTGCCGCACAGGGGCGGCGGCCCCGGTGTAGCGGGCCACGATCACCGCCTGTCCGGCATCGCAGGCATGGCTCCCCACATCGGCGAAGCCCGACCGGCGCAGCAGAGCGGCCCATTCCTCCGACGCCAGCAGCGGGCCGTTCCGGCGCAGCGGCGCATCGGTGAAGCGCCACCACCCATCGGTCAGGCCGAACACCAGATCCAGCCAGGGGCGTTGCGCGGTCAGCTCCATCAGGACCAGATGGCCGCCCGGTTTCAGCAGCGCCGCCGCGTTGGCCAGGGTCCGGGCCAGATCGGCGGTGGCGTGCAGCACGTTGGCCGCGATGACGATCCCGGCCTCGCCGCAGGGCATACCCTGTTCCGCCGGGGAACGTTCGGCGTCGAACAGCCGGGTGGAAAGCCACCATGGCGCCCACGGGGCGGCGGCGGCCTGTTCCAGGAACGGGGGCGACACGTCGGTGAACAGGTAGGAGACGGCGCCGGCATCGGCCGCCGTCAGCGCTTCCACCACATGGGTGGTGGTCCCGCCGGTGCCGGCCCCGATCTCGACGATGCTCAGCGGGCCGGCGGTGGCCTCCGCCCGCAGGATCTCGGTCACCGCCAGGGCGGTCAGCCGGTTGCCGATCCGCATGGCCGGGCTGTCGCGATAGATGGCGGCCAGCCGGCTGGAATCGCCGCCGGGGAACAGAATCTCCAGCGGGTTGCGCCGGCCCGTCAGGATTTCCGGCAGCGTTCGCCCGCAATCGGCCACCAGAGCGATCTCCTCGGCACGCCCCGGCCACCGCGCCGCCGCCGCTTGCACCAGCGGTTCGGGATCGGCGGCGGGATCGGCGGCGGGATCGGCGTCCCGCCCGATGACCTCCAGACGGGCGAAAAGCCGCCGGTGGCGCGGCACCACCGCGCCGGCCCCGCTATCGGGGGCCAGGGCCTCCACCGCCCGCCGGGCGTAGAGCGCGGCCACCGCCGCCAGTGCCTCGGCCAAGTCCTCTGCCCCACTGTCGGGGGCCTCGGCCAGCAGGCGGGCCCGCTCCCGCTCCAGCGCCGGTCCCGGATCGAAGGCGGCGGGCAGTTCGGCGGGCTGGCGTCGCGCCTGGAACCGGATGCCGTCCAGCCGCGCCAGCGGAGCGCCGCCGGCATCCCACAGCCGCAGACTGCCCGATGCCCGGCCCGGAGACTCCGGAACCGCCATCGGGCCGTCATGAAGAACGGCGCGGGCCGTCCCCTCCCCCGTCGATGCGCCGCCATCCGCGTCCGGCGACGCCAGCCAGACCTGCCCGACGCCGGTGGGCAGGAAGACCCCCGGACCGGGCGGCGCCAGATCGCGGAACAGCGAAAGCGCCGCCGTCAGCCCCACCGCACGGTCGGTGCCGGCCACCGGGCGCTCCAGCGACGAGCCGCCGTCCTCTTCCGCCGCCGTTTCCGGCCCGAAGCCGGGATCGGCCTCCGCCTCCATCCAGACCGCGCCCTCCGGCGCCGTGATGCGGCAACGGCCATCGCGCGCGATGGCCGTCAGTTCCAGGCGGCCCGGCGCGCCATCCGCCGCCTCGGGCAGTTCGAGCATACGCAGGACGCGGACGTTCTTCACGCCACGGCAGTCCAGGGCGTCGGCGGCCAGCAGCAGCCCGGTGGCGAGCGGAACCACAATCCGCCCGTCGATGCGGTGTTCGGTCAGACCGGGGGTGCTTTCGGTGCTCAGGGACAGAACCACCCGGCGAACGGCGCGGGCCGAGGGGGCCGCCGCCGGATCGAACCAGTGGATGCTCCGCTGCCAGGGGTAGCGCGGCAGGGGCACCGGGCGGCCCGCCGGCAGGATCGCGGCGAAATCCGGGACATGCCCGTGGACGTAAAGCTCCGCCAGAACGGCCAGTTCCTCCCCGCGCGACGGGCCGGCGGACGACAGCCCCAGGGTTGCCGCCAGCGCTCCGCCGATCCCCACCGGCAGGCGGAGCGCGACGCCGTCGGCGTCCAGCGCGGCGACCAGCGCCGCGATCCCGTCATCGGAAACGGCGGCGGCTTCCCCGGCGGCGGAGACGGCGTCCATGGCCGGCATGCGGCCCAGCACGGCGGACGCGGCCAGCGCGCCCACCCCCAAACCCAGCGCCCGTTTCACCCGAATGCCGCGCCCCCGCCAGACGGCGGTCAGAGCCAGTTGCAGGCGTACCGTGTCGGCGAGGGTCCGCTCCCCCGGTTCGACGGCGGCCAGGGTCTCGGCGGCGGCTCCCAATTCGTCCAGGCAGCGGCCGAAGGCCGGCTCGCCATCGGCAAGGCGGCGGATCGCCGCAGCGTCCAACTCCACCGCCGGACCGAACACCGCCAGCACGGGGCGGGGACTGGGCAGCCGGCGGCCCAAGGCGATTCCGGGTCCGGTTTCCCCCCGCGCCGCGCGGCGCAGACCATCCGCCAGCGCGGCGGCATCGCCCCCCACCACCGCCAGACGGTAATCGAGATGGGAGCGCCGCCGCGCCAGGGTGAAGGCCAGATCGACCGGATCGGCCCCGCCGGCCAGCCGTTCCGCCAGATCCGAAGCGCGCCGCGCCAGCGCCTCATGCGTGTGGGCCGATACGGCGAGCAGAAGCTCCAGCGCATGGTCGCCTGCCGGATGGTCCCTGCCGGATTCCGCCGGAGGCGGGCCGATCAGGGCATGGGCGTTCGTGCCGCCGAAGCCGAAGCCGGACACCCCGCACAGCTTGCCCGCCGGCCAGGGTTCCGCCACCGCCGCCACCCGCAGCCCGATCCGCTCGAACGGAATCTCCGGGTTGGGCCGGGTGTAGTGCAGGCTGGGCGGCACTACCCCGTGGCGGGCGGCCAGAGCGGCCTTGATGACCCCGGCGATGCCGGCGGCGGCTTCCAGATGGCCGATATTCGATTTGACCGACCCGATCAGGCACGGTCCCGGCAGGACCGAGGCCAAGGCCAGAACCTCGATGGGATCGCCCAGCGAGGTGCCGGTGCCGTGCGCTTCCACCACCCCGACATCCTGGGGAGACAGGCCGGCGTCGGCCAGGGCCAGCCGGATAACCTCCTCCTGCGCAGGGCCGTTGGGCGCGGTCAGGCCGTTGCTGCGCCCGTCCTGGTTCATGGCGGTCCCGTGCAACACGGCCACCACCGGATCGCCCTCGGCCAGCGCCCTGTCCAGCGGGCGCAGCACCACGACGCCGCAGCCCTCGCCACGGACATAGCCGTCCGCGCGCTCGTCGAACACCTTGCAGCGGCCATCGGCGGCCATCATGCGGGCGGCAGAAAAGGCGATCATCGGGCCGGGGGACAGGACGGCGTTGACGCCGCAGACGATGGCCGTGTCGCATTCCCCGGCGGCCAGCGCCTGTCGGGCCAGATGCAGCGCCACCAGCGACGAGGAGCAGGCGGTGTCCACCGCCAGACAGGGGCCGCGCAAATCCAGGCAGTAGGACAGCCGCCCGGCGGCGATGCTGTGGGAATGGCCGGTCCCCGACCACGCGTCCACGCCGTCCAGCCCGGTGGCCGGCAGCGAGCCGTAATCGAAGGACGAAATCCCGACGAACACCCCGGTGCGCGACCCGGCCAGACGCTCGCGGGGTAGTCCGGCATCCTCAAGCGCTTCCCACGCCACTTCCAGGATCAGCCGCTGCTGGGGGTCCATGCCGGCGGCTTCCCGTGGGGCGATGCCGAAGAAACCGGCGTCGAAGCGATCAATGCCGTCGATCAGCCCGGCCCAGCGCGTGCTCATCCGGCCCGGCCGGCCGGGCTGGGGATCATAGAGGCCGTCCAGATCCATCCGTTCCGGCGGAATCTCCGTCACGGCGTCGCGGCCCCGGACCAGCAGATCCCAGAAGGCGTCAGGGCCGTCGGCCCCCGGAAAGCGGCATCCCATTCCAATGATGGCGACGGGGCCACGGGAAAAAGCGGCGCGGGCCGTCATGCTCCGGTCCCCTCGTGGCGGTCGCCGGACAGGATGGCCTGGATCAGCGGCGGCAACGGCGGCAGATGGGTGTCCCAGCGGCGCGGGCGGTCGGGAACCGGCAGATCCGGCAGGTGGCCGCGCAGATGGTCGAGAAGGCGGATGCCCATGGCGCCCATGGTCCGCACGGCCGCCGCGGTGACGGCGCGGGCCTGGGCGGCGTGGGCATCCCGCTCCGCCGGGATCGCGCGCAGTGCGGCCAGCAGCCGTTCCGCCAGCAGCGGATCGTCGGTGGCGATCAGCCGTCCGCCGCCGTCCGCCCCCTCGCCCAGCAGCCGGCCCAGCCGTTCATCCATGGAAAGCGCCACGGCGGGCACGCCCGCCGGCATCGCGGTCACGACCGCGTGGAAGCGGGAGCTGACCAGCCGCCCACAACGGCGCAGCAGCGCCACCAGCTCGCCCGGACTCCGCGAACCGCTGACGAAAACGGGAACCCCCGAACCCAGCCGTTCGGCCAGCGCCGCGCAGGCTTCGCGGTCGATCCGCTCCATGCCGACGATGATGGGGAAGATCCCGGTCTCCCGCCGCAGGGCGGTGACGGCGGTGGCGATGCCGTCGAGATAGCGGGTGAAGGCCGCCCGCGCCTCCTCGTCGTCGCGGTGGAAGAAGCCGCCGCCGTAATGGCGGGGATCCTCCGCCGCCGCGACCCGTTTCAAGTCCAGGGTCAGCGGCCACCAGAACGGGTTGACCGGGCACAGGCCCAGGATTTCCGCCCGCCCATCCCAGCCGGCGGCGCGCAGCAGGGCCTCGGCCCGCTCCGGCGGGGCGGGATCGAAGGTCCAGGCGGTGTCGGCCCCGGTTTCGGATTCCACGCCGACGGCCGACAGGTGGCGGCTCGATTCCCCGTTGCGGGTGATGACCAGGGCTCCGTCGCACATCTCCCGCACGAAGGGAACCAGACCGCCGCCCATGGCCCCGGCCTCGGCGCCATAGGCGCAGGCGGGCTTGTCCAGCGCCCGCGCCATGCCCATGGCGCCAGCGACCATGGTGCAGAAGCTGCCGGACATGTTCGATTTGAACAGCCCCCCTTCGCAGCCGATCACCCCATGGGAATCGAGCGCCAGACCGGCCAGCGCCGGCACGAAATAGCCATCCATGGACCGCTGCCGCACGCCGGGGAACAGCTCCGCCGGCAGGAAGCCGTTGAGCACCAGGATCTCGGGCGCGACCGCGTCCGGCCCCAGCAGGCTGCGGATCTGCCGGACGATCTCGGCCGTGCGGACGTCGGCCCCGGTGTTGCCGGTGCCGTTGTAGCCGGCGAGCAACAGCCGCAGCGGTTCCCCCGGACGCCACACGGCGCCCCGGTTCCCCGCCGCCGCCCCGGCGGCCAGCGCCGACCGCGCCTGCCGGACATGGTCGCGGATCAGGTCCTCCGGGGCGGCCGATTGGATCAGGGCCGCCAGATGGGGATCGGTCACGTCGGTCATGGGATGCCCGCCTCCTCCAGGATCAGGTCGCCGATCGCCGGGGCGGCGCCGCGCAGGTAGAAATGGTCGCCGGGCAGGATGCACAGGCGGAACCGGCTGGCCGTCAGTTCGGCCCAGCCTTCCAGTTCGCTGCGGCTGACCAGCTCGTCGTTCATGCCGCCCAAGGCCAGGATCGGGCAGTCCAGCCTCTGCCCCACCGCGACGTGGCGGTCGTTGGCTTCGAAATCGGTGCGGGCGATGCGCAGGATCAGCGCGGCCATCTCGGCATCGTCCAGCAGCTCGTCCGGCGTGCCGTTCAACCGCCGCAGCTCTTGCAGGAAATCGGCGTCGGACAGGCGCGAGGTCATGCGCTGCGTCGGCCAATGGGCCGGCAGGCGGGCGGACACCGCCAGCAGTTCGGGCGGCGGCAGCCCGGCGCGGCGGGCCACCACCGCAGTCTCATAGGCCAGTGCCGCTCCCATGGAATGGCCGAACAGGATGTAGGGTTCGGTCATCAGCGGAGCGAGCGCGTCGGCGAGCCGCCGGGCCAGCAGGCCCAGGTTGTTGCAAGGGTCCTCGCCGATGCGATGGCCGCGCCCGGGCGTCTGCACCGGGCACACATCGACGCCGCGCCCGGCCAGGACGCCCCAGTCGCGATACGCCAGCGCGCTGCCGCCGGCGTGGTGCAGGCAGAACAACCGCACCCGCGCCGGTGTTTCCGGCCGGGCCCGGAAGGCGATCCAGGGGGATTGCTCCGCCACAGGGCGGGCAAGCGCTGGGTTGGCGCAGGCGGTCATGCCACCCCTCCGGCCACCGGTTCGGCGAGGCGCGCGGCCAGGGCGTCGATGGTGGGATAGTTCCAGATCAGCGTCGCGGACAGCCGCCGCCCCAGCCGCTTTTCCAGACGGGCCATGACCAGCATCGCGGTGGCGCTGTCGATGGAGAAGGTCTCGAAGGTCGCGGTGGGATCGATCTCGTCCTCGCTCAGGCTCAGCCGCTGGGCGATCTCGGTGGTCAGAAAGCTTCGGATATCGTCGGCGTCCATGATTCGCTTCTCGGTCTGTGCTGGCGTCCGCGCGGGGGATGACGCGGGGGATTGGGGCGGTGTTTCCAGGCAATCGTCGGGGCCGATGGCCGTCAGTTCGGGGCCGGGAACGGCGCCGTGCGCCCGTAGCCAGCCGAGCCGCAGCAGGTAGGCGGCCCCCGTCATGATCGCTTCGTTGACCGGCACCGCCCGCCGGGCTTCCGGCCTCTCGAACCGGCTGCCGGCCGCCCAGGCGTTGAAGGCGGCCATGGCCGGGCCGCACCAGATTTGGAAATCCACCCCGCGCTCGGCCCGCCCGGCCACGGCCCAGCGCGACGACAGGCCCAGATACCCCCGGAACACCAGCGCCATGCGCAGCTTGCGGTCCTGCCGGGCGCGCTCCAGCAGGGCGGGGTCGCGTCCGGCCAGATAGGCGGCGGTCTCGGTCCAGGCCGCCTCGGCGGGCTGGCGCAGGACGTCGCGCTCCAGCCACTGGCGATCCGCCGGGGACAGATCCTCCAGCCCGGCACAGTCCTGATAAAGCCGGCGCAGGCGGCGCGCCCGACCGGCGAACAGGGTGCCCTTCTGCACCACCTGCACTTGGGCGCCCAATTCGAACATGTCGGCCGCCGGCGCCATGGACAGGTCGCCCCACCCCACCGACGCCAGCATCCTCTTCACGAGGTCGGAGGTGCCGGCCTCGACGCAGGACTGGTTGACCGACCCCGTGACCACATAGTCGGCGCCCATGGCGAAGGCAGCGGCGGCGGCCTCCGGCGTGGCGATCCCGCCGGCGGCGCCGATGCGAACCGGTTGCGCGCCGGGCAAGGACCGGGCGGCGGCGTCGCGCAGCCGCAGTACCATCGGCAGCAGGCACACCAGCGGACGCCCATCGGTATGGCCGCCGGAATCCGCCTCCACCGTCACGTCGCCGGCCAGGGGCAAGGTTGCGGCCAGCGCCGCCTGCGCGCGGGTGATGCGCCCGGCGCCGGCCAGGGCATCGAGAAGCGCCACGGGCGGCGGCGCCATGAAGCGGGCGGCAAGCTCGGGGTTCGACAGCTTGACCACCAGCCGCGTGCGGGGACGGCCCTGCCCGCCGCCGTCCAGGCCGGCGGCACGGAAGCGGACGAGGGAGGGCGCCAGATCCATGAAGGCCGACGCCTCGACCGTTTCGACGCCGGCCGCCAGCAGGGCATCGACCAGGGCGTCCTCGGCCTCCGGCGCATCGGGGCGATGGATGACGTTGACCGCCCAGGGCCGTCCCGGCACCGACCGGCGCAGCGTGTCCACCGCCGCCAGCGTATCGGCCAGCGGCAGTCCGGCGGCGCCGAAGCTGGCAGCGAAGCCGGCTTCGGCCAGCGCCCGCACCAGCTCCACCGACGCGATGCCCCCCGCCATCGCCCCGGCCATCAGGGCGAAGCGGGTTCCATGGTCGGCGCGGAAGGCGGCGCAGCCCAAATGTTCCGGCGGCAGCGGCGGCAGGGCGACCACCTCCCCCGCCGCGCCGGTGGTTCCGCCCGACAGGCCCGTCACCCGGCCGTCCCGGATCATGACACGGCAGGGGCGGCGCAGGTCGAGCAGGAGGCCGCGCATATCATCAAGGATCGCGTCGCCGGCCCGGTTCATGCCGGCACCCCTTCACGGCTGGATACGGATGCGGAAGGAACCGGCGACCCTGCGGCGTCGACGATGCGCAGGCCGAGCCCCTCCAGCCGCCCCGCGACCCGCCCGTCATGGATCAGGTCCACGTCGGCGACGGCGCAGGGGGACGGGCCGTCCTCCCGATGGACGATTTCCATGCGGTAGGTGAAGACGCTGCGCACGCCGGGGATCTGGCTGCGGAACTTGATCCGCACCGGCTGCCCGACGACGGGCTGGAAGCGCCCGGCTTGGCAGCCGCGATGCAGCCCAGCCGCCAGCATGAAGACCTTGAGCGCCTGGAGCGCCCCCTCGATCATGCAGGGGCCGGCGAACACCGGATCGTCCACGAAATGGGTCCGGATGTACCAGTGTTCCGGGTCGAGATCCTTCTCGGCCACCAGCAGCCCCAGGCCCAGATCACCGCCTTGGGCGTCCAGTTGGACGACGCGGTCGATCATGTGGACCTCTTCCGGCGGCAGGCGCAGATCCGGGTTGCGTCCGGGGGTGGCGAAGGATGCTCCGAAGACCGCCTCCAACTCCCCGCGATGCAGCAGCCCCAACTCGCGCGGGCCGAGGGTGGAGACCGCCGCCCTGACCGGGGCCGGGGCCACGGCGGGGGGCTGGCGGCGGACGCGGTGGGCGTCGGTGATGCCCTTGCCCGACACCAGTTCCGCCTCGGTGAAGAAGCCGGCGCAGCAGTCGTCGATCCGCAGCACCGGACGTCCGCCCGACGAGCACAGGAACGTCGTGAAGAACAGCAACTGGTCGCCGTTGCGGGCGAACCGCTCGATCTGGATGTCGTAGGTCACGCGGTCGCCGGCCCGTGGCAGATCGCCAAGGTAGGTGACCACCGCATCCAGCCAGCGATACCCGCGCTCCCCCTTCAGCAGCCGGTCGATGCCCATGCGGCTCAGCAGGATCAGCACCCCCTGGGCATCGAGTGCGAGATAGGGGATCTGCCCATCGACGATGCCCCAGCCGGACGCGGGAATGTCGTATTCGGTCCGGATGAAGGCCGGCCCCAGTTCTCCGGGGGTGAAGCGGATGTCCGTGACCCGGCTCAGCGCCATGAACGGCGGAGCGGGCACGCGGATGCGGCGGCGATAGCCGTCCACATCCGCGAATTCCGGGCCAAGGACGCGGGCGACGCTGCCCTCGGCGAATTCCAGGACCGCCGCCTCGTCGTGGACCGGCGGCCTTTCCCCGGCGGGGGCGGTCCCCCGCGTCAAGCCGAGCAGGGCTTCCAGCCGGGCGCCCCGTGCCCGCAGGAACTCCGCATGGCCGCGCGCCGCATCCGCCGCCAGCCGGACCGCCTGTTCGACCAGCGCCCGCCCCGGCAGAGCGGGAAGCGACGCGGCCGGGGTCGCCATGGCCGGAGCCGCCACAGGCTCGGGTTGGGGCTCGGGTTGGGGCGCGGCCCTTGGCGCGGGTTTGGGCGTCGGAATGGGGGCCGGTGCCGGGACTGGAATGGCCGCCGGAATAGGCGCCGCCGGGCCGATCGGCGGCCCGCCGAGGCTGACGGTGATGGGCAGGCGGCGGACCTCCGCCGGTTCGCCGCCTGCCAGCGCCGCCCAGCGCTCCCGGTCGAACGGGATACGGTGGGTCAGCAGCGCGGCGGCGAGACGGACCAGCATGGCGGCATCGCCCACGCCACGCCGGCTGACCGACAGGACCACCGCCGGACGGCCCTGCAGACTGGCCGAAATCCAGCGGGAGCAGGCGGCACCCGGACCGATCTCCACGAACACGCGCGCTCCCGCCTTATAGGCGCGTTCCACCAGAGCGGGGAAATCCACGCCGCGGACCAGACCATCGGCCACCCGCCCGGCAAGGTGCCGGCCGCCCGCCTCCGGCGCGCGGTCCTCCTCGCCGGCCGCGAACAGCAGACGCCAGGACGGCGGCTTCGGCGGATCGCCGGGCAGCAGGGCGGCCAGGGCATCCCGTTCCGCTTCCGCCGGGCCGCAATGGATCACCAGATCGTCGGCCCTACGGAAGCTTTCGCAGCCGATCCGGGCGATCACCGCGTCGCAGGCGTCGGGGGCGCCGGCGATGGTCACCTCGCCGGCCCCGTTGACCATGGACAGCCAGACCCGGTCCTGTCCGTCCAGGGCCGCCCGCACCTGGGATTCGGCGCACATCAGGACGCGGGTGGTGAAAGCTGGGCCGTCGCCCGTCCGCGCTCCCCACAGCTCGTCCAGCAGGGTGCAGGGCCCGCTGAGGCGGTTCCGGATGACGTCACTGCCGACCACCCGTTCGAGCAGGCCCTCGCCATGCCCCCAGGCACCGGCGGCGAACAGCATGGCGATCTCGCCAAGGCTGTGCCCGAACGCCATCGCGGGCCGCAGACCCAGGCGCCGCTCCAGCGCCCCCACCAGGGCCTCCGGCATCACCACGCCGATGGCGAGCTGGTCTTGAAGGGTGCCGCGCAGTTGCTCCTCGGCCCGTTCAGCCAGCCGCCCGGCGTCCGGCGTCAACCCGGCGGGAAACAGCAGGTCGCCGCGCAGCAGGCCACGGACATCCGGGAAGGCCTCGTCCAGGGCCTGGAGCGCTTCCGGAACCAGCGAGAACAGCTCCTGCCCCAGGCCCGGAGCCGCGCCGCCGATGCCGGAGAACACATAGGCGATCGGAACGTCGCCAACGGGGCGGGCCGCGAAACAGCTTCCCGCCGGGGTCTGCCATAGGCCTTGCGCCGCCCCCTTGGTCGCCAGGGCCTTGGGCACGCCGTTGCGCGCCTTGGCGATTTCCTGGCGCAGCCCCTCCGGCGTGGCCGCCACCAGCGCGACGGCCAGGGGAGCCGCGACGGCCCCCGCCGCCTTCAGCCGGTCGGCCGACAGCGTGGCGAGCGCACGCGGCGCCTCCGGATCGGCCTTCAGCGCCTTGGCCAGATCGGCTTCGAAACGGTCGAGCGCCGCGTCCACTCCCCCGTCCAGGTCGAATGGAATTTCGAAGACGTGGGCGGGCTGTTCCTCCGTTCCCAGGCGCGGCGGGGCCGCCTCCCCCTCCGCCAGCACGACGCAGGAGGCGCTGCCGTCCAGGCCAAGCCCATGCACCGCCGCCCGCCTCGGCCCACCCGCCGGGCGCAGGAAAGGCTGGGGGCGCGGCGGAACGCGGAACAGGCCGTCCGGCCATGCCGCCCCGGCCGGCGGACCGGCCCATCCCGGCATGGCCGGCAGAACCCGGTCGCCCAGCGCCAGGACGGCCCGAAGCAGCCCGAGCATCCCCGCCGCCGCCCCGGCATGCCCGAACTGCGCCTTGCCGCTGCCGAGCACCGGGGGCACAGCAACCCCTTCCGCCCCGGCACCGCCATAAACATCCACGAGGGCAAGCTCTTCCGCCGCATCGGCCCCGGCCTCGCCCTGGGCCGCCATTTCCACGAATCCGACCTCCGCCGGGGTGACGCCGGCCCGCGCGAAGGCGGCGCGGGCCGCCATCGCCGCCGCCGCCCGCATCCCGTCCGCATCCCTGGACAGCGCCGAGGCGCGCCCGACCGCTTCGATACGGGCGTGGATGCGGTCGCCGGCCGCCGTCGCCTCGTCCAACCGCTTCAGCACCAGCGCGCCGGCCCCTTCGCCCGGCAGCCAGGCGGCACCCGGCCCGCCCACCTGCCGGCCGCGCAGCATCACCGCCTCGGGCGAGCCGACGAGATCGACGGCCCCCACCACCACGGCGTCGGCCTCGCCGCTGCGCAACAGCAGCCCGGCCAGCGCCAGCGCCTGGAACGCGCCGTTCTCTTCCGATGACAGGGAGAAGTTCGGCCCGTTGAAATCCCACAGAGCCGTGATCCGGCTGGCGGTCAGGTTGCCGGTGTACCCCAGGACGACCGCCTGATCGCACGGGGCGTGCAGGCTGTCGCGGGTTTCCGCCACCAGACGGTCAACCTCTTCCGCCGACAGGGACAGGCCACCGCGGGCGATGCCGTCGCGCACCCGCCGTTCCAGATCCCAGCGGGCCTGGAGCCGGTTGACCGCATGTTCGCATTCCATCGCCACGATCACGGCGGTGCGGCTGCCTTCGGCGATGCCGGAGCGGCGCAGGGCGGCGTCGATCACCTTCATGATCAGAAGCTGTTGCGGATTCAGGACCTGCAATTCCCCCGGCGGCAGCCGATAGCGCAGGCCGTCCAGGGCGATGTCGTCCATCCATGCCCCACGTGGCAGGGTGTCGGGGGTCAGGCCCAGCGCGGCCAGGGCGGCAGCATCGGCATCCAGGCCGCGCCAGCGCGAACCGCCGGCCAGCGGGCGCATATCGGGAACGCCGCCCGGCGTCCGCCGGCGCAACGCCGCGATGGATCCGGCGCTGCCATAAGCGCCGTCCATGCCCACCACCGCCAGGGGGACCTCCGCGGCGGGAACATCCGCCGGGGCGTCGGCGACCGCATCGGTTTCGGTCGCCTGCTCCAGGATGAGATGGCCGTTGGTGCCGCCGAAACCGAAGGCGTTGACCGCCGCCCGCCGGGGCCGCGCCGGCCGGTCGGGCCATGGCCGGGCCTTTCGCACCACCGGCAGGGTCACGCCATCGACCGACATCGGGGTTTCCACCCCGATGGTGGCGGGCAGCACGCCGGCTTCCATGGACAGCAGCATCTTGGCCGTCCCCACCCCGCCCGCGGCGGTCAGCAGATGGCCCACATTGGATTTGACCGTGCCGACCGGCGGCAGCGCGCCGTCGCCGCCGAACAGCTTCGCGATGACCTCGGCCTCGGAGCGGTCGCCCACGCGGGTTCCGGTGGCGTGGCATTCCACCACGTCGATATCCGCCGGGGTCAGCCGCGCCGCGTCATAGGCGCGCCGGCAGGCCAGCATCTGGCCCTTGGGGTTGGGGGTCACGATATGCTGGCCGCGACCGTCGCTGCTCAGCCCCACGCCACGGATGACGGCGCGGACGCGGCCCCCGTCCCGCCGGGCGGCGTCCAGCCGGCGCAGCAGGAACGCGCATCCCCCCTGCCCCACGGCGATGCCGTCGGAGCCGGCGTCCAGGGGCCGGCTGCGCCCGCCCTCGGGCAGGGCCTGTACGGCGGAAAAACCCTGGCAGGCGAAGGCGGGGGACAGGTTGCTGACGGCGACGAACAGCATGGTGTCGGCATCGCCCGCCGCCAGATGAAGCGCCGCCAGACCAAGCCCATAGAGGGACGTGGCGCAGGCCGCGTCGATGGCGTAGCGCGGCCCGTCCAGCCCCAGCGCCCGCCCGATCAGTCCGGGCACGCCGCCGGCGGCCCGCGCGGCTTCGGGAACCCCGCCGGCCGGCGGGACGGGCGGCAGGACGAATCCCGGATCGCCCAGCCGGGCCGCCAGCTTCGGCGTCAGGACGGCGTCGTAGAGCGGCTGGAACTGCTCGGTCGAAAACCGCTCCGCCCCCCAGGAATAGGCGCCTAGCACCACACCGCAGCGCGGCGGCGGGGCATCGGGGCTGAAACCGGCGTCCGCCAGGGCGGAGCGGCCGAGCGACAGCCCCCACAGCGCCAAATCCCCCTGCCCCGCCAGTTGTTCGGGCGGCAGACGGAATCCCTGGAGATCGGGGGCGAACCCCCGCAGCCAGCCGCCATGCAGGTTGCACACGCGGTCCACCACGCCGCGCCCGGCCGCGAGGATGGTGGCGGGATCGAAGCCGAAATCCTCCGCCGTGGCCAAACTGACGGCGTCGTGGCCGACCGTCAGGTTCCGCCAGAACGCGGCGAGATCGGGCGCATCGGCGGTGAGAACCGCGAGGCCGCTGACGGCGACGGGCGCGGTCATCGACCCACCCCCGCCAGCGCGGTCTCCGCCATCCGGCCGGTTTCAGCCGCTGGAGCGTCGGCGGTGCCGCCGGGGTCGGGACCGTCACCGACCACCAGCACTGCCGAGCGGTTCTCGAACGCCCCGCACACCGCCCGCGCGAACAGCGCCGCGCCCGTGTCCAGCGGCAGGCTGCGCACGCCTCGGGCGGCGAAATGGCGGAGCAGGCCGGGATCGACCATGCCGCCCTGCCACGGCCCCCAGGCGATGGAGGTCACCCGCGCCTGCGGCAGGCTGTGGCGCAGGCAGGCGGCGGCGCCGTCCAGCACGCAGTTGGCAATGGCATAGTCCGCCTGGCCGGTGTTGCCGTACTGCCCGGCGGTGGACGAAAACAGGACGATGTGGCGCAGGGCGGCGGGATCGAGCGCGTCCAGCACCCGCGCCAGCCCATCCACCTTGGGCGCGAACACGGTGTCGAAATCCTGCGCCGTCTTGCGGTCCAGGCTACGGTCGGCCAAGGCCCCCGCCCCATGGATCAGTCCGGTCACTTGGCCGCATCCGGCACCGGCCAGCGCCACGCGCAGGGCGTCCGGCGCCGACACGTCGGCGGTGACGTAGCGGGCGCGGATCCCCTGCCGGGCCAGATCGTCCAGCGTGCCCAGCACCGACCGGCGGCGAAGCACCCCCTGGACCGCCGCTTCGATGGCGGCGATTGGCGGACGCCGTCCGTCCGGCCCCGGCGGCAGGGCGGCGGCGCACAGCCGGCGCAGATCGCCCTCGGCGGCCCCGCGCGCCCATTCCGGCTCATCCCCGTCGATGGACGTGCGCCCAGCCAGGACGAAACGGCAGCCGGTCGCCCGCCCCAGGGCGGCGACGCAGGCGGCGGTGATGCCGCGCCCGCCGCCCGTCACCAGGAACAGGTCCTCCGCGCCGGGCGCATTTCCTGCCGCGGTCGCGGGAACCGCCGGAACGGCGGACATGCCCCACCGGCCGCGATGGTCGATCCCGACGACGGCGTCGTCGGTGCTGGCATCGGCCAGTTCGGCGAGAACCGCCGTCACCGCCTCGTCTTCCGGCAGGGCTTCGTCGATGTCGAGCGCGCGGGCGAACACGCCGGGATGCTCCAGCCGCAGGGTGCGCGCCAGCCCGGCCAAACCCGCCGGTTCCGCGGGCACCGCCCGGCCGCCATGGCCGAAGGCGCCGTCCTGGCGCCCCACGGTCAGGAAGGCCGGCCGGCCGCTCAGCAACGCCCCGGCTTGTCCCGCCGCCAGCAGCACGGCGCGCAGCCGGGCGCGCTGCCCGGCCGCCTCAAGCCCGGCCGGACCATGGCCCGGCAGCGCCGGAAGGACGGCGATCAGGGTTTCGGCCCCGCTGGCCCGCCGCGCCGCTTCGGCCAGATTCTCCGCCAGCCGGGCGGGATCGTCCAGGATGGGGACCAGCACGGCGCCCCCCCCTGCAGCGGACAGCGCGCGGACGAGCGCCGGGGCGAGCCCGGTGTCGTCGCCCAGCACCACCACCCCGCCGCGCCGGGGATCGGCCGCCGGAACCACCGGCGGCAGGGGGATCAGGGTGGGCACGCGCGGCTCGAACGCCTCATCCCCCGCAGGGGCGGCAACCGGCGTCGGAACAGCCGCCTTCTCGCCGCCTTCCAGGACCAGACGGGCGATCTCGCCCAGATTGCGGGCGCCGATGAAGCGGGACGGCGCGGGCACCACCGCCCCATGGCCCTCCGCCATGGCGCGCAACGCGGACAGGATGTCCATGCGCTTGATGCTGTCGATGCCGAGATCCGCTTCCAGATCCAGGGCGGGATCAAGGATTTCCTCCGGATAGCCGGTGCGGTCCGCCACGATCCCGACCAGCGCCTTGAGCACCGTGTCCACGTCCAGGGAGCCGGTCGCCAAAGGCGCGGGGATCGCGGGGGCGGCAGGCACGGCGGGAGGCGGGGGGACAGGGGTCGAGGGGGCCGGCACCAAGGCGGCAATCGCCCGCAGGCTGCGGGCACGGGCCATCGCCTGCACGACGGCCGGGCTGAGCGCGTCCGGGCCGTGATGACCGGACACGGCCTGACGCAGGTTGGACAGGATTTCCACCCGCTTGATGCTGTCGATACCCAGATCGGCTTCCAGATCCAGGTCAGGGTCGAGGAATTCCCGTGGGTATTGCGTCCGCTCCGCCACGATTCCGGTCAGTGCATCGAGCGCATCGAACGCCGCCGGAACCGGAACGGACGCCGCGGCCACCGGAGCCGGGTTCGGGATGACCGGGTGCCGGATGACCGGATTCGCGACGACCGTTGGAACCGGCGCGGCCGGCGCGGCAGGGGCGGCCGAAACCGCAGCCCCGAAGCCGGCGGCGGACGGAACCTGCCCCGTCACCAGCGTGCGGAAGGCTTCATCGCTACGCTTCAGGAACGCCTCGTGCAGGGCCACGGTATCGCGGTGATGCCGGTCGAAGCTGTCGGCGACCGAGGTCGGATCGATGCCGGCCCGCGCCGCATCGCCCGACGCCAGCGCGCCCAGCAGGCGGACGCCCACCGATTGCAGGTCGAGGAACCGTGCATGGGCGTCCAGCATGGCCCGCTCCAGCGCGAATCCTTCCCCGACCAGCGTGGCCGCAGACGAGGAAACGATCGGCGCCGGAGTTACGGGAGCCGTGGTTACGGGAGCCGGATGTGCCGCAGGCTGATGCGGCGCGGACGGGATCGGTCGGGGCATGGTCGGTTCGCTGGGCATGGCGGCGGGCGTCCGGGTAAGGACGGCGGTCCGTTTCGGGCGGCCGATGGCTTGGGCGCCGAGACGGATGGTGGTGGGGCTGGTCGGCACAGGAGCGTTGCGGACCGCCGCCGCCGGCAGCGGCAGACCGGCGACCCGGAGCTGCAGCAGGGCTTCTTGAAGCTGGACGGCGGCGTCGGCGCTTGAACTGTGATTGACGGCGATGGCCGCATGGGGCCGGTCGCCCAGAATGGTGCCGGCAAGACGGCTCAGCACCGGGCGCGGGCCGATCTCCAGGAAGATGCGGCCGCCCTGGTCGTAGAGCGTCTCGATGTTCCGCCGGAACAGCACGGGCTGGAACGGATGTTCGGCCAGGACGGCGGCGATGGCCGCCGGATCGTCGCCATGGGTTCCGCCCGAGCCGTTGGCCGCGACCGGAATGCGCGGGGACGACAGGCGGACGTCCCTCAGCGCCCCGCGCCAGCGCGGCATGGCGTAGGAGACCAGCGGGGTGTGGAACGCGGCCGCCACGGACAGCGGGATGGCGGTCAGCCCCTCCGCCTGGAGGCGGGTTTCCGCCCGCAGCACCGCGTCGCGGCTGCCCCCCAGAACCTGCTGATGCGGGGAGTTGGCGTTGGCCAGGGACACGCCGGGCAACTCGGCCAGCAGCGGGCGAAGCTGCTCCTCGTCGGCCTGCACCGCCAGCAGCGTGCCGGCGTCAACGCAATCCGCCGGGGGGGTCAGCGCCACGCCCCGCGCGATGACGAGATCGATGTAGGTGTCCTCGTCCATGACGCCCGCCGCCCACAGCGCCGTCAACTCGCCGAAGCTGTGCCCCCCGGCGAAATCCGGCTCGACGCCGGCCTGACGCAGCAGGCGGAACAGCCCGACGCCCAGCGCGCCGATGCCGGCCTGCGCGTAGAGCGTCCGGCGCAGCGCAGCGTCGGCGGTGGCGGGCGCGGCACCTTGCGGCATCATCACCGCCGACAGCGGATCGTGACCACCGGCCGTCAGGCGACGGTCGAACGCCTCGACGATGGTCCGCACCTCGTCCGTCAGGGCCGCCAGCCGGCAGCCCATGCCGACGAACTGCGATCCCTGGCCGGGGAACAGGGCGACGAGGCCGCCCGGCCCGCCGACCGCTCTGCGCCGATAGAAGACACCGGCGGGCAGGCTCCACGCCACTTCGGTGCGACGCCGCCGCAGCACGGTCTCGGCGGCGGCCAGCCGTTCCGCCACCTCGGCGGGATTCCCGGCGACGAAGCCGATCCGCGCCCAATCGGCCGGCGGGGCATCGGCGGCGGCCAGACGGGCGAAGACCTCCGCCGCCTCCGCGCCCGCCAGTTCCGCGCCCAGCCGGGCGCACGAGCCGGCCAGTTCCTCGGGCGTGGCGGCGGCGATGACGATTCCGGCCTGCCGCCACGCCGGTTCCACGGAGGCGGCAAGAGCGTGGGCGGGAGCCTCCTCCAGCACCGCATGGTAATTGGCGCCGCCGAAGCCGAACGCGCTGACCCCCGCCCGCCGTGGTTCCCCATCGCGCGGGGCGAACCAGGGGCGGGTGGCGGTGTTGACGCTCAGCGGCGATCCGTCCCGGCCGAGATAGCCGCCAGGCCGTCCGGCGTGGAGCGTGGCGGGGAGCACCCGGTGATGGAGCGCCAGCGCCGCCTTGATCAGGCTCGCGGCGCCCGCCGCCGCCTTGGCGTGGCCGATCTGGGATTTGACGCTGCCCAGCGCGACGCTGCCGGGGCGGGCGCCGGCTTGGCCGAAGAACGCGTCCAGCGCCTCGCATTCGACGATGTCGCCGACCTCGGTCCCGGTGGCGTGCGCCTCAATCAGGCCGATGGTTGCCGGATCGACACCGGCGGCCCGGTACGCCTGTGCCAGAACCCGCGCCTGCCCTTCCGGCCGGGGGGCGTAGATGCTGCGGTGGCGACCGTCGCTGGTGGCGCCGATCCCCCGGATCAGCGCGTAGACGCGGTCGCCGTCGCGGACGGCGTCCTCCTGCCGCTTGAGCACCAGCAGCCCCGCCCCTTCGGCCAGCAGCGTGCCGTCCGCCCCATCGGCGAAGGGCCGCACGCGCTGGCTCCGCGACAAGGCATGGGTCTTGGCGAAGCACAGGTAGCTGGTCGGGGAGTTGTCCATATCCACGCCCCCGGTCACCGCCAGATCGCAGCGCCCGGCCTGCAATTCGCCGATCGCGAAGGACAGCGCGCACAGGCTGCTGGCGCAGGCGGCGTCCACCGAACAGGCCAGCCCGCCCAGATCCAGCCGGTTGGCGATCCGCCCGGCCACCACATTGGGCAGGGAGCCGGGGAAGCTGTCCTCGGACCATGCCGGGTAATAGGCGCGGGCGGTGTCGGCGACCGCGCGCAGGCGTTCCCCATCGACCCCCTGCTGGCGCATCATCCATTCCCACGCCGGGATTTCGGTGCGCGAGGCGAGGTCGCGCATGTTGGCCAGCGTCATGCCGACCACGCCCAGGATCACCGAGGTCCGGCTGTGATCCCTTTCGCGCCCCGCCGGATAGCCGGCGTCCCGCAACGCCTCGGCGGCGAGAGCGAGCGCCATCAACTGAGTGGTGTCGATCGCCTCCAGCGAGGCCGGGGGAATCCCGAACTGTGCCGGATCGAAGGCGATGGACGGGATGAATCCCCCCCGCTGGGCATAGGTCTTGTCCGGCGTGGCCGGATCGCTGTCGAAGTACCAGTCCCGGTTCCAGCGCGACTCGGGAACGTCCGTGATGCAGTCCCGTTCGCACAGGATGTTCGACCAGTATTCGTCCAACGACGCCGCCTGTGGCATGACGGCGGCCATTCCAATGATAGCAATGGACAAACCACGTACTCCGCTACTGCATGGGGACGATCGGAGGGTCGAGAAAGGCGCCGTCGATGAACCGGTGATCCGGGGAGAGCGCGCCTCTCCGGACCCCCGGCCATCGGAACCCGCCGTGTCGACGGCTGGACCGGACGACAGCCGATTAGAAGTGGCTGACGTGGGGCAGCAACTGCAGCGTGTGCTTCAGGTAGCCTTCGACCGAACCGGCCAGCAGCTTCCCGATACGGACGGCTTCTTCCTGGCCGACCGCGTTCACCAGATGGGCCTGGTTCAGGTTGCCGTCGGCGTCCAGATCCGACAGGTTTTCAAAGCCGATCAGGATCAGCCACTTGCCATGGCCGCCCGAGTCGCTCGGACGCAGGACCGCGTAGCGGACCTTGTCGCCGGTCGCCTTGGCGATCTCGCCCAGAGCTTCCAGGAACTGGCCGCTGTCCGAGACCTTGACGCCCCACACCTGCACATAGGTGGAGGGCTTTTCGTTCTTATGGCTGCGGGCGACGACGTGCAGGTGCTGGATGGCCAGCGCCTCGACCTCCTTGGCGGCGGCGGAAGCCAGACCGACGGCGGTTTCGGTGCCGTGCTTGGCTTCCAGGGTGGCGGTCTGGTTCAGAAGCTTGGCGTGCCCCTCGACCGGGGAATACACGAACTTCACCGAGCGATCGCCGTTCAGCGAGACATAGGTGTAGAACGGCTCGGCGCCGGCGTTCTTCGCCGAATCGACGAAGGCCTTGATACCCGTGGTCTTCGGGCCGTGCTTCAGAACGGAAAGCGTTGCTAAGCTGCTCATACTAAATGCTCCTCACCAAATTGTTGAATACATTTGCATTGTGTGGGAACAGAGGTACGTGACCCCATTATCTGACCGGATACGTCGGTTCAAAGTATCGCCTGAGTCAGATAGACGAAGCTTTATTATCCACGACATCTTCCGCCAGGCCCACGCTTCGTGAAATAAAATGATAAACGACCTATGTCAATCACCAAAGGCGGATGTCTTATCTTGTTAATACGACATATGAGGTAAAAAGCACTCAAGTGTATTCATTTTACTTTACTGTCACTTCTTGTCTATATTTATCACTTCCAGCGCATCTTCCAGGCATTGACAGAACGGCGTTTGGGGGTGTCCGACAGATGATATGCAACCCGCGCAGCGTTTCGCGGTCGATGCCGTTCCCCGGCACGATCAACTTGTTGGTAGGCAGGCGGAACGAATGCCCGAATTGGCCCGAAGGCCGATGGCTCCGCTACAAGTTTCGCCATCGCCGGACGCCTGACGACCATCAAGACCCGCGATGGGTCAACGGCGTCTTTGGCGACCATCGGCATCAATTCCGCCGGAATCCATCGACAGCGGGCTGTGCCACGGCAACATCGTCCTCAGAAGCTGTTCGTAGACGTCACGCGCTACCGGCTTGGGTGTCGAGCCGGCGCCACAGCCCGAGCCGGGTCCAGCGGACAAACAGAATGTACAACATGCCGAACGGGATGCCGGTGAGCTGCCCGATCGCGCGCTATTGCATGCCGCAGAAGCATACACACCAGATCGCCATAGTCGCCTTGCGCAGCGGCGCTCCGGTGAGAGGCGCTTTGGGCCCGGTGCGGGCTGGACGAGTGCCGTCACTCGCCATCGCCGTCAACTCGAACAGCACCTCCTCGACAAAGGCATCGACATCCGAGAACGCGTCCCGGGAGGCTGGGGTGGTGCTTGCGGGACGAATGGCAGTGCCCATGGAGTGCGGTTCCAAGCGGTGACATCGAGCGCGGCAGACCTACCAGATCACGCTCCTGCCGCAACACGCTTGCTCAGCCTAAAGTAGCATCCCGGTTAAAGCCGGATGGGACGCACCCGCTGCGAACAGGTTCTGATCCGACCGGCATCGTCATTCCGTGGCGATAACCCGGTAAACCTCCCGGAAGGAATGGGTCGCAAGATCAGCGTCGCAATGTAACTTGGCCTCGCACGCCGCGCCGTGGAGCGACATAGCGGAAGAACACCCGCTTGATTATCTCGACGAGGACCAGATAGGTGACGACGGCCGCCGCCAGGAACAGATAGAAGGATGCTGGCGGCACCACGAAGCCGAAGAAGGATGCCAGCGGTGTCAGCGGCAGCAACGCGCCGACGGCGGCGGCTCCCAGCGACAACCCGGCCAGGGTCGCATTGGGTCGGCTGAGCCAAGGGCTGCGGCGGGTACGGATCACGAAGATGACCAGCACTTGGGTGGCCAGGCTCTCCACGAACCATCCGGTCTGAAAGAGCGCCTCATCGGCGTTGAAGAGGTGAAGCAAGGCGTAGAAGGTCAGGAAATCGAACAGCGAGCTGACCGGGCCCAGTACCAGCATGAAGCGCTGGATCAGCCGCAGATCCCACTGCACCGGCAGGGCCAACGCCTCCGCCTCCACGTTGTCGAGCGGAACGCCGGCTTCCGATGCATCGTAGAGCAGGTTGTTGAGCAGCACCTGGGTCGGCAGCATCGGCAGGAAGGGCAGGAACAGCGAGGCTCCCGCCATGCTGAACATGTTGCCGAAATTCGAACTGCTTCCCATCAGAATGTACTTGGTGACGTTCTGCACCGTCCGGCGCCCCTCCATCACCGCCTCGTGCACCACAGACAGATCGTGGTCGAGCAGGATCAAACCGGCGGCTTCCTTGGCAACGTCGGCGGCGCTGTCCACCGAGATGCCGACGTCGGCGGCGTGGAGGGCCGAGGCGTCGTTGATCCCGTCACCGAGGAAACCGACCACCCGGCCGGACCGCTTGAAGGCCAGCAGCACGCGTTCCTTCTGCGCCGGCGTCACCCGGCAGAACACGTTGACCTTGGGGAGGCGGGCGCGCAAAGCCTCCTCGCTCATTGCCCGCAGATCGTCGCCCGTGATCAGGCCGGTGACGGGCAGGCCGAGTTCTGCGCAGACGTGCCGCGTCACCCGCTCGTTGTCGCCGGTCAGGATGCGGACAGCCACCCCGGCCCCGGTCAGATCGCGGATCGCCGCCATCGCGCTTGCCTTGGGCGGGTCGAGGAAAACCGCGTAGCCGGCAAAGGCCAACTCGCTTTCGTCTCCCAGCGCGGCGGAGGCATGCTCCGGTCCCATCGCCTTGGAGGCGATCGCCAGCACCCGGAACCCGTCCTCTCCCAGCTTCTGGAACAGGGCATCCAACTCGGCCCGCGCCGCCGGGTCGAGCGGCTTCTCGACGCCTCCTTCTCCTTCATAATGGGTGGACTGCCGCAGCACGTCCTCCGGCGCCCCCTTGACCACCAGCAGCCGCTCGGTGCCATCGGTGACGAGAACCGAAACGCGCCGCCGCTCGAAGTCGAACGGCACCTCGTCGATCTTCCGCCAGCCGGACACGTCCAGGCTGCGGAAGGCGATGATGGCCTCGTCCAGCGGGCTTTTGATGCCGCTCTCGAAATGGCTGTTCAGATAGGCGAGGCGGAAGACCCGCTCGCTCTCCTCGCTGCGGAAGTCCAGGTGCCGGACCATCCGGATCGTCGCCTCGGTCAGCGTCCCGGTCTTGTCGGTGCACAGGACGTCCATTGCGCCGACATTGTGCATGGCGGCCAGCCGCTTGACGATGACCCGGCGCTTCGCCAGCCGCATCGCCCCGCGCGCCAGGGTGACGGTGACGATCATCGGCAGCAGTTCCGGCGTCAGCCCGACCGCCAAGGCCAGGGCGAACATCAGGGATTCCAGCCAGGGCCGGTGGAACAGGACATTCACCGCCAGCACGAACAGCACCAGGAAGATCGTCAGACGCAGAATGAGGAAACCGAACTGGCGGATGCCCAACTCGAAAGCGGTGGGTGGTGGAGGCGCCTGCAGGGTGCCGCTCAACTGGCCGAACGCCGTCATGTTGCCGGTCCGGCAGACCACGGCGATGGCGCTGCCGCTGATGACCGAGGTCCCCATGAAGATGGTGCCGGGCGCCTGTCCGGCATCTCCGGCCGGGATTGCGACGGCATCGGCGTGCTTTTCCACCGGGTAGGGCTCCCCGGTCAGCATGGCTTGGTTGACGAACAGGTCGCGCGCTTCGATGAGGCGGCAGTCGGCCGGAACCAGATCGCCGGCGGCCAGACGGACCACATCGCCAGGGACCAGTTGATCCACCGGCTCCGACACCTCCACGCCGTCCCGGCGGACCTGGACGCGCACCGAGACGGTGCGGCGCAACGCATCCACGGCATTCTCAGCCCGCATTTCCTGGACAAAGTCCAAGGATACGCTGAGTACGACCATCACGAGGACGATGACGAAACTGGTGACGTTGCCGGTGGCTGCCGACAGGCCGCTGGCAAACAGCAGGATCAGCACCAGCGGGTTGAGGAAGCGTGTCAGGAATTGCAGCCACAATGGCCGGCGGCGGCGCGCCAGCGGCTGGTTGAGGCCGTATTGGCGTCGGCGCGTCTCCACCTCGGTTCGGCTCAGCCCGGCGGGGGTCGCACCCAGCGTCTCCAGGACGGCCGAGATCGGCCGGCTCCAGGCTTCGTCGGTGGCGCTGTCCTCGACCAACGGCATGCCTCCGGGCTGTGCGGCAGCCTCCAGCCTAGAGGATCGCCTGTGACGAGGGAACGATGCGAACGGGATAGCCCGGCGTGACGCCGGAACGGCCGCCGGCAATTCTGCAACGCTGCCTTCGGGCAGAACATGGACCGTTACGAAAGCGTGCCGCTGATAAGGATGGTGGACGTCGACCATGGCGATCCGGTCGGGTGTCCACGATATCAACGCGTGCCGTGAAATCAGGAGGAGGCGGCATTGGACAAGCTGGCGATGTTCCGGAGCGTCGTGGTATCGGCCGGATGCCTGGCGCTCGCCGGACTGACGGGGGCGGCTTCGGCAGCCGACCTGCAAGGTGTCTGGCTGACCGCAGACAAGGATGCGGTCCTCAGGATCACCCGCTGTGGCGATCGATTCTGCGGTCGGATCATCTGGTTGGAGAACGCCATGGATCGGAGCGGTTCGCCTCGCCTGGATCAGAAGAACCCGGACCCGGCGAGGCAGGCACAGCGGATCTGCGGCCTCGTCGTCATAACCGGCCTCACCCCAGCCGGTCCGGATCATTGGGATGGGTCCGTTTACAATCCTCAGGATGGCCGGACCTATAGCGGTGGCATCACCGTCCTGTCGGATGAATCATTGAGAGTTCGTGCCTATATAGGGCTACCGATCTTTGGGCGGAGCGAGATCTGGACACGGGTGGACAGCTCTTCGGCAAACGACATCGAGTATAAATGTCGCAGTCACGATTGAGGTTCGTTACGCCACCCCCGTGAAAGTATGCCCCGGCCTCCAATAGCGTCTTCGAGGAGAGGGCCCATGACTCAGGGTGCCGCCGGCATAAAAATGCTTCCGCGCGACGATGTCTCCATCGGTAACGGTGGACAGGCGCTTTTGCGCAATCGGCTTCGTCCCTACCAGACACCAAGCCTCACCCGCAGCCTCGCCCAACTGGCGACCTCGGTCCTGCCCTTCATCGGGTGCTGGGCACTCATGGTCCTCAGCCTCGACATCAGCTACGCCGTCACGCTGCTGCTGGCCATTCCGGCCGCCGGCTTTCTGGTGCGCATTTTCATCATCCAACACGATTGCGGGCATGGCGCCTTCTTCCGGTCGCGCCGGGTCAACGACGCCGTCGGCACGCTGTGTGGCGTCATGACCTTGACCCCCTATGCCAACTGGCGGCGCCAGCATGCCGGTCATCACGCCAACTGGAACAATCTCGACCGGCGAAACAGTGGATACGACATCTATTCATCCTGCCTGACGCTGAGTGAATACAATGCGCTCGACCGTCGCGAGCGTCTTTTCCATCGTCTCCTCCGCCATCCGGTGATGGCACTGATCCTGCTGCCGCCTCTGGTCTTCCTCATGCTGTACCGCTTCCCTTTCGACACGCCGCCCGACTGGCGGTGGGAGCGGCTGTCCGTCCATACGACCAACCTGATGATCGCCGTCGTCCTGCTGGCACTCGCGGCCTGGCTCGGCGTCGGCACCGTGCTGCTGGTGCAGTTGCCCATCACCATCCTCGCTGGCATCGCCGGGGTCTGGCTGTTCTCGGTCCAGCACCGGTTCGAGCACACGCTGTGGGTCCGCCAGGAGGAGTGGGATCCGGAACTGGCGGCCTTGCAGGGAAGCTCCTACCTGCGCCTCCCCAGTATTCTCAAATGGTTTACCGGCAACATCGGCTTCCATCACATCCATCATTTGAACCCCCGCATTCCCAACTATCGTCTCGAGGAATGCCACCGGCACTTTCCGGTGCTCCAGGAAGTGCCCGCTCTCACCCTGGGTGCGGCGTTGGCGGGAGGTCGGCTCTGGCTGTGGGACGAAGCGCACGGAAAGCTCGTTCCGTTTCCCTGAGACGGCCGGCCTCCCGGCGCCATCCCCGATCCGAGGTGCGCCGCGGCCTCGACCTGTTGGGACAGGGACCAAAGCCTATTCGGGATAACGTCATAGATGCCGTGGGTTTGCGAAGAAGAAAAATGTGGATCGGCGGCCAACCACAGCCATACGGATTAACAAGTCTCATTGGGGTCACTACTGCGATCACGCTCCGCTTACCACCAACCCTACTCCGGTGATCTCTTCAGATCGTGGCTCCGAACAGCCATCCGATACCTGCGGTGAGAGCCATGGCAAACGCGCCCCAGAAGGTCACGCGAAGAGTGGCGCGCCAAACACCGGCTCCGCCGACTTTCGCGCCGAGCGCACCGAGACCCGCCAGCAGCACGAGCGAGAAGGCCGAGACCACGATCGCTGTCAAATGAAGGGGAGTCATGACAACGCCGAGCACTGGCAATGCTGCGCCCGCTGCGAACGTCGCCGCCGAGGTGAACGCCGCCTGGATCGGCCGCGCGACTGTGTGTTCCGAGATCCCGAGTTCGTCGCGGGCATGAGCGCTCAGGGCATTGTGCGCCGTGAGTTGTTCGGCCACCTTACGGGCGAGCGGCTCTGACAGGCCCCGCCCTACATAGATGCTTGTCAGCTCGGCAAGCTCCTGCTCGGGCAGGTTGGACAGCTCGCCGCTTTCGCGGGCTATATTTGACGCTTCCGAATCCGCCTGCGAGCTGACGGACACATATTCGCCAGCCGCCATCGACATGGCGCCCGCGACCAGACCGGCCACGCCGGCCACCAGAACCTCGCTACGTGACCCTGCGACCGCGCTCACGCCGACGATGAGGCTGGCAGTCGAGACGATGCCGTCATTGGCCCCCAGCACTGCGGCGCGAAGCCAGCCGACCCGGGAGATCGTGTGACGTTCGTTGTGCAATTTTAAGCGCGCCACGCCATGAACCTTTCGAAGTTCATCCGTTCCTTGATCGCCCGCAAGATGCCCGGCCGTTGCGCCGCAGCCTTGGTGGAAACCCGTGCATCCGCCCGAGGCTCCATCAAGCCGGTCCGGATCGGGCAGCCGGTTGGAAGCCTATAGTGTTTGCGCATTGATCGAACGGGCCTTGTTCCTCTCCTTTCCGGTCTACGTGTGCAGGCCCATCGCATTGAGAGCTTGCGCATCAGCGTGATCGGCGCGATCCCTGGACAAACCCCGTATGCGGGCGATCACCAAAGCGTCCGTCACGGCCTGTAAGCCGATCGGCGGCCGGGGACGCCGTATCGGTGGAGGCGGCGCGGGCGGCCGTCACGGTCACCGTGGCGATGCCCAGTCGCAGCAGCCTCTTGTGGTCGACGGCCGTGGTTTGTATCTCCGCCGCCATAGTTCGGGCAGGGATGCGCAAGGCTGCGTCCCAGTTCCCGGAGGACCAGAACCGGCATTCTTGCTCGGACTCCGTGAGATTGGACCCGCACTTTGTGAGACGAACCGTAGATCGTAATAGGAACGCGCCGGATCGTCAGTTTTTCTTGAGCGCCTCGCGCGCTGTATCCTTCAAGCCGCCAACAGCATTTTGAACCTTACCCTCCACCTGCTCTGCCTTTCCCTCGGCTTCAACCTTGTTGTCGCCAAGGATCTTGCCGGCCATTTCTTTGATGTTGCCCGTAACCTGCTTGATCGATCCCTTGATGCGGTCCTTGTCCATGGTCTGACGTCCTTTTGTTGTATGTTGTAACCATCGGCGCTATCGGCCAACATGAACACTACTAATCGAATTTAGAACTCCAAAAACGTTAAGAAGCCAAAAGACGACTGCGATCACAACAACGACGTTGAGGATCGTTTTAATCTTTGAATCCATCGGAATGTAGTTGTTGACAGCCCATAACAGCACGCCAACCACAATCAGGATGATGACAAGGTTGATAAGAGGCATGTCAAATCTCCTTACATTCTTTGGTTGGTGGCACGATTGTGGATTTTCGTGACCCAAATGAATGCTCAAGGCTTAGGCGAAGGCTTTGATTGCCACGCTGCTCGGTTAGATGAACCGCACGACGGCCGCCATGACGTGGCAGACGGTATCCACCCGCCAATCCTCGGGGGCTTCGAGAGCAGGCAACCTCGTCCGGAAACATTCACTCCCGGCGCTCAAACTATCAATCCGAATCCAGGCGCTGTTCCAGGCACCGTTGCGCAGTCCGCTCCGCTTTCGCGAAGGATTTGATAGTGGTTTATATTACGAGATACTTATAATTCAGACAATAACTCTTTCGAGGCATGCGGCCACCCTGGGATGAAGACGAATGATTACGAGCGACCGGCTCCTTCCCAGAGCGACTATAAGGGGTAGCCCCATAGGACGAGCTGGCAGGACGCGGAAGCACAGACCCGTGCGGCGGCCTTTCCTCCGTTATGGCCTGAAAATGGGACCGGCTGTGCCCGTTTTGGTCGGAATGGAGCGCTTTTCCACGCCCGGAGGCTTCCGGAGCCGCCGTTCAAGCGGACTCCGGGCATGATTATGCAGCCGCCTGCAGCTTGGGCAGACGGATCAGGGTGTAGGCGGTGGCGGTCAGGGTGAACATCCAACCGACGCGGGCCGTGCAGCGATGACGCGTTTTGCGCAAGCCGGTGGCCGCGGTGAGGCCGCTGCGCAAGAGGCATTGGAGGCGCAGGAAACCGCCCGGCAGGCCGCGCGCCAGGTGGCCATGGCGACGGAGGCGAAAACCGCCCGCGACGCCCGCTATGCAGCCCGCAAGGCCAGGAGTCGATAAGGCCCTGGGAGGCTGCCAAGCCTGGACGCTGGACAGCCCTGAGTTGGGCGGCCGAAGATGAGAAGCGGAAGATTGGGAAACCTCTGCCGTTCCGCTTCAAGTCTCGACAGGCCATGCAATAAATCTTGCGCATGGCTGGCAAGCATCCGGTTTTCTTCCTGAACGCCGAATAATCTTGATATTGCGACGCGATACCCTATTATGCGCCTATTGATCGCTGGAGGCTTGAACGTCTCTTGAGAGAGACGCGGTAGGTTTCATGGCGTGGCACTCTGCTGCGCTCTTCAGCAAGTCGCAACTCCCTCGTTCGACCCCCCTCCTGGCGAGATCGTCGGCGCTTGACCGTTCCCCAATCGGGGGCGTGGTCCGCTTTGCGCCGTCATGCTTGTAGAAGGTTCCACTCCTTGTCCGAACAGATTGTTTCCGAACAGACTTTCGCTGAACTCGGCATTCATTTCAAAATCGCCCAGGCTCTCGGTGAGCATGGCTATACCACGCCGACGCCGGTCCAGGCGGCGGCCATCCCGCCGGCGCTGGCCGGCCGTGACATCCTGGCCACCGCCGAAACCGGTACCGGCAAGACCGCGGCCTTCATGCTGCCGGCCCTGACCCGCGTGGCCGAATTGCCCGTTCCGGGTATTGCCGCGCCGCGCATCCTCGTCCTTGCCCCGACGCGTGAGCTGGCGAGCCAGGTCACCCAGGCGGCGCGCAAATACGCCAAGCCGCTGCGCATGAACATCATCGATGTGGTCGGCGGCATGCCGTATGGCGAGCAGCTTCGCATGCTGTCGCGCCCGGTGCATGTCGTGGTGGCGACCCCCGGGCGTCTGATCGACCACATCGACCGTCAGCGGATCGATCTCAGCGCCGTCGAGGTGCTGATCCTCGACGAAGCGGACCGCATGCTGGACATGGGCTTCCTCGACGACGTCGAGCGGATCGCCGATGCCTGCAAGGCCGACCGCCAGACGTTGCTGTTCACGGCCACGCTTGACCGCCGCATGAGCCAGCTTGCCGGCAAGCTGCTGCGCAACCCGGAACGCGTCGCCGTCGAAAGCCAGGCCACCGCGATCAACGTGGAACAGCGCCTGCACCATGCCGACGACATGGACCACAAGCGCCGCCTGCTGATGCACTTCGCCGGCCAGGAAGAGGTCGGCAAGGCGATCATCTTCGCCGCGACCAAGCGCGATGCCGACGCACTGGCCGAGGAGCTGAGCGCCGCCGGCCATGCCGCCGCCGCCCTGCATGGCGACATGGACCAGTCCAAGCGCAACCGCACGCTTCAGCGCTTGCGCACCGGCCAGGTCCGTCTGCTGGTGGCGACCGACGTGGCGGCACGCGGCATCGACGTGCGCGACATCACCCACGTCATCAACTTCGACCTGCCGCGCTCGGCCGAAGACTATGTCCACCGCATCGGCCGCACCGGCCGGGCGGGTGCATCGGGTATCGCGGTGTCCTTCGCTTCGCGATCCGATCGCGAAACGCTGTCCCGGATCGAACGCTTCACCGGCGCGACGCTGGCGATCCACACGATTTCGGGCATCGAGCCGCAACGCGCCTTCTCCGGCGGTGGAGGACGGCCGGCGGGGCGCCCGGCCGGTGGCCGCGGAGGAGCGAGGCCGTGGCAGCGCGACGGCGGCCAGGGCAGGCCGTCACAGGCCCGCGCCGGACGCTGGTAAGCGCCGTTCAGGCAGGATGACCAAATCAGGCGCGGTCCCCCGGGACCGCGCCTGATTTCTTGTGGGCCTGAAGCCGACGCCGGGCAATGTCACGGAAAAATGGGGCCAGCCGCTCCTTTTCGCGACACCCTTTCGGCGGGTGGATTCTACCGCGCGTATCATCCGATGCGCGGAAATTTTGATCGCCGCCGGCGTGCTGGAGCTGCTGCTGATCGGCGTTGCGATTTTCTGCGACCCGTTACAGAACCGCAAGATTGAACGAGCACGTCATATCTACGTGCGCTTAGCTGGTGCTGCCACGGAGGAAAGAACGATGAAGGCGGCGCTTCAAAACTACCATGCCCGGATGCAGCGGGTGCTGGACCACATAGACCGGCATTTGGACGACGATCTGGACCTGGACGCGCTAAGCAGCGTCGCAGCCTACTCGAAATATCATTTCCACCGACAGTTTACGGCGACCTTCGGGCTGTCCGTACATCGCTATATCCAACTCGTGCGCATGAAGCGCGCTTCATTCCGGTTAGCCTACAGGGATGCCCAAAGCATCACGGACATAGCGATGGATGCCGGTTACGATGCACCAGACGCCTTCGCCCGCGCCTTCCGACAACGGTTCGGGCAATCACCGTCGTCGTTCCGGAAGTCTCCCGACTGGGAGCCGTGGCTTGCGGCCTTCGGGCCTCTCGACACCGCAAGGAGCAAGCTCATGCAGAGGACTTTTACCACTGACGACGTGATCATTCGCGATGTGCCCCCCACGCCGGTGGCGATCATGGAACATCGGGGCGATCCGACGACGCTCGGGGCCACCATCCAGCGGTTCATCGCGTGGCGTAAGGCCGCTGGCCTACACCCCAAGACAAGTCCGACCTTCAATGTCTGGCGTTCCGAGCGGTGTCCTGCGTCGGCCGCCGATTATAGCGTGGACCTTTGTGTCGGGACCGACCAACCGATCAAGGCGAACGGCGAGCAGATCAAAGCCGGTGAGATTCCTGGCGGACGTTGCGCGGTGCTGCGCGTCGTCGGCAACACCGACAATCTGGAGCCCGCCGCGCTCTACCTTTATCGCGACTGGCTTCCAGCCAGCGGTGAGGAAGCACGCGACTTCCCGATCTATTGCCAGCGAATGAGCTTCTTCCCGGAAGTGCCGGAGCATGAGGCGGTCGCGGAACTATTTTTGCCGCTGAAGTAGCGCTCCCGTCCGTCCTGGCGTTTGCAACAAAGCCGATTTCTGCACCAACGCCGGGATGAGCCGGTCACGGACACCGCGGTTGCCGCATCCATCGGAGCTTCGTCGCTCACTCCGGATCGCCCACCGCAGCGAGCGATCAGGCCGCCTGCACCGCGCCCCGCTGCAGCCCATTCAATTATGTCGATAGCCGCAGATAGAAGGTCGGCAGCACTTCCGGCAGCTTTTCGGCGCGGTCGATCACCATGACGTTGCGTGCCCCGAACATCCGGGTCAGATAATCGCGGCCCCGGGGATCGAGCCCGATCACGAAGCAGTCGATCCCTCGCGCCGCCAGCCCCAGCACGGCGCGGCGGGCGTCGTCCAGCAGATAGCGGCGGTCGGCGACGTCGATGTCCGACGGCTCGCCGTCGGTCACCACCAGCAGCAGGCGGCGATGGGTCGATTGCTGCTCCAGCAGCCGGCCGGCATGGCGCAGCGCGGCGCCGAGCCGGGTGGACAGCCCGGCCTTCAATCCGGCCAGCCGCCCCTTGGCCGCGGCATCGTAAGGCTGACGGAACGCCTTGATGCGGTAATAGCTGACGTCCTGTCGACCGTTGGAGCGGAAGGCATGGATGGCGAAGGGATCGCCCAGTTCGTCCAGCGCCTGGGCGAACAGGGTCGCGGCCTCCCGCTCCACCGACAGCACGCTGCGTCCGCCCCCGGCAACCGGATCGCCGGTCGAGGCGGAGACGTCGAGCAGCAGCAGGACCGACAGGTCGCGGTTGCGGCGGACCAGCACCTCATGCACCCGCGGGTCGGGAGCCTCGCCACGGCGGTAGCTGACCATCGCGTCGATGCAGGCGTCCAGATCCATGCGGTCGCCCTCCGGCTGGCGGCGCAGCCGCACCGGCCGGCTGACCTTGGCCGAGCGGACCAGCACGGTCAGCCGGTCGGCGGTCGCCTGATGAAGCTCGACGATGCGGGCGATGGCGGCGGGGTCGCCGGGCTCGGTCCGACGTTCGTTCAGCACGACCCAGTCGGGACGGTCGATGCCGACGCGGTAGTCCCATTCCGGGTAGCGCACCGGCGGAGCGGTGATCTCCTCCTCCCCCACCGCGCGGGCGGGGACGTCGATGGCGGACAGCCTGGCCGGGGTGGCACCCTCCCCCACCTGCTCGTCCGGGCGGCCGTGGTCGCGCTCCTCCTGCTCGGTGCGGAATGCCTCGAACACGGTCTCGGCGTCGCTGGGCGAGGTCGGCGGCGCCTCGCCATGGTCCCACAGGCCAAGATTGTCGTCGCGGTAGGCCGGCTCGACGACGTAATCCTTGGAATTGAACTGTACCCGCATCTGGCCGAGGTCGTTGCCCAGCAACCCGCCGATCAGGCGGCTTACCGCCGGGCTGTGCCACTCGGACTCCGCCTCGAAGAACAGGCGCTTGCCCTTGGCGACCCAGGCGTCGTCGTCGCGGTATTCGGGGTCGATCAGCGCGCGGGCCAACCGCGCCATCAGGGCGGGTGCGGTGCCGGCACCGTTCGGTTCGGCGACGTGAAAGGGCCGCCAGACCCGCAGCAGGCCGGGATGCTCGCGCATCGCCAGCTGCTCGACCCGGGCGTCCTCGATCAGCGAGACAAGCGCCAGCTGCATCGGCTTCAGCCCGGCAGCCGGAAAGCGCGGGCCGGTGAAGCGCAGATGCGCCCCGGCATGGACCAAAGCCGCGCGGAACAGCGCGTCGGAGCGGCGGCCATCGACGCCGCGGAAGGTTCCGGGCATCCAGATCAGCCCGTCCGAAAGGCTGACCCGCCGCCGCGGATTGCCGGCTCTATCCGGCTTGGCATGGCGGATCGGCACCCGCAACCGCCACAGGGCGACCAGATAGGCGACTAACCGGCGCTCGACGGAGGAGAAGGCGGTGTCGGCGGGAAGCTGGCGCGACTGATCGTCGGGCATTTGGTCTCCGGTCTTGTTCCCTCTCCCGGAAAGGGATGAGTTAAGCAATCGCCGCCGACACGGCGGCGGAGAAGGCATCCCGCACGTCGGCGTCGTCGGTGATCGGCAGGACCAACGCGATCCGGCAGGCGGTCTCCAGGGGGATCCCCTGCGCCACCAGCCGGCCGGCATGGATCAGCATGCGGGTGGAAACCCCCTCCTGCAGTCCATGGCCCTTCAAATTGCGCGAACTTGCGGCGATGCGGACCAGCAACGCCGCGGTGTCGGCGGCGACGCCCGATTCATGGGCGACGATCTCCGCCTCCACCGCGGCGCCGGGATAGCCGAATTCGATGGCGGCGAAGCGCTGCTTGGTCGATTCCTTCAGGTCCTTCAGGACGCTCTGGTAGCCGGGGTTGTAGGAGATCACCAACTGGAAGTCCGGATGCGCCTGGACCAGCTCGTTGCGTTTCTCCAAAGGCAGGATGCGGCGGGCGTCGGTCAGCGGGTGGATGACGACGGTGGTGTCCTGGCGGGCTTCGACGATCTCGTCGAGGTAGCAGATGGCGCCGTGCCGCACCGCCTGGGTCAGCGGCCCGTCGTGCCAGACGGTACCGCCGGGGTCGAGCAGAAAGCGGCCGACCAGATCCGACGCGGTCATGTCCTCGTGGCAGGCCACCGTCACCAGCGGCCGGCGAAGCCGCCATGCCATGTGCTCGATGAAGCGGGTCTTGCCGCAGCCGGTGGGGCCCTTCAGCATCATCGGCATGCGCGCGGCATAGGCGGCCTCGAACAGCGCCACCTCTCCGGCGACCGGCCGGTAATAGGGCTCCTCCAGAATCCGGTGTGCGTCCAGCGCCATCGGCGCGTCTCCTTGTGAATGGTCTCGGTCCGGAGAGATGCGGCGGGCGTCTCCCGACACCCGCCGCGCCTTCAGCCCATCCCCTTAGCGATGCAGCGCGGTCTCCGGGTTGGGGATGCCGTCGATGGGGCATTCCTCGGTGCCGACGGTGCCGCGGGTCATCGCCTCGACGCGGGCGCGGGTCCCTTCCGGATCGTTGATCCAGTCGTGGTAGAAGCTGTAGGCGCAGACCGCCTCGCCCTTCGAATCCTCCCCGGAGTTGATCTTGCCGGTGTAGCCGCGGTGGACCAGCTTGAAGAGGTGATTCTGCGACTGCATGTTCTTGCGCGCGTCGCGGATCAGCGAGGTGGAGAGCTGGGCATACTGGATGCCGTTCTCCTCGGTGCCGCACTCGCCCAGCGTCCGGCCGTCGAAGCCGATGATGGCGGAATGCCCAAAGTAGGAATAGACGCCGTCGAAGCCGGCGGCGTTCGCCACCGCGACGTAGGTGTTGTTGGCCCAGGCCATCGCCTTGGACATGATGACCTGCTGCTCCTTGGCCGGATACATGTAGCCCTGGCAGCGGATGATCAACTCGGCGCCCTTCATGGCGCAGTCGCGCCAGATCTCCGGATAGTTGCCGTCATCACAGATGATCAGGCTGATCTTCAACCCCTTCGGCCCTTCGGTGACGAAGGTGCAGTTGCCGGGATACCAGCCCTCGATCGGCACCCACGGCATGATCTTGCGGTATTTCTGAACGATCTCGCCCTTGTCGTTCATCAGGATCAGCGTGTTGTAGGGCGCCTTGTGCGGATGCTCCTCATGCCGCTCGCCGGTCAGGGAGAAGACGCCCCAGACCTTGGCCTTGCGGCAGGCGTCCGCGAAAATCTCGGTCTCGTCGCCGGGGATCGACGAGGCGGTCTCGTACATCTCCTTGGAGTCGTACATGATACCGTGGGTCGAATATTCCGGGAAGATCACCAGATCCATGCCCGGCAGGCCGACCTTCATGCCCTGGACCATCTCCGCGATCTTGCGGGCGTTGTCGAGGACTTCGGCCTTGGTATGCATGCGCGGCATCTTATAGTTCACGACCGCGACGCCGACGGTGTCCTTGCTGCTGGAAATATCGCCGTGCAACATGGTGCGTTTCCTTCTTGGTGGGACAAGGGGAGGGCATCCCGTCCCGGCGCGAGGCGGGACGGCAGACCCGTGTTTCGGGGTTGAGAGGAATGGGACCGGAACCGCGGCCTAGACGGCCCCTAAACCGCCATGTGCCGGTGCACCAGATCGTCGGTCAGGTTTTCCGTCGGCCCGTGGGCAGCGACCCGCCCCTTGTCGAGCATCAGGAAATGGTCGGAGGCCTGCCTTGCGAACCTCACGTTCTGTTCGACCAGCACGACGGTGATGCCGTACTGGCGGTTCAGGGTCATGATCACGCTCTGGATCTGTTCGACGATGTTGGGCTGAATGCCCTCGGTCGGTTCGTCCAGCAGCAGGACCTGCGGATTTGCGGCCAGCGCCCGCGCGATCGCCAGCTGCTGCTGTTGCCCGCCGGACAGGTCGCCGCCCTTCCGGTTCAGGTTGTCCCGCAGATAGGGGAACATCTCGAACACCAGGGGCGGGATCTCGCGCTTGCCATCCGGACGGGCGAAGGTGCCCATCAGGATGTTCTCGCGGATGGTGAATTTACCGATGATGCCGCGCCCCTGCGGGACGTAGCCGATGCCGAGGCCGGCGCGGCGGTGGGTCGGCTCGTTCCGGATGTCGCTGCCGCCCAGCCCGATCCAGCCGGTGACCCGGTCGGTCAGCCCCATGATGGTCCGCATCAGCGTGGTCTTCCCCACTCCGTTGCGGCCCAGCACGCTGAGCAGGCTGCCCCTGGGAACCGCGAAGCTGACGTTTTGCAACACCGGACTGCTGCCGTAGAAGGAATAGACGTCGGTCATGTCAAGCATGGGAGATGCCCCCGCTTCCGAGATAGGCCTCGCGCACATTGGGATCGTTCTCCACATGGTGGATCGATCCTTCGGAAAGGCGCTTGCCCTGGTGCAGAACGGTGATGGTCTCGGCGATCTCGCGGACGAAGCCCATGTCGTGCTCGACCACGATCAGCGTGTGCTTTCCACGCATCCGCTGGAAGATGCGCGAGGTCTTGCCGGTCTCCTGGATGGTCATGCCGGCGGTCGGCTCGTCCATCAGGATCAGGGCGCTGTCCTGGACCAGCAGCATGGCGATCTCCAGCCATTGCGTCTGGCCATGCGACAGGAAGGCGGCCCTGGTGTCCAGCTCATCGGCCAGCTCGACGATCTCCAGCACCTCGGCGATGCGCCGGTTGAGGCGGAGACCGGGGAATAGGCGGACGGTCCGTGCCGGGCTGGGGAGCCGGGAGTGCGCCACCTCCAGGTTTTCGCGCACCGTCAGCTCCTTGAACACGCTGGGCACCTGGAACTTGCGGCCCACCCCATAGCGCGCCCGCCGATATTCCGGCGCATTGGTGATGTCCTGCCCGTCGAGCAGGATGCGCCCGCCGGTCGGCTGGGTGCGGCCGCAGATCAGGTCCAGGGTGGTGGACTTCCCAGCCCCATTGGCGCCCAGCAGGCAGCGCAGCTCGCCGCGCTCGACCGCCAGATCCAGGCCGTTGACCGCCTTGAAGCCGTCGAAGCTGACTTCGAGGCCGTGGAGTTCGAGATAGGCCATGTCGGTCGTCTCCTTCAGCTCAGCTTGCGGCGGGCGTGCGGCGCATCGGCAAGGCCGGCGTCCGGCCTGGACCGGGCCGGGCGGGTCAGGCGGTCCGCCAGGATGCCGATCAGGCTCGACAACCCGTTGGGCAGGAAGACCACGACCAGGATGAACATGCCGCCGAGAATGAGCTGCCAAGTGTCGAGAAAGCTCTCGGACAGGCTGCCCTGCATGAAGTTGACCAGGATGGCGCCGATGGCGGCGCCCATCAGCGAGCCGCGCCCGCCGACAGCCGCCCAGATCACCATGGACAGGCTGAGCGCCACCCCCATGAAGGTGGGCGAGGCGAATTCCAGCACCATGGCGTAGAGCATGCCAGCCAGCCCGGCCATGCCGGCCGACACCGCGAAGGCAAGCGACTGGTAGGCGGCGACGTCATAGCCGAAGAAGCGCACCCGGTCGGCGTCATTGCGGATGGCCTGAAGGATCAGCCCGGCCTTGCTGCGGGTGAAGGCGAGGCCGAGCAGCAGGCACAGCGACAGCGCCCCGGCGGACAGATAGTAGAAGGCCGGACTGTAGGGATCGAAGGTGATGCTGCCGACCTCCAGCCACGCCAGATCGGTGATGCCGTTGAAGCCACCGGTGTAGGCCTGCTGGTCGATGAACAGCAGGTTGACCACCGCCAGCATGGCGAGCGTGATGATGGCGACATAGACCCCGGCGATCCGGGCGCGGAACATGAAGGACCCGAGCAGCAACGCCACCACCACCGGAACCAGGATGCCGGCCAGAACCGCGAACAGGCTGGAATGGAAGGGCTGCCAGAACCAGGGCAGGTGGTCGAGGTTGTTCCACACCATGAAGTCCGGCAGGCCGGCCGATCCGGTGTGGACCGGGCTGGTCTTCAGCTTCAGATGCATGGCGATGGCGTAGGCGCCGATGCCGAAGCTGACCCCCTGCCCCAGATTGAGGATGCCGGCATAGCCCCAGCTCAAAGCCAATGCGGCAGCGGCGAGGCCGAGCGCCAGATAGCGGGCGAACTTGTTCAGCAGAAAGGCGTCGGTGACGAAGCTGGGAACCGCCAGGATGACGGCGCAGAACAGGAGATAGGCTGCGAACTGCGCATACGGCTTGCTGCGCGACAGGGTCGATTTCGACATAAGCGGGCTCCGGGCGACGGGACTGACCGGGGGACTGGCCCCGTTACGGAGTTCTGGTTGGCGGAGGTTGGAAGGTTGGTCGTCTGGGAACTGGACACTGGTCATCGACTTGGTCCCCCTCACCGGCGCCGCTGATCGACGAACAGGCCCTGCGGACGGAAGCGGATCAGGACCACCACCGCCAGGAAGACCAGCGCCTTGGCCAGCGTGTCGTTCAGCAGGAAGGCAATGCCCGCGGTGCCGCTGCCGAGCAGGCCGGAACTGACCACCGTGCCGACCAGGCTGCCGACGCCGCCGACCACCACCACCATGAAGGCATCGACCACGAAATTGGTGCCCATGTCCGGCGCCACGCTCTTGATCGGCGCCACCAGCGCGCCGGCCAGCCCGGCAAGGCCGGAGCCGAAGGCGAAGGTCAGGCTGTAGATCCTGGCGCTGTTGATGCCGTAACAGCTGGCGATCTCGCGGTTCTGGGTGACGGCGCGCAGCTTCATGCCGAACTCGGTCCGCTGGACGACGAACCAGGTCAGCGCCAACAGGGCGGCGGTCAACGCCAGGATGAACAGGCGGTAGCTTGGAACGCCGACCCCGGCGATCTCGATGCTGCCAGACAGGAACTCCGGCGTCTGGACATAACGCAGCTCGGCCCCGGCGGACAGGCGCACCGCCTGTTGCAGCATGATGCCGATGCCCCAGGTCGCCAGGATGGTGTCGAGCGGCCGGTGGTAGAGGAAGCGGACCACCGTGCTCTCGACCACCCAGCCGGCCGCCGCCACCATGAAGAATACCAGCAGCAGGCAGGGGATCAGCGGCAGGCCGAACTGCGACTGGAGGAACCAGGTTCCGTAGGCGCCGAGCATGACGAACTCGCCATGGGCGAGGTTGATGACCCCCATCGAGCCGTAGATGATCGCAAGCCCGAGCGCCACCAGTAGCAGGATCGAGGCGATGCTGAGCCCGGTGAAGAGTTGACCGAAGAAAATATCCATAAGCCCCTCCGACGGGGAGGACGTCAGACAACGCCCTCCCCTGCCCGTTCTTAGTGCTCAAGCACCCTTCAGACCGTCCTTGGTGCAGCTCTGGCCCGGATAGGCCCAATAGGGCTCCGGCTTCACCCAATCCGCCGACTGCTGGATGACCTTGAACTGGCCGTCGGCCTGGGCCTGACCGATCTTCGGCCACAGGTAGCAGTGCAGGTTGTCGCCATCGACCTTCACCTTGCCCTGCGGCGCCATGATCTCCAGACCCGCCGTGGCATCGCGGATGGCGATCGGGTTGATGTCGCCCTTGCCGAGCTTCTCCACCGCCTTACGGAACAGGTGCATCTGGAAATACGCCGCCTCCGACACGAAGTGCGTCACCGAATCCTTGCCGAAGCGCTTCTGGTAGTTCTCGACGAAGGCCTCGTTCTCCTTGGACTGGTGGCCCATGAAATACGGGGCGGAGGTGAAATGGCCGGCGGCGTACTCGCCGCCCATCGCCGCGATCTCCACCTCCGAGGTGGTCAGGCTGGCCATCGGCATCTTGTCCGGGCTGAAACCCGCCGCCTTGTATTGCTTGTGCAGCGCAATCACGCTGTCGCCGACCACGGTGGAGAAGATCACGTCCGGCTTGGTCTCGCGGAACTTGTTCAGCACCGATCCGAACTCCGAATGGCCGAGCGGCACATATTCCTCGCCGACCACCTCGCCGCCCAGCTCCTTCAGCAGGATCTTGCAGACGTTGTTTTCTTCCTTCGGATAGATGTAGTTGGAGCCGATCAGATAGAACTTCTTGCCGAAGGTCTTGACCAACCAGGGGATGAACTCCTTCTGCTGCTGGTTGGGTACCGCCCCGGTGTACATGACGTTCTTCGAGCACTCCCGGCCTTCATAGAGCGTCGGGTACCAGTAGAGATTCTTGCGCTTCTCGAAGACCGGCAGCACCGCCTTGCGCGAAGCGGAGGTGTAGGAGCCGAAGACACTGACGCACTTGTCGTTCAGCACCAGCTTGTTGGCCTTGTCGGCGAAGGTGGCGGGGTCGGAGGCCGGGTCCTCGACGACAGCGGTCAGCTTCATCCCGTTGATGCCGCCGGCGGCGTTGATCTCGTCGATGGCCATCATGGTGGCATTGTGCATCGACTTCTCGACGACCGCGGTGGTGCCGGTCAGTGAGAAGAGAACGCCGACCTTGATCTCGCCGTTTGCCGCCCAGGCGAGACCGCTGTCCTTTATCCAGATGTGGGGGAAGCCGACCGATCCGGCTACCCCGGCGATGGCCGTCGATTTCAGAAAAGTACGCCGTGTGAAGGTCATGACGTGTTTCCTCCTCGTTTGCCTGTTCTTGCTGGTTCTTCGGCACGGACGGGAGAACGCACAAAAAAAGCCCCACTCAGGCCGGCGGCCTGCTGGGGCTTCATTGCCTCGGCGCATCTCCCGGCGTCATCGGCGGGGTGCACCTGGTGCGTTCTCAAGTTATACGAGCTGTTTTTAAAATATTCAACTAGCTGTTGTGCTTTTTCCGCAGCCGTCTGCTTACCGGCGCCGAATGTCTCCGTCGCCAAGCAAAGAAAAAGCGTTGCGCGACAAGACATGCGTCGCGCCGGTTCGTACAGATTGAACGATCGGACTTATCCCTGCCCAAACCTTCCCATCGGCCTTCCTCGCATCTGTGGTGCCGGAGTGCGCGTCGGTACGTTAAGTTCAGAAACAAAAAGACCCCAGCAAGGCTTTCACACCTTCCGGGGCCCCATCGCCTGCTCGTCAATCCGACATCATTGGCGGACGCGAGCGATTTGCTTCACTTGCTTAGTAAGATGCACATTCCGTTGCGGTACCGTCAACACCAAAAATGATCAGTGAGTCGGATTTTCGGCCATAAGCATTTCGCTAGCGTCGATGATGGCGGCGGCGACCGCCTCGATGGTCGTCCGCCGGGCCATGGCGCGTTCGCGGATGAATCGGTAGGCCTCCTCCTCGGTGATCCGCCGCTGCTCGATCAGGATCGCCTTGGCCTTGCTCACCTTCTTGATGCCGTCCAGCCGCTGCTCGACCTTCTGGAGGCGCTTGCGCATGCCGCGCTCGCCCTCCGCGGCGCGGTGGGCCATGAACATGGTGGTCAGCAGGCCGAAGGCGCGGATCGGCTTGCTGACGAAGCCGCGCACCCCGTAATCGACCAGGGCCTTCAGCACGGTCGGGCTCTCATAATCGAGCACGGCGACGATCGGCGGTCCTTCGTCGGCGGTGGACCAGGATAGCCGTCCCTGCCCCGACAGCAATCGGGTCATGTCGAGGAAGATCAGATCGACGCCGCTGGGGCGATCCTTGGGCGGCGGCCATTCGGCCCGGGCCTGGCAGCCGATCCGGTGGAGTTGGCGCAACAGTTCCTCCGCCTCGGCGTCCTGCGGGTGGATGACCACGACGCGAAAGGAACGGATGTCACGGAGCAGGTTGATCGACATGCGGCGTTTGCCCCGTTTGCTGTCAGACCGTGGCCTGCCGCCGCCGGCGGATGTCCGCCTCGTCGGCAGCGTTGTGATCCACCAGATAAGGATCGGGCTTCATCGCCACCGGCGATTCCGCGACGATCTCGAACCGGCCATCCGCATCGACCCGGCCGACGCGCGGCCATAGATAGGTGTGGTTGTTGTCGGGATCGATCCGAACCCGCCCCTGGGGGGCATCGAACTCCTGCCCGAAGATGGCGTCGCGCAGCCGGTCGGTGTCCATGCAGTTGGCGATGCGCAGGGCCTGGGCGAACAGGTGGACCTGGAAATAGGCGGCCTCGCACGACGCGTTGGTCCGCTCATGCACCCCGAACCGGTCGCGGTAGCGGGCGACGAAGCGGCGGTTGGCCTCGCTGTCGATGGAATCGAAATAGGGAGCGGCGGTGACGTGCCCGCGCGAGGCGGCGACGCCGATGTCGCTGATTTCCGCCTCGCTGGTGGTCAGGCTGGCAATCGGCATCCGTGCCGGATCGAACCCCGCCTCGGCATAGGCATGGTAGAGATGGGCGGTGGCGGCGCCGACCACCGTGGAGAAGATGAAGTCCGGCTCCTTGCGCCGGATGTCGCGAATGACCGGGGCGAACGCCTTCTGCGTCGCATTCAGCGGCAGGTACTTCTCCGCGAGGATCTTGCCGGAACGCTGGAGCACCAGTTCCCGCATGATCCGGCTGGATTCATAGGGATAGATATAGTCCGACCCCACCATGTAGACGCGGCTGCCATATTCCCGCGTCAGATAGTCGGCCAGTTGCCGGCCGTTCTGGTTGGGGGCGGCGCCGGTGTAGATGACGTTGCGCGAGCATTCGAACCCCTCATAGAGGGTCGAATAGAGCAGCAGCCCGTTGCGCCGCTCCACCACCGGCAGGATCGCCTTGCGCGTGCTCGACATGTAGCAGCCGAACAGGACGCTGACCCGCTCCTCGGTCATCAGTCGCTCTGCGAGAGCCGCGAACAGCGGCGGATCGGACTGCGGATCCTCGACGATCGGCAGGATCTCCCGGCCGTTGACCCCACCGCCGGCATTGATCTCCTCAATCGCCATCAGTGTGCCCTGGAGCTGGGTGCGTTCGATTCCCGCCGTGACCCCGGTCTGCGAGAACAGCACGCCGACTCTCCACGGTTCACCGGTCTTGGGGGTACAATCCATCTGCATCCACCTCTTCGTCGCGCTCACGCCCTAACCCACACCCAGACTAACCAGTGGCCAACCGGTGCCCTTCCGGTTGGAATTCAAACAAAAAAAGCCCCAATCAGGGCGGCCGGCCCGGATTGGAGCGCCATTGCTCCGGCCCGCTCCGTCACGTCGGGACCCCGCTGAAACCCAGCCGCGGCCCCCTGGCGTGACGTCGGACAGATATGGACTTACATACTATGACAAGGACGGATTGTTTGGCGACTCCTGTTTTGCGAGGGTCTCCTCCACGTCTTCCAGGCGGAACTCCTGCGGGCCCAACCACGGGCGCTTCGAGAGCTGGCGGTGCTTCCGACAGTCCATCAGGCCGCGACGGTCCTCGATCCGGGGCTCGCCGTCGGTGATCACCTTCGGAAGCATGGCCGGGACGAGATCACAGCTCCACCCAGGGAACCGCACGGCGCTCGCCGGCTCCGGCATCACCTTCGGCATGGACACCCTCCCCTTCACCCCCCGGCATAGGCCGCGAGTTCGTCGGCGCTTCCCTGCGGAAAGGCCGCTTTCAAATGGTCGAGAAAGGCGGATACGCGGGCGTTGAGCAGCCGGCGCGTCGGATAGAGCACCCAAAGCGCCGTCTCGTGCCCGATCACATCGCCCCAGCTCACCAGCCTGCCGGCGGCCAGATCGGGGCTGGCAAGCGACAGCGGCAGGCGGGCGGCTCCCACCCCCATGCGAACCGCGTCGCGGATCATGACGAACGAGGAAAGGCTGAGAACCGGCTCGACTGCGATGCTCGACGGTCCCGACGGAGTCGTGACCTCCCATAGTTCCGGCTGGCCCAGCGATCCGCGGGTTACGGCGGGAACGGCATCGCGGCCCGCCGGGGGCGGCAGGTCAGGGCTGGCCGCCACGACCAGCCGATCACGAAGGAAGATGCGGCCGACAAGGCTCGCATCGGGAGGCGGATTGACGCGGATGACCAGATCATAGGCTTCATCGATCAAGTCGACGGCGCGGTCTTCCGTCGTGATCTCAAGCCGGACCTCCGGATATTTGCGCAGGAATCCCGCCGCCAGCTTTCCCATCGCGGTCTGCGAGAACAGCAGCGGCGCGCTGATTCGCAACCGGCCGCGGGGACTCCGGCCACCCGAGGCAATCGCCTTCGCCGTCTCGTCAAGTTCGGTCAGCAAGGCGCCCGTCCGCTCGAACAGGGCCCTCCCCTCCGCCGTGAGTTTGAGTGAACGGGCGCCCCGCTCGAACAGACGCAGGTCGAGGCTCGCCTCCAACTCGGCCACCCGTCGCGACAGGGTCGCCTTCGGGCGCCCGGATGCACGCGCGGCCTTTCCGAATCCGCCGTGCCGGGCGACCAGATTGAAATCGGTCAGGGCAAGCAAGTCCATCCGTTCCACCAGTGAGACGGTCCGTCCAAATCCGCTGTCTATCGGGCCTGTCGTGGATCGCTATTGTCAAGGACATCTTCTCACCCAGAAACCGGAGTGATCCCCATGACCATCCTCGTTACCGGCGCCACCGGCCGTGTCGGCCGCCATGTCGTCGACCAGCTGACGAAGCGCGGCGCCGATGTACGCGTGCTGACCCGCGATCCGTCGAAAGCCGCCGTCCCCGCCGGGGTGGAAGTCGCCCAGGGCGACATGCTGGACATCGACGCGCTGCGTGCCGCCTTCCGCGGTGTCCGCACCTTGTTCCTGTTGAACGCCGTCACCGGCGATGAATTCACCCAAGCGATCATCACCCTGAACATCGCCCGCGAGGCGGGTGTCGAGCGGGTCGTCTATCTGTCGGTGTTCGAAGCCGACCGCGCGGTGAACGTGCCGCATTTCGCGGTGAAGTTCGGCGCCGAGCGCATGCTCGACCGGATGGGCTTCAGCGCCACCATCCTGCGTCCGACCTACTTCATCGACAACGAGGTGATGATCAAGGACGTCGTCGTCAACCACGGCATCTACCCAATGCCGATCGGCAGCAAGGGCGTCGCGATGGTCGATGCACGGGACATCGCGGAGGTCGCGGCCATCGAACTGATCCGCCGCGACCGCGCACCGGGCAAGCTGCCGGTCGAGACCATCAACCTGGTCGGCCCCGACACGCTGACCGGCATCCAGGTCGCCGCAATCTGGTCCGATCTGCTGGGCCGCACCGTGACCTATGGCGGTGACGATCCCAGCGGGTTCGAGCAGACCATGGCCTCCGTCATGCCAAAATGGACCGCCTATGAGATGCGCCTGATGGCCGAGCGCTATGTCAGCGACGGCATGATCCCCAATGCCGGCGACGTCGTGCGTCTGACCGCCCTGCTGGGACGCCCGCTGCACAGCTATCGCAGCTTCGCCGCCGCGATCGCCGCCGGCTGAGGATCCACGATCCCCGCTTCGGTCGCAAAGTTCGGGGGATGGCGCGGAGTGATCGTGCTCCGGTCCGGTGGACATCTCCCCATCCGGTTGACACCCGGGTCCGCTTTCCCGCAACTTGCTCCCCTGTTTGACCGGTCAAACTCGGAGCGGCATCGTGCCCGTAATCGCAATAGCCACCTCCAAGGGTGGTTCGGGAAAAACCACGCTGGCTGCCGGCCTTGCCGACCTTCTCCACAGGCAAGGCCGAAGTGTGGAATGCATCGACACCGATCCCAACCGCAACCTTCACGACTGGCTGTCCGAACCGCGAAACGGCATCCCGTGCACGCCGGTCGAGGAGGAAGCGGTGATCGACGGTGTGGCACGCGCGGTCGAACGCTCCGACTATGTGCTGATCGATGTGGCCGGCGCCCTGCAGAGAGGCATGCTGTACGCCATCAGCGCCGCGGACTTCGTGCTGATGCCGTGCAAGACCGACCGGAAGGACGTGGTCGAGGCGGTGCGTACCCAGGAACTGATCGAATCGGCCGGCAAGATGGTCCGCCGCAAAATCCTCCACGCCGCCGTGCTGACCCAGGTCAACCGGCGCGCCCAGGTGACCGGACACACCCGCGCCCAGCTCGAGGTGATGGGCGTGCCGGTGCTGAGCGCCGACCTGCCGGCCCGCACCGCTTATCAACAGGCCTCCTGGAATGGCGCGCCGCTCGCAGCACCAGAGGCGCGCGAAGACTTCGGCGCCATCGCCGCCGAAGTGGCGTCCCTGATGGAGGCGGAGCATGGCTAAGCGCCCCCCGCTCAAACTGTTCGACGCGGACGAGATCAAACGGTCCATCGCCCCGCTGGCGCAACGCCTGCCGTCGAATCGTGCGTCCGACCATGGTGATGCACAGGCCCCGGAACCCACGACGCCGGATGAGTATGTCGAAACCATCGACCGCTTGTGGGAGGAGGCACAGAAAAGCTTCCTTGCCATCGGACGCTATCTGGACGAGGCGCAGAAGAAGCTTTCGGCGGAGCAGTTTGCCCATGTGATCGAGCGCCTGCGCTTCGGCAAGGTCGTCCGCAGCCAGATCATGACCGCATACCGCGCGGTGACCGCCGGCCTGTTGCCGCCGGGCGTCGAGGCAGCCGGTTATTCGGTGGTCTATCATGCGGCAACGCTGTCCGACACCGAGCGTGCCCAGGCCGTCGCCGAAGGCGTGATCCGCCCAGACATGCGCCGCACCGAGATCGTCGCTTTCAAACGGCGCGTCCGGACGAACGCAGCACAGCGCGAAGACGACCGCCGGGCGACGCTGGAAGCGGAAAAGCAGCGGCTTCTTGCCCGTGTCGCCGACATCGACCGGGAGCTTTCCGCCCTCGCCTGACGCCGTACGGTTCCGGCCGCCGAAGAACGGCTTCGAGCAACAGTGAGTTCCGACTGTGTCTTGCGAAGCGGAACGGCGGTTACGCGCTGTCCGTCACAGCGCCCAAGGCGGTGGTCGAGCGGTTGTGAGTCATCCCCGCCGATGCGCCGCCCCGTGGCTGGCGTAGGCGGGCCGGCTCCCCCAAGCTCCTACACCATGCTCCGGAACACGGCCGCTGCCACTTGCGACCAAGAAGCCCGCCACGGATAATGCGCCATATTCGGACATCCAACAGGAGACATGCCGCGTGTTCGCCCTGTCCGGTCTGCGCCACTTCATCGATCCAGGCTCTCTCGAACGGGGCCGGCAATATTGGCGGGACGGCCGCGTCCGAACCGTTGAGGCTCAGTTGCGGCGGGGGATTGACTGGAGCGTGACGTCGACGGTCCGGGGCTCGGGTCGCGCGCTCTATGGTCAGGATATCAGGGTGAAAATCGCCGACGGCGTGCTGAAACAGGTGGATGGCGAGTGCGACTGTCCGGTGGGTTACAATTGCAAGCATGTCGCCGCGGCGATAATGGCCTGGGCAGAGCGCGCCTCCAACATTCCCTCCGCCGGCCGGCAGTCTGAACGGTTATCCACCGCTGGTCCCATCTCATCGTCAGCGACACCGGCGGCAGTTGCCGTTCAGGACAAAATGACTCCCAAGGACCCCGGGCTCCCGGTTACGGTGAAGGACTTGCTTGCACGGCTCAATACGGCAGTGCTGCGCGAAACCACAGATCAGTACGCCGACACCGTCCGCAAGCGGCTGCTCTATGTCCTGCGCCTGGATGACCATCCCTCCGGCGAGCGGACGCTGGTGCTCCGTATCATCTCCGCCACCCTGCGCAAGGACGGCCAGTTCGCCAACGATGACAAAGCGTATGATACCTATCAGTTCGGCACGCTGGGTTCGGCGAAGTTCGTCACCCCGACCGATCACGCGCTGCTGAATGCCGTGTCGCGCAATGCACAGACCGGTACACAGGGGTTCCTGCTGCCGGCCGATGTGGCCCCCTGGTTGATCGAGCGCATGCTGCGCACTGGCCGGCTGTATTGGCAGGATTTCCGCACCGGCAAACCGCTGCACTCAGGCCCCGTCCTGACCGGGACGCCGTGTTGGGAGACTGATAGCGCGGGCCGCCAGCGCTTCACCATCACGGTCATGCCGAACGGTGCCGACACGCTGGCGACCGTCGTGCTGCCAACGGTGCCACTGCTCTATGTCGATCCGACGAACGCCACCTACGGCCCGGTCGATGCGACAGCGGTGTCTCCACACATCGCCGTCGCACTTCTGACGGCCCCGCCGCTACCGCCGGACGAGGTGGCCGCCTTCCGAGCCGAGGCGGAACGGCTCGGCGACCGGCTGCCAGTGCTGCCGACTCCTCCAGCGCGGACAGAACGGCGCCGTCTTGTGCCACGGCCGAAATTGCAACTAAAAGTTGCTACATTGTTAGGGGCCTCCTACCTGTACCAGACCGGCTATGGGTCGACGGCGGTGATTGAACTCCCGGTTGCCGACCTGCACTTCGACTATGCCGGCACCTGCCTGCATTGGAAACGGCGGGGCCCGCCGTTGCAATGGATGGAGGACGGTGTCCTCGTCACCGCGGAGCCTCAACCGAAAGAGGAAAAGAAGGCGATAAAGCGGCTGGAGGAGGCCGGCTTCGCCATCCCACCAATGCCGCTCAGCATCGGTGGCGCTCCGCCGGTTGCCAACGAGCTGTTCGCCGTCCCTGGCGATGAATTCGATGAACAGTCGGTCTGGCTGAACTTCTGCCATTCGGTGCTCCCCGAACTGCGGGCCGCCGGCTGGACCATCGAGATCGCGCCGGATTTCCCCTTCGAGGTTCTCGATGCGCCGAAGGATTGGGCGTTCGAGGTCGAGGACGGCTCGGGGATCGACTGGTTCGGCCTGTCGCTTGGGGTGGATGTCGCCGACGAGCGCATCGACCTGTTGCCGGTGCTGCGCGAGGTGATCGATGCGCTCGCCCGGATTGATCCGTACCTCCTCGACACCGAAATTTTCGACGAGGTCGTCGAAGTGGAGGACGGCACCGACGGGATGGACGGACGAGCGCCAGGGCTGGAGGCGGTGCTGGAGCAGTTGGCGCCATCCGGAACGATGTTCGTGCGGATCGGGGACACCCGTTACCTGCCGCTGGCGGTGGAGCGGATGGCGCCGATGATCGGCGTGCTGATGGAGCTGTTCGGCCTGCAGCCCACCGGTGGGACGCTGCGCATCGGCCGGTCCCATCTGGGCGACCTATCGGCGCTGGAGGAAGCCGCGTCGGCCGCCGGCATTCCACTGCTCGGCGCCGATGCCGTGCGCGGTATGGCCAAGGCTCTGAGCGAGGCGGACGGGCTGCCGACGGTGGCGCCGCCGCAGGGGCTGCGCGCCACCTTGCGGCCCTATCAGCAGACCGGGCTCGACTGGCTGCAGTTCCTCGCCGCCCACGGCTTCGGCGGCATCCTCGCCGACGACATGGGGTTGGGCAAGACGCTGCAGGCGTTGGCCCATCTGCTGGTGGAAAAGGAGGCCGGCCGGCTCGATCGCCCAAGCCTGCTGGTGGCGCCGACCAGCGTGCTCGGCAACTGGCGGGCGGAGGTGCGGCGTTTCGCGCCGGCCTTGCGCACGCTCGTCCTGCACGGTCCACAGCGCAAAACGGCTCACGGGTCGCTGGCCGAATACGATCTGGTGGTGACCTCCTACGCCCTGCTGCCGCGCGACCGCGAGGTGCTGACGGCCCAGCCTTGGCATCTGGCGATCTTCGACGAAGCACAGTATCTCAAAAACCCCGGCGGCCAGGCGAGCAAGGCAGCGCAGGCGCTGCAGGCGCGCCAGCGCCTGTGCCTGACCGGCACCCCGGTTGAGAACACCCTGGACGAGCTGTGGGCGCTGTTCGCGGTCAGCGTGCCCTCGCTGTTCGGCGACCGTACCGGCTATCGGAAGACATTCCGCACGCCCATCGAAAAGCATGGCGATGCAGACCGCCAGCGCGTGCTCGCCCGCCGCGTCCGCCCCTTCCTGCTGCGCCGGACCAAGGAGGAGGTGGCGGCGGAGCTGCCGCCCAAGACCGAAATCCTGGAGACGGTGGAGCCCGGCGGCGGCCAGCGCGACCTCTACGAGACCATCCGCCTGACCATGGACCGGCGTGTGCGTGACGAGGTGGCGCGCAAGGGGTTGGCGCGCAGCCGGATCACCATTCTGGACGCGCTGCTGAAGCTGCGGCAGGTCTGCTGCGATCCGCGGCTGGTCAAGCTGGAGAGCACGCGCAAGCGGGTGGCGAAGGGAGCGGACTCGGCGAAGCTGGACCGGCTTCTGGACATGCTGCCGGAACTGCTGGCCGACGGCCGGCGCATCCTGCTGTTCTCGCAGTTCACCTCGATGCTCGACCTGATCAAGCCGGAACTCGACCGGCTCTCCATCCCTTTCGTTGAGCTGACCGGCGACACCAGGGACCGAGAGACGCCGGTCAGGCGTTTCCAGGCGGGCGAGGTGCCGCTGTTCCTCATCAGCCTGAAGGCCGGCGGCACCGGACTGAACCTGACCGCCGCCGACACGGTGATCCACTATGATCCCTGGTGGAATCCGGCGGTGGAGGACCAGGCGACCGATCGCGCCCACCGCATCGGCCAGGACAAGCCGGTCTTCGTCTACAAGCTGGTCACCACCGGCACGGTGGAGGAGCGCATGGTGCAGCTTCAGGAGCGCAAGCGCCGGCTGGGTGAGGCGATTTACGACCAGGGCCGGACCGCCGAGGACCTGCTGACCGCCGACGACCTCGATTTCCTGCTGGCCCCGATCAAGGAATGACGCCGACCGGAGGGTACCCCAGGCCTCCGCACCATGGGCCCGCGTACTCTTGCGATGAACATGCCGGCCGCCGTCCTCTCCGATTGCCGATTCGCAGCCCGATTGCGTACTCTTGCGATGACCGATCGCCCAGCCAAGCGGCGGCGCCGGCTTGTCCCGCGTATTGTTGCGATGCCGATACGCACTCTTGCGATACGCGACTCGGATCGACTCGGCTTTTCCCCCGTACTCTTGCGATGAATCAACTAATAGAGTCTCAAATAGGATTCCTACTAGCTATGCTCTCAAGAGTACGCGTTGCGGTTCATAGCCCGACAGGTCACACTCCTGACAGCTCTGGCAGGAGGGATGACCCGTGGGTACGCTTCACGAACTGATCAGGACGCATGGCGCCGACGATGCCCGCCGTCTCGTCCCGGAACAGGAGCGCCCCTTCGTCGATCTGGCAGCGGAAGCACTGGCGACCGAGAGCAAGGCCCTCGGTATCACCTATGCCGGCTTCTGCCTGACCAGTCTGCCACACAAGGCGTTGCCGGACGAGCAGCATTGGGAACGCCCCGGACACAAGGTCAAGCTGATCATCGAACCGGGCCGTCTGCCCGACAATGACGGCACGACACGGCTGTTCGGCGTCCCTTATGGCTCGCGGGCCCGTCTCATCCTGCTTTACCTGCAGACCCGCGCCATCCAGACCGGCAGCCCGGAGGTCGAACTGGGCGCGTCGATGCGCGATTGGATGAGCCGGATGAACGTCTCCACCGGCGGCAAGTCGTACCGTGACGTCAAGGAACAGGCGAACCGGATCAGCGCCTGCAATCTGACCTTCATCTGGGAACGCCAGGGCAAGAAGGCAGAATTCGCCAAGGACACCATCGTCAAGGGCGGCATCCAGCTCTACGATACCGACGACGACCAGCAATTGCGCCTGTGGGTGGACACGGTGCGCCTGTCCGACAGCTTCTTCAAGGCCTTGCGCGAGCATCCCGTGCCGGTGTGGGAGCCGGCGATCAAGCTGATCTCCAACAAATCGATGGCGATCGACATCTATATCTGGCTCGCCTACCGCCTGCATGTGCTGGGGGCCGCCACACCGGTGACCTGGACCGCCCTGCATGGCCAGTTCGGCGCCGGCTACAAGAACATTTTCCAGTTCAAGCCACGCTTTCAGGACGCCCTGAGAGCAGCACTGGCGGTCTACCCCGATGCGAAGGTCAGCATCGACGATGCCGGCCTCGTCCTCCACCCTTCCCGTCCGCCGGTGCCGGAACGGCAGTTCGCACTCTTGCGATGACCGGAGGACCACGTACTCTTGCGAGGCCCCATCGCAAGAGTACGCGCTAAGGGTTCCTTGGGCACGGCACCGTCTGGCATGGCGTGTGCGGCACAACAAGATGCACATCGGTTGACAGTGCCGTCAACGTCGCTCATCGTTCCGGGAATTCACCTCCCGGAGTGAGCAATACCCTATGGCGCATGAGATGAGCGGCGAGGAACTGCGCCGCTACCGCGAAGACCGCGGCATGAATCAGCAGGAGTTGGTGGTCTGGCTCAACGAGCGGCTCGGCCGCCGCTATGACCGCGCCAAGATCTCCCGCTGGGAAACCGGAGCGGAGCGCATTCCGCAAACCGTCGGCGCAGCCCTAAAGGCGTCGACCAGTCCCGTCGGCATACCGGCCGCTTCCAGCCCGCGCAATGCTCCGCTCGTGCTGTGCGCCGCCAACCAGAAGGGCGGGGTCGGCAAGACGACGACCTGCGTGAATGTCGCGTGGCTGCTGAGCCGGCAGGGCCAGCGGGTGCTGCTGGTCGACTGCGACCCGCAGGCGAACGCGACCGTCCACCTCGGCGTCGACCCGCACGAGCGCGAGGTGGTCAAGGAGACGCTGACCCATGCGTTGCGCTCGACGCGCCCGCTGCGGGAATTCGTCACCCCGGTGTGCGACGGCGCCTTCGATCTGCTGCCCTCCTCCATCTCGTTGGCGGCGGCCGACCGCGAACTGCTGCGCCAGCCCAACGGGACACTGATCCTGCGCGCGAAGATCGCCCAGCTGTCCGGCCACTATGATTTCATCATTCTCGACTGCCCGCCGCATTTGGGCGAACTGACCGTGTCGGTGCTGAACGCCGCCGACCAGCTTCTCATCCCGACTCAGACGGAGATGCTGTCGCTGATGGGTATTCCCCAACTGTTCGAGACCATCGCCGGCGTACGCGAGCTGGTCAACCCGCGGCTGCGGATCCTCGGCATCCTGCCGACGATGTTCAGCCCGCGCCGGCTGCAGGACGAGCAGATCCTGACCGAACTGCAGGCGATGGCGGCGTCGGAGAACCTGCGCCTGTTCGCGCCGGTGCGCCGGGCCGCCGATTACACCAAGAGCGTATTGGCCGGCCGGCCGGGGCTGGCGATGAATCCGAATTCCGCCGGAGCGGACAGCTACCAGGAAATCACCGAGGCGCTGTTGGCGCTGGCGCGGGCGGAGGTTGGCCATGGCGTCTAAGAAGGGGCTCGATGTCGCCAACACCGGACTGCTGAAGCGGACGATCAGCCGCGCCGCCGCCGGCGGTGGCGGGACCAGCAACAGGGCGCTGTTCGGACTGAGCGGCAAGATGCGTTTCCGGGAAATCCCGCTTGGCCAGATCGAACCGGATCCCGATCAGCCGCGGCGCAACGCCCAGGAAGCCGACATCGCTACGCTGGCCGCGTCGATCGAGCAGAAGGGGTTGCTGCAGCCGATCAACGTCCGCGAGATCGCCGTCGACCGCTTCATGATCATTGCCGGCGAACGGCGCTACTGGGCCTTCCGCCAGCTCGACCGCGAGACCATCCCGGCGCTGGTGCTCGACACCGACGACGCCCAGGCGTTGGCGCTGATCGAGAACGTCCAGCGTGTCGACCTGCACGCCATCGACGTCGCGCGCTCGCTGGAGCGGTTGGTCGAGGACAAGGGGCTGACACAGGATCAGGCGGCGGTCCTGATCGGCAAATCGCAAGAGTACGTGGCCCGGCTGCTCGGCATTCTGCGGCTGCCGACGGCGATCCAGGAAGATGCGCCGCAGCAGAGCCATGTGTCGGTCTCGGTGCTGATGGAGCTGTCGGAACTCGGCGACGCCACGCTGCAGGCCCAGTTGTGGGAGCGTGCGAAAGCCGGCCTCACGGTGAAAGCGGTGCGCGAGGCCAAGCAACAGCGCAAAGCCTCCTCCCCTGCCCCCGCCGCGCACCGAACGACCCTGCGGGCGCTGCACAAGGGAGTTGCAAGCTTGCGCGATCTCAGCGACGGCGGCAGCCGGCTCGACGATGCCGACCGCGAGGCTCTGCGCACGCTGCGCAGCGCCATCGATACGCTGCTCGGCGAGTGACACGCTATTAGACGTCTAATAAGCCGAGGCCTTACCGATCCCCGCGCTATTAGACGTCTAATAACCCCCCTCCCCTCCTCCGGAGATGCTGAACCGGGCGAGCGCTGCCGGAATTTTGCGACTGCTGGGCATTTTCTCCGCGACCGCCCGACGGACAATGACCATGGCGGCCAGCATTCCGGTGACCGCGCCGGCGGACCTCCTCAGCCCCTCCGCCGTTGCTATCGTTCCAACACCCGCCCTCGCAGGGAGGGCGACGGTGGGATCACCATAAAGACCGCTTCCCATGGGTTTCAATCCACGCCCCCGCAGGGAGGGCGACCGGCGGTGTCGGTGTTGTACAGTCCAAGCAGCATGTTTCAATCCACGCCCCCGCACGGAGGGCGACGACGATCAACTGGACGCCGAACTCCGACGACCAGTTTCAATCCACGCCCCCGCACGGAGGGCGACGGGGGTGTGTCAAATTTACCTGGATGCAGGCCGCGGTTTCAATCCACGCCCCCGCACGGAGGGCGACCGCTGACGCCCGGTCAGACCGCCCATTCGATCTCGTTTCAATCCACGCCCCCGCACGGAGGGCGACCCGCAGCCGCGACAGCGCCGACATCACCGGCAAGTTTCAATCCACGCCCCCGCACGGAGGGCGACCATCTTCGCCCAGGATCCGCAGGTGCTGTACCGGTTTCAATCCACGCCCCCGCACGGAGGGCGACTTTTCCTCTTCGAGTATCTGGACACCCAAAGCCCGTTTCAATCCACGCCCCCGCACGGAGGGCGACCCAGATGGCAGGCGAGAGCGCGGGCATAGACGTGTTTCAATCCACGCCCCCGCACGGAGGGCGACATGATATCGTGATATTACGATATTGCGATATCGCAGTTTCAATCCACGCCCCCGCACGGAGGGCGACGCACAGGCCACCGCAACCTTTTTCATCAGACACGTTTCAATCCACGCCCCCGCACGGAGGGCGACCTGCGCAATCGTTACGAACTCAGCGTTGTTTATGTAGTTTCAATCCACGCCCCCGCACGGAGGGCGACAGGAGCGAATAACGGGCCTGTCGGTCATGACGCGCTGTTTCAATCCACGCCCCCGCACGGAGGGCGACGCGGAGTTGCCGAGCACTTGGTTCTTGGTCCGGTTGTTTCAATCCACGCCCCCGCACGGAGGGCGACGGCCGGGGACAAACCGGTCCCACGCCTTGTTCATGTTTCAATCCACGCCCCCGCACGGAGGGCGACCTGGGACCGCGGCGTTGGCCGCGCAGGAGGGGGAGTTTCAATCCACGCCCCCGCACGGAGGGCGACGATGGATAGCCACAGACCATCCAACTCGCGAAGTTTCAATCCACGCCCCCGCACGGAGGGCGACTGATCGAAGGCGCTGCGGCGATGCTGGGGAGACGGTGTTTCAATCCACGCCCCCGCACGGAGGGCGACATCCAGCCGGCGCGTGCCGGCCGCTGCGGAGTGTTTCAATCCACGCCCCCGCACGGAGGGCGACGTGCGGCTGCGGGACGAGATGCACAATGAACAGTTTCAATCCACGCCCCCGCACGGAGGGCGACGCGATGGGGATGGACCCATGCAGCCGAGTGTGGGGTTTCAATCCACGCCCCCGCACGGAGGGCGACCGCGGAGCGCTGGACAGCGCCAGTGCGATCCAGCGTGTTTCAATCCACGCCCCCGCACGGAGGGCGACAGGCCTTCTGCTTCGATCCGTGCTTGCCGATCAGGTTTCAATCCACGCCCCCGCACGGAGGGCGACCTGATAAAAAACGGCACAACATGCAGAGAATGCGGTTTCAATCCACGCCCCCGCACGGAGGGCGACCGCCCGAGTATAAGATTTTGTTGTTGCATGGAGAATAGGCCTGTTTGCGCGAACCTGCCTCCTCAAATCCGGGAAGGTGGCGAGCCTTTGCCTGCGCAGCGCTCGATCCGTTGGCACTCCTGTGTCATTCGGCTGTGCGAACCCCCTGGCATCGCCATGGGAGCTTGGGGTTCGCGCAGGTTCGCTTGCGCTGGTAAGGTGGGAAACCACCATCGCGCGAGGTTGTCATGGACTGTTACGCCCATACGCTTCCCGATCGGCCCAAGACCGAATGGGAGCCGCTGCGGAAGCATCTTGAACTCGTCGCCCAGATCGCGCACGGATTCGGTGCCCAACTGTTGGCGGACGGGTCGGCGGCGGCGTTCGCACGGGCGCTGGGCCTGCTGCACGATTCCGGGAAATATGCTCAGGCCTTTCAGGACTATCTGTCAACCGCGAACGGCAGGCGGGGGCAGGTCGACCATTCCACCGCCGGGGCCGTCTATGCGCTGGAGCGGTACAAGGATCAAGCCGGCTGGATGCTGGCCTATGCGGTGGCCGGCCACCACGCCGGGCTTCCGGACGGCGGGGCAGGGGAGCGCGGCAGCCTGCAAAAGCGGATCGCCGAATCACCCTCGGCTGCCGCGGCGCGCGCCGGGTTCATGGCAGAGGTTGCGCCTTTGCTGCCGGACGGCCTGCCACCGCCGACATTCCGCGACGGGTTCCAGGCGTCGCTGTTCGTGCGGATGCTGTTCTCCTGCCTGACCGATGCGGACGCGCTGGCGACCGAGAGCTTTGCCGATCCGGATATGGCGGCGGAGCGCGGCCACGCGCCCGATCCCGACGCGCTTGCGGTGGCGCTCGACCGCTATCTGGCGAACAAGATGGTGGAGGCGAAGGCCGAAGGCGGCAGCCCCGTCAACCGCATCCGGGAAGAAGTGCTGGACCGCTGCCGCGCCGCCGCCCTTGGGCCGCCGGGGGTGTTTTCCCTGGCCGTGCCGACGGGGGGCGGCAAGACTCTGTCCTCGCTGGCCTTCGCGTTGGCCCACCTGCGTCACCACCGCGAGCGCGGCTTGCGGCGGGTGATCTATGTGATCCCCTATCTGAGCATCATCGAGCAGACCGCACAGGAGTTCCGCGACAAGGTCTTCGCCGGCCTGCCCGGTGCGGTGGTGGAGCATCATTGCGCCTACCGTCCGCCGCAGGATGCGAATGGCAGTGTGGCGGAGGAGGGTAGCGGCCCCGACCGGCACAAGCTGGCGGCGGAAAACTGGGACGCGCCGGTTGTCGTCACCACGGCGGTGCAGTTCTTCGAATCCTTCTTCGCCGGCCGGCCGTCGCGCTGCCGCAAGCTGCACAATGTTGCCGGCTCGGTGATCGTGCTGGACGAGGCGCAATTGCTGCCGGTGCCGCATCTGCGCCCCTGTCTGGCCGTGCTGCGCGAACTGGTGGAGCGCTATGGCTGCACGGTCTTGCTGTGCACGGCGACGCAGCCGGCGCTGGGCAAGGACCGGCCGCTGGATTTCGGGCTTCCGGACATCACGCCGATCATGCCGGATCCAGAGCGCCTGCACCATGCCATGAGGCGGGTCCGCGTCGAGCATGCCGGCCCCCTCGACGACGAGGCGCTGGCCGACCGTCTTGCCGACGCTCCGCAGGCGCTGTGCGTGGTCGACACCCGACCGCATGCCGCCGACCTGTTCCTGCGGCTGAGGGAGCGGAAGGTGACGGGCCTTCGCCATCTGTCCGCCGCCATGTGCGCCGAACACCGCACTGTGGTGCTCGATGCCATCCGTGACGACCTTAGGAACGGCAGGCCCTGCCGGGTCGTCTCCACACAGCTGGTCGAAGCCGGGGTGGATGTCAGCTTTCCGCTGGTGCTGCGGGCGATGGCCGGACTCGATTCGGTGGCCCAGAGCGCCGGGCGCTGCAACCGGCACGGAGAGCTGGGGGAGGGCGCGCTGGGCTCCGTGCTGGTGTTCGAGACGGAGCGCGCCTTGAAGCTGGCCGACCTGAACCGCCGCCGCGACAAGGCGCGCGAGGTGCTCTATGGCCGCGACTGGAACGACGCCCTGGATCCGGCGGTGCTGGAGTCCTACTTCCGCGCCCTGTACGCGACGGGACGACGGGGGCGGAGCAGCAATGGCGGCGACCCCTTCGACGTCTGCGGCGCGTGGGCGGCCTTCGGTGGGGCAGGGCGGCTGGACGCCTTGCCGTTCCGGGAGGTGGCGGAGCGGTTCCGGTTGATCGACGACGACCAGATGGCGGTGATCACGCCCCGCACGGATGCGGCCCGCGGTTGGGTCGCCGCCCTGCGCACGGCGGAACGTCCGGCGGCCCTGGCGCGCAAGCTGCAACGGCACACGGTGTCACTGCCCCGGTCGAGGGCACTGCGCCTGCTTGCCGCCGGGACGGTGCAGGCGGTGGGTCCGGACAGGCAGTTCCTCGTGCTTGCGGATGGAGATGCGTACGACGACCACCTTGGTCTTAGGGCGCGGGATCCGCGGGAGAGAGATGAAGAGAGCAATATTGTCTGAAGGATTGGGAGCGGTGTGAAGGGCGGTCGAGGAGCCGCCCCATGCACCTGCGGCATTTTCTCTCCCTGGTTGACTCAATCCGGTTGCCTGAGCAGCGTTGGTTTGTCCCTTGCAGCGCCAGGGTGAGTGAATCCATGTCCCAAGGCATCCGAGTTCACGTCTGGGGTGAGCGCGCCCTGTTTTCGCGTCCGGAGATGAAGGCGGAACGCGTGTCCTACGACGTCATCACCCCGTCCGCCGCACGCGGGGTGCTGGAGGCGATCCATTGGAAGCCGGCGATCCGCTGGGTCATCGACCGCATCCATGTGCTGAAGCCGATCCGCTTCGACACCATCCGGCGTAACGAGGTGGGGTCCAAGGCATCCTACGCCACCGCGCGCCAGGGCATGGCGGGCGGCGCGGCTCCGGCGCTCTACGCCGAGGAGGAACGGCAGCAGCGGGCCAGCGTCCTGCTGCGCAATGTCAGCTATGTCATCGATGCGCATTTCGAAATGACGGCCAAGGCAGGCGCGGCGGACAATCCCGGCAAGCATGCGGAGATGGCCCGCCGCCGGATCGCGCGCGGCCAATGTGTCTGGCAGCCCTGCCTGGGCTGCCGCGAGTTCCCCGCCTGGTTCGCACCGGTCGATGGCATGCCCGAAATCGCGGAAGAGCTGCGCGGCACGCGCGACTTGGGCTGGATGCTGCACGACATCGAACATGACGAAAGTTCATCGATCACTGGTCAGCACCGCTGCACGGATCAATGTGTCCCGCATTTTTTCCGCGCCACCATGGTGGACGGGGTGATCGAGGTGCCGCCGCTTCCCCGTTCTGGGGGTGGGCGATGATCATCACCGAGCTGTTCCGCTATTACGAGCGGCTGCGCGATGCCGGCGATCTGCCGCCTTACGGCTTCTCCACCGAGAAGGTCACGGGCTGCGTCGTGCTGCATCCCGACGGCGGCGTCCTCACCGTCGAAGACATGCGGCAGGACGTCGCCGCCGGCAAGAAGATGGTGAAGCGGCCCCTGCTGATCGACGCGCCGCAGCCGCCGCGCCGGACGGTCGCGATCCTGCCCGGCTTCCTGTGCGATTCCGCCGCCTATCTGTTCGGCGTGGCGGAGAGAGACAAGCAGGCGCGGGCGCTGGACCAGTTCGCCGCATCCCGTGTGCGGCACGAGGCGGTGCTGGCGGGAATAAATCACCCTGCCGCCCGCGCCGTGTTGGACTTTTTCCGCAGTTGGGAACCGGGGCGGATGCCGCCCGTGTCGGACCCGGAGATCCTGTCGGGCTGGCTGGTCTTCCGCCAGCGCAATGACGAGGATTTCATCCACGATCTGCCGGAGATCCGCGCCGCCTGGGAACGGACCCTGCTGGCGGAGGAGGAGGGGGCCGCAGTCGGTCAGTGCCTCGCCACCGGGGAGGAGGGGCAGCCCATCGCCCGCATCCACCCCGCGGTGAAGGGTGTGCCGGGCGCCCAGACCGCCGGGGCGGCGCTGGTCTCTTTCAACGACGACGCCTATACCTCCTACGGCAAGACGCAGAACTTCAACGCCCCGATGTCCACGCGGGCGGCGCACGGCTATACGGCGGTGCTGAACCATCTGCTGGCCCAGCGGGGCGAACGGCACATCGTCATCGGCGAGGTCTCCGTCCTGTACTGGACCGACCGGCCCACCCGGTTCGAGAAGGATGTCGGCCTCGTCTTCGGCCGGCCGGAGGAGCGGGCGGAAGACAAGGATCTGGCCCGCGAGATCGGGGCGGCGCTCGACCGGCTGGCGAAGGGCCGCGACGGGCTGTTTTCGGAGGAGGTCGGGGCGCGCTTCTTCGTGCTCGGCCTGTCGGGCAACGCCGCGCGGCTGGCGGTGCGCTTCTGGGTGGCCGACGGGCTGGGCGCGATGGCCGACCGGCTGGCCCAGCATTTCCGCGACCTCGACCTGATCACCCAATGGGACAACCAGCCCCGCCGCCCCACCGTCTGGGCGTTGGCCAACGAGACCAAGGCCAAGTACCGCCGCGACGGCGACCATGCCCGCCCCGACCCGAACGACAAGGGCTTGGCCAAGCTGCAGGGCGACCTGCTGCGCGCGGTATTGGGCGGCGGGGCGTATCCGGCCAGCCTGCTGGCCGTCCTGCTCGACCGCATCCGCGCCGACCACACGATCAACCACCCGCGCATGGCGCTGCTGAAGGCGGTGCTGGTGCGCCGCCGGCGGCTTGCCGGCCTTGGGCAAGAGGGGGACAGCCTCGTGAGCCTCGATCCGAACCGCACCGACCCCGGCTATCGGCTTGGCCGCCTGTTCGCGGTGCTGGAACGCATCCAGCAGGCCGCCGCCGACGGGCGCGACCTGAACGCCACCATCCGCGACAAGCACATCGGCGCCGCGTCCTCCACGCCGCGCGCCGCCTTCCCCTTCCTGTTGGAACTGGCGCAGAAGCACCTGAAGAAGGTGCGCGGGACCAAGGGCGGCCTCGCCCGCGTGCTGGACGCGGCGCTGCAGGACATCCAGGGACCGCTGACCGGCTTTCCGGCGACGCTGGACCTGGAACAGCGCGGGCTGTTCTTCCTCGGCTATTACCACGAGCGCGCCGACCGCAAGACCGGCAAGGGCGCCGCAGCCGACCCCAATTCCGCTGATTCCGATACTGCCGACATCGAAGACGACACGCCGGTCGTCACCATCCCCATCCCGGAGTGAGCCGCCATGGGCATCCACGAATCCCGCATCGAGTTCGTCTATCTGTTCGACGTGCGCAACGGCAACCCGAACGGCGATCCGGACGCCGGCAACATGCCGCGCCTGGACCCGGAGACCGGGCACGGGCTGGTCACCGATGTGTGCCTGAAGCGCAAGATCCGCAATTTCATCGAACTGACCCGCGGCGGCGAAGCGGGGTACGAGATCTACGTCCGCGAAAAGGCGGTGCTGAACCAGCAGCATGCCCGCGCCTATGAAGCCACCGGGATCAAGTCCGATTCCAAGAAACTGCCGAAGGGCGAAGGCGCCGCCGCGGTGACGGGGTGGATGTGCCGGAATTTCTTCGACATCCGTACCTTCGGCGCGGTGATGACGACGGACACCAATTGCGGGCAGGTGCGCGGCCCGGTGCAGCTGACCTTCGCGGAGAGCATCGACGCCGTCGTCCCGACCGAGGTCGCCGTCACCCGCATGGCGGTGACGACGGAGGCCGAGGCCGAGAAGCAGCATGGCGACAACCGCACCATGGGCCGCAAATACATCGTGCCCTATGGGCTGTATGCGGCGCGCGGCTTCATCTCTCCGCATCTGGCGAAGCAGACCGGCTTTTCCGATGCCGATCTGGAGGCGCTCTTCCAGGCGCTGCTGCTGATGTTCGACCATGACCGCTCCGCCGCGCGCGGCGAGATGGCGGCGCGCCGGCTGGTGGTGTTCCGCCACCGCTCCCCCCTGGGCGAGGCGCCGGCGCACACGCTGCTGGACCGGGTGAAGGTTCAGCTGAAGGACGGCATCACCGCCCCCCGCCGGTTCGACGACTACACCGTCACCATCGCGCGCGACGGCCTGCCCGAGGGCGTCGAGATCGAGGAGCGGCTGTAAGGGATGGCGGCGCCGGCCCCCGCTGCGGACGCCGACTCCGCCCTGGTGCCGTTGTCGGCCCTTCAGCATCTGGTCTTCTGCCCGCGCCAATGCGCGCTGATCCATCTGGAGGGCGCCTGGGCCGAGAATCTGCTGACCGCCGAGGGCCGCGTGCTGCACGAACGGGTGGACGAGGCCCCCGGAGAGACCCGGCGCGGGGTGCGCATCGCCCGCGGCGTGGCTTTGCGCAGCCTGCGGCTGGGGCTGGTCGGCAAGGCGGACGTGGTGGAGTTCCGCGCCCGCCGCTCCGGTTCGCCGCAGCCCTATCCGGTCGAGTACAAGCGCGGCAAGCCCAAGCCGCACGACGCCGACCGCGTGCAGCTGTGCGCCCAGGCGCTGTGCCTGGAAGAGATGCTGGGCATTCCGGTGCCGCGCGGCGCCCTGTTCTATGGCGAACCGCGCCGGCGTCAGGAGGTCGCCTTCGACGACGCCCTGCGTGCCCGGACGGAGGAGGCGGCGAAGGCGGTGCACGCCCTGCTGGACAGTGGGGAGACGCCGCCGCCGGAACCGGGGGCGAAGTGCCGCTCCTGTTCTCTGGAAGCCTTCTGCCTGCCGAAGACGTCCGCCGGACGCTCCGCCGCCGGCTGGCTGGCCCGGGCCCTTCGGGAGGATGATCAACCGTGAAGCGCCTGCTCAACACGCTCTACGTCACCACGCCCGGCAGCTACCTGTCGAAGGAGGGCGAAGCCATCGAGGTGCGGCGCGAGGACGGCGCGCGCACGCTGGTGCCGCTGCTGGCGCTGGAAGGGGTGGTGGCGTTCGGCGCTGTCGGCGCCAGCCCCTACATCCTTGGCCATTGCGCCGAACAGGGTGTCTCCGTCGGGTTCCTGACCGAGAACGGCCGCTTCCTGGCCAGGGTCGAGGGGCCGGTGTCCGGCAATGTCCTGCTGCGCCGCGCCCAGTACCGGGCCGCCGACGATCCGCCGCGCGCCGCCGCGGTCACCCGCAACATGCTGGCCGGCAAGCTCGCCAACCAACGCACCGTCCTGCGCCGCCACCGCCGCGACCATGACGATCCCGGCGGGGCGCTGGCGGTCGCGGAGGATGGGCTGAGCCGCGCGCTGACGCAACTCGACCGACCACGGGATCCGGCGGGCGCCCCGGTGGGGGAGGTGGACCGCTTGCGCGGGGTCGAGGGGGATGCCGCTGCCTGCTACTTCGCGGCATTCGGCGTCATGATCCGGCGCGACGGAGAGGAGTGGCGCATCCGGGGGCGCAGCCGCCGGCCGCCGCTGGATCGGGTGAACTGCCTGCTATCCTTCGTCTATACGCTGCTGACGCACGACGTGCGCGGTGCGCTGGAGACGGTGGGGCTGGATCCCCAGGTGGGCTTCCTGCACGCCGACCGGCCCGGCCGCCCGTCGCTGGCACTCGATCTGGTGGAGGAGTTCCGCGCACCCTTCGCCGACCGGCTGGTGCTGACGCTGATCAACCGGCAGGAACTGTCACCGGAGGATTTCGAGTTGGGGGAGACCGGTGCGGTGACCCTGACCGGCGACGCGCGCAAGGCGGTTCTGGTCGCCTACCAGAAGCGCAAGAAGGAGGAGCTGACCCATCCGTTCCTGAACGAAAAGCTGCCGTTCGGGCTGATGTGGCATGCCCAGGCGCGGCTGCTGGCGCGGCATCTGCGGGGCGACCTCGACGCCTATCCGCCATTCCTGTGGAAGTGAGCGGCGACCGTGCTCGTGCTGGTTTGCTATGACGTATCCACCGAAACTCCGGCAGGCCGGCGGCGCCTGCGCCGTGTGGCGAGGGCATGCCAGGACCATGGTGTGCGCGTTCAGTTCTCGGTGTTCGAATGCATGGTCGATCCGGCACAATGGACGGCACTCCGCGCGCGTCTGCTGGACCTGATCGATCCGAAGACCGACAGCCTTCGCTTCTATCTGCTGGGTTCGTCGGCACGGCACAAGGTGGAGCATGTCGGCAGCCGCCCGCCCACCGACCTGGACGAACCCCTGATATTGTGACTCGCCCGGCTGTTGCGCGAACCCCAAGCGACCACGAATCCCCTGGAAGGTTCGCGCGCTCGTCTATTCCTTGAAACCGGACGAACTTTTGCGGAGCCGGCCTGTGAACTCCGGTCGGCAGATGAGAATTTGCCCAAGGTTCGCGGAACCACACCTATTTTCGGCGACCGGCCAGCCGGTTATGCTGGAGCCGTCGCCCTCCGTGCGGGGGCGTGGATTGAAACCGCATGGAAGGGGCACAGTGCCTTGTGCTCGTGAGTCGCCCTCCGTGCGGGGGCGTGGATTGAAACTCGTTTTGCCGAGTGTATTTTTGGGGGCTTCGTCGTCGCCCTCCGTGCGGGGGCGTGGATTGAAACTCTTGCAAAAATGGTCGGCGATGGGGTCTTCTGTTGTCGCCCTCCGTGCGGGGGCGTGGATTGAAACCGCCCTATGACCGGCTGTATGCTGCCCGCCTCGCGTCGCCCTCCGTGCGGGGGCGTGGATTGAAACCGGCAGGCGCTGATCTGGCTGCGGATCGACGGCGTCGCCCTCCGTGCGGGGGCGTGGATTGAAACCTGCCAGCCCATGGTCTTACTCCGCAGCTTGTTGTCGCCCTCCGTGCGGGGGCGTGGATTGAAACTCTCCAATGGCAATGGGGCGGCTGACGAACCAGCAGTCGCCCTCCGTGCGGGGGCGTGGATTGAAACTTTCAAGAGGCGCCTCCCGGCCGGGGCCGCAAATGTCGCCCTCCGTGCGGGGGCGTGGATTGAAACCATGTCCGCGAGCGGCACTTTGGCGGCGATGACCGTCGCCCTCCGTGCGGGGGCGTGGATTGAAACGCCCTGATGCTGGAGCGCGAAGGACCGTCGCTGGTCGCCCTCCGTGCGGGGGCGTGGATTGAAACCGTCGTCGGGACGCGGGTCCATGGCGGGGCGGGGGTCGCCCTCCGTGCGGGGGCGTGGATTGAAACGGGCTGGAGCTGAAGGCTCCGAAGGGGCGCGTGCGTCGCCCTCCGTGCGGGGGCGTGGATTGAAACCCGGCGGAAGCCAACGCCCGCCTGATCGCCGCTGGTCGCCCTCCGTGCGGGGGCGTGGATTGAAACTTGGCCTCCGTCAGCGCCTCATGCTTATCCAGCAGGTCGCCCTCCGTGCGGGGGCGTGGATTGAAACCGCAAGGAGAACGCCGGCCCCACCATCACGGCGGGTCGCCCTCCGTGCGGGGGCGTGGATTGAAACCCACGAAGGCCAAGCCCATGAAGCCTACGAGGCGCGTCGCCCTCCGTGCGGGGGCGTGGATTGAAACAACCTCCAACTGGCGCGCCCACGCGATCATTTCGTCGTCGCCCTCCGTGCGGGGGCGTGGATTGAAACTTGCGGAACAGGGCCGGTATCGTGGTGGTCTTGTGTCGCCCTCCGTGCGGGGGCGTGGATTGAAACAGCGCCGAGGTGAACAGGCTGTGGCCACCGGGACGGTCGCCCTCCGTGCGGGGGCGTGGATTGAAACATCACCAAGCACGGCGGGAAGGATGCGCTGGCGGCAGTCGCCCTCCGTGCGGGGGCGTGGATTGAAACTGAGCCGACGGGGTGACGCCTTCGACCAGCGGCGTGTCGCCCTCCGTGCGGGGGCGTGGATTGAAACTGCTCGGCCGTCAGCCCGCCGTCGGGCGACGGGGGTCGCCCTCCGTGCGGGGGCGTGGATTGAAACCCCCTCCCGCCGCGTTCCGCCCCGCCGCGAGAGTCGCCCTCCGTGCGGGGGCGTGGATTGAAACTGCGGTGCGGACGGCGGTGCGCGTTGCAGTTACTGTCGCCCTCCGTGCGGGGGCGTGGATTGAAACTGGCTGGTGCTGACGCCAAGACGGCGTTCGAACAGTCGCCCTCCGTGCGGGGGCGTGGATTGAAACACGCCGGGGAAGTCGACTCGGACCATCACATATTGTCGCCCTCCGTGCGGGGGCGTGGATTGAAACTTCGGCAGGGTGCCGAGGATGCGATCCGGCGGGCGTCGCCCTCCGTGCGGGGGCGTGGATTGAAACACCGCAGTCTCCACCCGCACCATCCTGGGGGCCGGTCGCCCTCCGTGCGGGGGCGTGGATTGAAACTGACCCGGCCCAGACCACATCACGTCAAACCATGCGGTCGCCCTCCGTGCGGGGGCGTGGATTGAAACGCCGCCACCGCCTCGATCTTCGGCGAGCGGGGGCGTGGATTGAAACATGTTGGAGTCAAGCCACTGCCGGTGAGCGCTGTCGCCCTCCGTGCGGGGGCGTGGATTGAAACGTGCGCCACGTCGGCTCGAGCGGTGAAGGGGTCAAGTCGCCCTCCGTGCGGGGGCGTGGATTGAAACTCCCGGTTCCCGGAGGTCTTCCCCGGCGTCGCTTGGTCGCCCTCCGTGCGGGGGCGTGGATTGAAACATGCCCTTCAGCAGGTCGAGCGCGGCCTGTTCACGGAGATTGGCCAATCTCCGCGTCGGCTTGCCGTTGCTTGTGTCATGCCTCGGGGCAGGCGAATACCAAGCACAGGCAAGATCGGTTCAACGGTCGTCCGCTTCATGACCCGGTGCCTGCGGGCGCCGAAGGGCCGGCCGGGGCCGTGGATCCCGGTCCGCCCAGCCCGGTCAGCAGATGTTCGATGAAGCTGCGCACCTTCGGCGAGACATGGCGGGTCGCCGGATAAACGGCATGGATGGCCTCGTCCGTCACCTCCAGGTCCGTCAGGACCGGGATCAGGCGGCCGGCGCGGATGTCGTCCTCCACGATGAAGTCGGCCAGCCGTGCCAGCCCCAGCCCGCCCACCGCGGCATGGCGCAGCAGCCAAAGGCTGTCGGTCTGGAAGCCGCCGGCCGGACGCAGGATTTCGCGCCGGTCGCCGACCAGGAACTCCCACTCCGTCCGGCCGGAGCCCGACAGCAGCGTCAGGCAATCGTGGCGGGAGAGGTCGGACGGCGACTGCGGCACGCCTCGGCGCTCCAGATAGTCCGGGCTGGCCACCACATGGCGGCGCAGCGGCCGCAGGCGGCGGGCGATCAGGGAGGAATCGGCCAGCCGCCCGGCGCGGATCGCCAGATCGAACCCGTCGTCGATCAGCCGCTGCACGCGGTCGCTCAGGCTGGCCTCCAGCGACACGCCGGGGTAGCGGCGCAGGTATGAGGGCAGCAGCGGCGCCACCCGCATCTGCCCGAACATCACCGGCATGGTGACGCGCAGGGTGCCGCGCGGCTCCTCGCCCATCTCGGTCAGCGACTGTTCGGCCTCGTCCAGCGCCGCCAGGATGGCGCGGGCCCGCAGGCAGAAAGTGGCGCCGGCATCGGTCAGCGCGATCCGCCGCGTCGTGCGCGCCAGCAGACGGGTGCCCAGCCTGTTCTCCATCTGGGCGATCCGCCGGCTGATCGCCGACGCGGACAGCCCGAGGCTCTCCGCCGCCGCCGACAGGCTGCCGCAATCCACCACCTCCACCAGCACCGTCAGATCGTCCAGCCGGTCCATGCCGTCCTCTCCATATCCCGATCAGCCCGATCGGATCGGGCGCATTCTTGCGTTCTGTGCAAAGATATTGTGCGTGTCCCCCTATGTTTCACAAGTCCGGCTTTTGCCAGGATCGGCTCAACGGACACGCCGACATGGAATTGCCCGATGCGTCTTCAACGCCAACTCCGCACCATCCGGGCGCAGGCCGGAAAGTCCCTGCCGCCGGGGGTGCTGGCGATGATGGACCGGGTGATCGCCGACCTGAAGGCGCGCGGGGTCGAATTGGGGGCGCTGCGCCCCGGACTCCAGGCCCCCGACTTCGCCTTGCCCAACCAGCTCGGCCGGACCGTATCGTTATACGAGACGCTGGAGCGGGGGCCGGTCGTCCTGCTGTTCTACCGCGGCGAATGGTGTCCTTATTGTTGCGCCCAGCTCAGGGCCATGCAGATGGCGCTGCCGCAGCTGACCGCCGGCGGCGCCCGGCTGGTCGCGGTGTCGCCCGAACTGCCCGACCACAGCCTGACGCTGGCGGAGCGCAACGCGCTCGACTTCGACATCCTGTCCGACAGCGGAGCGGTGGTGGCGCGCAGCTATGGCCTCGTCTTCCGCGTGCCGGACGAGCTGCGCGACCTCTACCGCGACCGCGGCCTCGACCTCAACGCCCGCCAGGGCCGCCCGCCCGGGGAGCCCTGGCAGCTGCCGATCCCGGCGACCTACCTGTTGTCGCCCAGCGGCGTCGTCCGCTTTGCCGCCATCGACGCCGACTTCACCCAACGCCCGGAGCCGCAGGCGCTCGTCGACCTGCTGCACGACCGCGTGCCGGCATCCTGACCGATGCCGGCCATTCCACGCAACCGGCCATCCCCCACAGCCGGCCCATCCATGCAGAGAGGAATCCGTCCATGACCGCCACCAAGACCGCCGCCAAGACCCTGGCCCTGCTCCCCATCGCCGGCGCGCTGGCCGGGGCGCTGACCCTGATGGCCGGCCCGGCCGCGGCGCAGTCCAACATGGAAAAATGCTATGGCATCGCCAAGCCGGGCGAGAATGGCTGCGCCCACGCCAAGGGCCTGCATTCCTGCGCCGGCAACACCAGCCTGACCTATGACGGCGGCGACTGGAAGCTGGTCAAGGCCGGTACCTGTGCGACGGAAATGGGATCGCTGAAGCCGTTCGACGGCGCCAACCCGAAGAAGAAGGGCTGAGGCGATGGTCGCGGCGGTGTCCTCCACGCTCCCCCGGCTGGTGCCGGTCGCCGCCGGCATCGGCCTGCGCGAGCCGCACCGGGAGGCATTCGTCGCGGCCGGTTCTCCGATCCCCTGGGTCGAGATCCATCCGGAGAATTACCTGGTTCCGGGCGGGCCGCGTCTGGCCGGCATCCTGCGGGTCCGACGCGACCGGCCGGTCAGCTGCCACGGCGTCGGCCTGTCGCTGGGCAGCGCCGGCGGTCTCGACCCCGACCACCTGATGCGGCTGCGCGCGCTCTACGACCGGCTGGAACCGGGGCTGATCTCCGAACATTTGTCCTGGAGCGTCACGGACGCCACCTACCTCAACGATCTGCTGCCGCTGCCCTATACCGAGGACAGCCTGGACCGGGTCCGCCGCAACGTCGACCATGCCCAGGACGTTTTCGGCCGGCGCATCCTGGTCGAGAATCCGGCGGCCTGCATCGCCTTCGCCGACAGCACCATTCCCGAAGCCGAATTCCTGGCGGAACTGGCCGCCCGTACCGGCTGCGGCCTGCTGCTGGACGTCAACAACCTCTACGTCTCGTCGGTCAATCTCGGCTTCGACCGGTCGGCGTGGCTCGACGCCATCCCGGCGGACGCGGTCGGCGAACTGCATCTGGCCGGTCATGCCCGCATGACCATCGGTGGCGAGGAACTGCTGGTCGACGACCATGGCAGCGCCGTCGGCGCCGCCGTGATGGCTCTCTATGCCGACGTGCTGGAGCGCATCGGCCCACGGCCGGTGCTGATCGAATGGGACAACGACCTGCCGCCGCTCGACGACCTGCTGGACGAGGCGGGCAGGGCGCAACGGCTGCTCGATGCGACGATGCAGAAGCTGAAAATGCCGGAGGTCCATTGTGCCGGCTGACGTGAAATTGGCGGGACTACAGCGCGACTTTGCCGCTTTTCTGCTGCAGGGCGATCCGACCGTTGCCGGGGCGCTGCGGCCGGACCTGCCGGCCGGGCGGCTGGCGGTCTACCGCAACACGGTGATGGGATCGCTGGCCGCCGTCCTTGGCCATGCCCATCCCACCCTGTGCCGCGCCCTGGGGGAGGAGCGTTTCACCGCGCTCGCCTGCCGGTTCGCGGCGGAGGCGCCGCCACGCCTGCCGATGCTGTGGAGCTATGGCGCCGGCTTCGCCGACTGGCTGGACGGCCTGGACGCGGCCGGCGGCAGTCAAGCCTGGGTGCCTGACCTCGCCCGGCTCGACTGGGCGATGCACGAGGCGCTGTTCGCCGCCGATGCCGAACCGCTCGACCTCGCCCGGCTCGCAGCCATCCCGCCGGTACAGGCAGGATCCCTGCGGCTGGTTCCGCACCCCTCGCTCCGGCTGGTGCGGTCGGGCTGGAACATCCATGCGCTGTGGAAGGACGGCGGCGCCATCCCGCTGCCGAAGCCGGAAGCGGTTCTGGTCGGCCGCAGTCCTGTGGACGAGGACGTCGACGCCACGGGCGGTGCCCCGGGCGGCGAGGTGCGCTGCGCCCGCCTGACCGCGGCCGACGGAGCGCTCGCGTGCCGGCTGCTGGCCGGCGCCACCCTGGATGAGGCGGCCGGGGATGAGGCCTCTGCCGGCGCCGACCTGCAATCCCTGCTGGCGCTTCTGCTGCAAAACCGCTTGCTGGCCGGCTTCGCGCTGGACCGGCCGCCTTCCTTCACCCGACCTGAAGGGATCGACCCATGACGTCGTCGCCGTTGCCGCGGTCATCGTCCGCAAGGTTCGGGCAGCCCCCCATCCGGTTCGGCCGCTTGCCGGAGATCCGCGACCACGTCGCCGGATGGCTCGACCGCCATGCCGTACCGCTGTTCGACCTTGCGGTCCGGCTGACGATGGCGCCGATCTTCTTCCGCTCCGGCCTGCAGAAGATCGGCGACTGGCAGGCGACGCTCTTCCTGTTCCAGGAGGAATACCGGGTGCCGCTGCTGCCGGCGGACGTCGCCGCGCTGCTGGCCGCCGCCACCGAGCTGACCATGCCGGTCCTGCTGGTGCTGGGTCTGGCGACACGGCTGGCGGCGGTGCCGCTGCTGGCGATGGCGCTGGTGATCCAGTTCGTGCTGGGGGCCGAAAACCCGGCCTTCAACAACCCGCAGCATTACTTCTGGATGCTGCTGCTCACCGGTCTGATCCTGCGTGGCGGCGGACGGCTGTCGCTCGACCACTGGTTCCTACGTTTCAGCCGCCGGAATGGAGACCGCCCATGACCATCACGCATCCCGCCACTCCCGAAACCCACGGACATCGGCGGATCGCCCAGCTCGGCTGGCTTCTCTCGTCCGGGCTGGTCGCCGTGCTGCTGCTGGTCCTGGCGGTCAGCATCGTCACCGTGCAGGGCATCCGGCAGGTGGACGAGCGCTGGAACGCCTACGACCTGGGGGCCGCGGCCAAGGCCGACGCCCTGTCCGACCTGCGCGGGGCGTTGGGGTTCGGTGGGGTGATCCACCGGTTCGGCGACTTTCTGCTGACCGCCGATCCGGCCCGTGCCGCCGAGATGCGCCAGAGCCTGAAATCCGCCGCCGCCAATCTGGAGGTCTACCGCTATGCCGGCGAACTGACCACGGCCGAGGGGGCGGCGCTCGACACCATCGCCGCGGCGCTGGCACAGCTGGAGGCCAAGCTGACGGAGGCGGAAGCCGCGGTGGCGGTTCACACCCCGCTCGACCGGCTGGCCCGCACCGCCGCACTCGACACCGCGCCGGCGGTGGCCGCCATGCGGACGCTGAACGGCGAACTGACGCGGGCGCGTGCCGCTCTTGGCGAAGCCAACCGCCAGGGCATCGCCGCCCTGAACGGCACGGTGCTGACCGGCGGCGGCGTGGCGCTGGTGCTGTTGGTCGCCATCGCCGGGTTGTTCCTGTGGTTCACCCATCGCCGCATCGTCCATCCCCTGGCCCGGCTGGCCGCCTATATGGAACGGCTGGCCGGCGGCGATCTGGAGAGTGCCGTGCCGTCGGTCGGCCACCGCGACGAGATCGGCGCCATGGCCGGCACCGTCGGGGTGTTCCGCGACGGGCTGGTCCGGCTGCGTGCAGCGGGCGAACGTGAACGCGCCGAAGCCGAACAGGCGCGCAGGCGCCAGGAGGAACTGGAACGCAACCTCCGCTCCTTCGAAGCGGAGATCGGCGCGCTGGCCGCCGCCCTTGCCGGCCGGGCCGGCACCCTGCACCACACCGGGCAGGAACTGGCGCAATCCTCCAGCCGGACCATCGGCGGCACGCAGGAGGTCTCGGCCGCTGCCGCCCGCACCGCCGGAACCGTCCAGGCGGTTGCCGCCGCCACCGAGGAACTGTCGGCCTCAATCGCCGAGATCGGGCAGCGGGTGCGCGGTTCGGTCGCCATGACCACGGCGGCGGTCGAACAGGCCGACCGCTCGTCGGCCACCGTCGCCAGCCTGGCGGAAGCGGTGCAGCGGATCGGCGAGGTGGTCGGGCTGATCAACGCCATCGCCAGCCAGACCAACCTGCTGGCGCTGAACGCCACCATCGAGGCCGCCCGCGCCGGCGAGGCGGGGAAGGGCTTCGCCGTGGTGGCGCAGGAGGTGAAGAACCTCGCCAACCAGACCGCGCGGGCGACCGAGGACATCACCCAGCAGATCGCGACCATCCGCAGTGCCACCGACGGCGCGGTCGGCGCCATCCAGGGAATCGGCGGCAGCCTGGAGCAGGTCTGCCGCATGGCGCAGGAGATCGCCGACGCCGTCACCCAGCAGGACGAGGCGACACGCGAGATCGCCCGCAACATCCAGGAGACCGCCGGCACCGCCGGTGCGGTCAGCGCAGCGATTTCCGAGGTTGCACAGGCCGCCGAACAGGCCGGCGCGGTTGCGGAAAGCATGTTCTCCGCCGCACAATCGCTCGGCAGCGAGACCAGGCGGCTGGAAGGCGCGGCGCACAGCTTCTCGAAGGCGTTGCGCGCGTGATTCCCGCGGGGTCGGGGGAAGAGGGAAGGGCGGCGTGAGCGACATCGTCAGCGAGGACGCCGGGACCGGCGAAGATTCCGGGGCCATCTCCGGCCGGTTGACCCGGGCCGCATCCGGACCGGTCGCCGGTTCGGGCCGCCGGACCCTGACCATCGCGCGCTCGGCGCTGCTTCTGGCGGCGGCGCTGGTCGTCTGTCTGGCGGTGATGCTGGCGGTCGGGCTGCAATTGATGCAGGGCATGGGTGCGGTCGCCGAGGGCTGGCGCGACTACGACCTGCAGGCTGCCACCAAATCCGATGCGCTTTCGGAACTGCGCGGGCATCTCGGCCTCGGCGGCGTCATCGACCGTTACCGCGAGGGGGCGGAGAGCGGCGCCGCCGACCATGCGGCACTGGACCGGGCGCTCGCCCTGTCGCGGGCCAATCTGGAGATCTACCGCGACATCGTCACCCCCAGCGAGAACGAGGCGCGGGCCATCGCCGCCATCGCCGCCTTCCTCGACGCCATCCAGGTGCAGATGGAGGACCCGGCGGCGGCTATCCCGGCGGATGCCTTCGACACCTGCCGCCGCGACGCGGTGAAGGGGCTGGCGGCGCTGAACAGCCATCTGAGCGCGCAGCGCGCCCGTCTGACCGCCGCCACACTGGACGACATCGAAGCCCTGCAGCGGCTGATGGCGGTCGGCGGCGGCGTCATCGCCATTCTGGTTCTGGGGCTGGCCGGCGCCGCGGTGTGGTTCACCCGCAGCCGCATCGTCGGTCCGCTCGGCCGTCTGGTGGAGGATGCCCGCCGGCTGGCCCGCCGCGACCTCGACCGGTCGTTCCAGGGCTGGGGCAAGGCGGGGAGGGTGGATGGCGGTTTCCGCCACGACGAGTTGGGCCTGCTCGGCCGCAGCCTGGAGGACAGCCGGGTCGCCCTGCGCGGCCTGTTCGCCGCCATCGAGGAGAAGGGCCGCCGGCTGGGCGAGAGCGAGCGCCGCTATGCCATGGCCGCCGCCGCCACCAACGACGGCCTGTGGGACTGGGATCTGGACAGCGGCGACCTGTTCCTGTCGCCCCGGCTGCGTCAGATGCTCCATCTTCCGGCCGCCGCCGGCGAACCCGGCCTTGCGGCCTTGCTGTCCCACATCCATCCCGACGACCGGCACGCCGTGCTCTCGGCGATCCGCCAGGGGGAGCAGGGGGCCGACGGCGCCAGTTTCGACGTGGAGTTCCGCGTCCTGCCGCCAGGCATCGGGGAGGAGGGCGGGGGACCGCAGCATGGCACCGGCTGGCTCCATCTGCACGGCATCGTCGCCGCGGGTCCGGACGGCCGGGTGGCGCGGCTGGCCGGTTCCGCAGCAGACATCAGCGACCGCAAATCCTACGAGGCGCGGCTGGTCCATCAGGCCACCCACGATTTCCTGACCGGGCTGCCCAACCGGGCCTTCCTGGTCCGCTGGCTGCACGACCGGCAGGCGGCGCAGGACGGCGAGCGGAGCGACCTGGCGCTGCTGTTCCTCGATCTCGACGGTTTCAAGCTGATCAACGACAGCCTCGGCCATGCCGTCGGCGACCGCGTGCTGGTGGCGACGGCGGAGCGGATCGCCGCCTTGCTGGAACCGGGGGAGTTCGTCGCCCGGCTGGGCGGCGACGAATTCGTCGTGACGGTCCCCGCCGGCCGCGAGGCGGCGATTGCCCGCGCCCAGGCGCTGGAATCCGCGTTCAAAGGCCCGCTCTCTGCCGGCGGCATGGAATTGCGGGTAGGGCTCAGCATCGGTCTGGCGGTCGACGACGGGACCAGCGACGATCCGGACAGCCTGTTGCGTGACGCCGACATCGCGCTCTACCGCGCCAAGGAACATGGCAAGGGGCGCACCGTGCTGTTCGACGCCTCCCTGCGCGAGGCGATCCTGATCCGCAGCCGCCTGGAACGCGATCTGAACCCGGCGCTGGAGGCCGGCGACATCTTCCTGGTTTACCAGCCCATCCTGTCGCTGCCGGACGGACGGCTTGCCGGTTTCGAAGCCCTGGTGCGCTGGCGCCACCCCGACCTCGGCTTCGTCAGCCCGGCGCAATTCATCCCCATCGCCGAGGAGACGGGCCAGATCCTGCCGCTCGGTCGCCATGTTCTGGAACGGGCCGTGGACCAGCTCGCCCGCTGGCGCCGGCTGGCGGGAGGGGCCGCCCTGACCGTCAACGTCAACCTGTCGGCGCGCCAGATGCTGGACGAGCGCCATGTCGACGACATGCTCGCCTTCCTGGCGGCCGGCCGCAGCGAAGGGCTGAAGATCGAGGTGACGGAGAGCATGATTGTCACCGATCACGATCAGGCCCGCGCCATTTTGGAACGTTTCCATGCGCTGGGGGTGGCGCTGTGCATGGACGATTTCGGCACCGGCTATTCCTCGCTGTCGCAGCTAAGCCGCCTGCCCTTCGACGTGCTGAAGATCGACAAGAGCTTCATCAGCGCGCTCGGCTCCGATCCCAGGCAGGAATCGCTGCTGCGCGGCATCGTCGAACTGGCCCACCGCATCGGGCTGGAGGTCGTCGCCGAAGGGATCGAGACCGAGGCGGAGCGCGAGGTCGTCACCCGGGTCGGCTGCGACTATGCCCAGGGCTATCTGTTCGCCCGCCCGCTGTCCGTGGCCGATGCCGAGGCGCTGCTGTCGGCCGCCGGCCCTACTGTGCTTCCGGCGCCATGAGAACGACGGACGGGAAATACGAACGGTAGCGTTTGGCATCGCGGGTCAGCAGCGGCAGCCCGAGCACGGCGGCATGGGCGCCGATGAAGAAATCCGGCAGCACGCCCGAGCGGGCGCCGCCTGCGGTGCGATAGCGGCGAAACGCCTTGCCGGCCAGGAACAAGGCTTCGCGCGGGATCTCCTCCATGGCGATCCCGGCCTCGTCGAGCAGATCGTCGAGGTCTTCGATCCGCTCAAAGCCAACCGACAGTTCGGCATAGACCACGTCGTTGATGATCAGCGGTCCCTTGACGGCGGCACCGTCCAATTGCCGGATGGACCAATCCGCCCACACCGGATCGTTCGTCACCAGATCGAGGAGGACATTGGTGTCGACCAGAGTCATCGGCGGTCAGTCCTCGCCGCGCGTCAACGCCATGATCTGGTCGGTGCTCAGGCCCGCGGTGGCGCGGCCCCGCAGGCGCTCGAACCGGCTCTTCGCCGGAAGCGTTCGGTCCGCCGGTTTCAGAATGACGCGTCCGTCCTCCGCAATCTCGAATTCCACGGCACTGCCGGGCCCGATGCCCAGCCGATCGCGGATGGGCTTGGGAATGGTGACTTGCCCCTTGGTGGTGAGCGTCGTGGCCATGGCCGCCTCGGTAATACCAGTGCGATGCTGAGTATTACTTAGCGCGTTCCAAGGCATTCCGCAAGTGGTGGAGCGGCAGGCTGGCACTGACCCAAAATCCCCACCTCGCGGACCAACCCGTCGACCAATGCCGCCGCATCGCGTGGGTGGAACAGGGCGCCGGCATATTCCAGCCGCAGGACCAGCGTGTCGCGCGGAACCACCACCAGGGTCAGCGGATAGCTCATCCGACCGCGGTTGCCGACCTCGCGGAAGGACAGGGTTGCTCGTTCGCTCTGCCGCAGGGCGTCGTCGACCGGATAATTCTCGAAGATCATGATGCTGTCGAAGGGAGCGGAGGCCGGGTCGGTCCAGCATTGAAGGGCAGGCGGCGGCGCATGCTCGTACTGTCGCGCGGCGATGTTGGCGGCCAGCAGCCCGCGAAGCCAATCGTCTTCCCGGTCGTCTTCGTGGGTGCCGGCTTCGACCACCTCGTGGACCAGCGGCAGGACGCCCACCAGCAGGCCGGTCACTTGGTCGATCCCCGGCATCTCGACGGACCGGCCGGACATGACGGCACCGAAGGCGACCGTGTCCTGTCCGCACAGCCGGGCCAGAAGCCGCAGCCAGCCGGCCTGGATCAGCGTGTTCAGCGTCACCTTCCGGGCGCTGGCGAAGCGCTGGAGTTGCCGCACCGCCGCCTCGTCGATGATGCGCTCCTCGGCCCCGTCGGGTCCCGGTTCGTCGGGGGGCGGCAGGATGGCGGTCAGGCGGGTGGGCGCCGGCAGGGCGGCAAGACAGGACCGCCAGTGCGCTTGCGCGGCGGCGCGATCCTGCACCCGGCTGCGCTCCTGGGTCCAGGCGACCAGATCGCGGACCCGCGCTGCCGGCGGGGGCACCGTTTCCCCGTCGTAAAGCCGCAGGATCTCGCCCAGCAGGCGCGACATGCTCCAGCCGTCGAGCAGCGCATGGTGCCAGGTCCACAGGAAGCGGTGGGTGGAAGGGCCGGTGCGCGCCAGCACGACCCGCATCAGCGGCGCCTCGGCGAAGTCGAAGCCACGGTGGTACTCGTCGTCGCACAGGTCCTGCCAGGATGCATCTGGATCGGGTTCGTCCTGCCAATCCAGAAGGGTGAAGGGCATCTCCGCGGTCTTGCGCACGACCATGACCGGCTCGTCGACGCCGTCGCGCACCAAAGCGCCGCGCAGCACGTCGTGACGGGCGATCACCGTGCGCCACACCGCCGCCAACCGATCGACGTCCAGCCCGTCAATGACTGCCCAGACTTGGACGGTGTAGGCCCGGGACCGCGGGTTGGCGAGGCCGTGTTGCAGCATCGCCGCCTGCATGGGAGTCAGCGGCAGGATGTCGGCGATGGCGGGGGCGGGCACCGGCAGGGCATCGATCTGCGCCTGGCTCAGCCGGACGAGCGGGAAATCGGATGGGGTCGCCTGACCCGCCTCGACGCCGGCACAGTGGGCGGCCAACTCCGCCAATGTGGCCCGGACATCGTCCATCAGACCGTCGATCGTCCCATCGGGGAAGAGGGCGCGGCTGGCACGGGCATGCAGGACCAGTTCGCCCGCCATCACCTGCCCGTCGATGGAGATCATGGCGCCCAGCGGCGCATCGGGATCGGTGCCGGCGCCGCATTCCTCCGGGGCCGGGCGCCAGGGAGCGTCGTCCGCGGCATCGAATCGGCCCAGATAATTGAAGGAGATGGCCGTCGGCGTGCCGGACAGGGCGGCGCGGGCCTCCGGCGGTCCCAGATGGCGCAGCAGGTTGAAGCCGATGCCGCCATCGGGCACCGCGCGCAGCACCTCCTTGACGTGGCGGATGGCGCCGTCGCAGGAGGCGGGCGGTGCGAGACGGACGGGATAGACGCTGGTGAACCAGCCGACGGTCCGGCCGATGTCGATGTCCGGGAAAAGTGCGTCGCGCCCGTGCCCTTCGACATGGACGGTCAGGGCGTCGCGTCCGAAGCGGCGGGTGGCCGCAAGGGCGACGGCGGTGAGAAGAAGGGTGTCGATGCGGGTGCGGTAGGCGGCCGACGCCTCGGTCAGCAGCCGGCGGGTCGCTTTTCCGTCAAGCCGCAGGCTGTGGGTGACGGCATGGCGCCGCGTATTGAGTGAAAGCTCGCCGATGGTCGGCAGGGGCGGCGTGTCCAGCGCGGCGCGCCAATGGTCCAATTGGTCGAGGAAGTCGGGAACCGCGTCGGCCAGCCGCCGCGTCCACAGGGTGAAGGGCGTGCCGGCGGCGGGCAGCCGGTCCAGCAGGCAGGGACCCTGCAAGGCCGCCGCCAGTTCCTCCAGCAGGATGCGCCAGGAAACGCCGTCCACCACCAGATGATGGGCGACCAGAAACAGCCGCTGCCCACCATCGGCCTTGCGGATCAGCAGCGCCCGCAACAGCGGCCCCTGCGCGAGGTCGAGGGCGCCTTGCAGTTCGTCGCACAGCCGCGTGACGGCGGCATCGTCGGCGGCCGTCGCCTCCTCCAGCGGGATGGCGGCCGGCCCGTCGGCATGGGTCTGCGTCCAGCCGCCATCCGGCTGCCGGGTGAAGCGCAGGCGCAAGGCGGCATGCCGGCCTGCGACCATGGCGAGCGCCGCCGCCAGCCGTCCGGGGTCCACCGGCGTCGTCGCGGCGAGCAGGACCGACTGGTTCCAGCGGTTGCGGTTGGGGATCGGCTGGTCGAAGAACCAGCACTGGATCGGCGCCAGCGGCGAGGGGCCGGCGGGAGGTTCGGCGACGGCCACGGTCGGCGCCGCTTCCTCCGCCACCACGGCCAGGGCCGCGATGGTCTGGCGTTCCAGCAACTGCTTGGGCGTGATGCGCAGGCCGGCGGCGCGGGCGCGGGCGACGATCTGCAGGGCGATGATGGAATCGCCGCCGATCTCGAAGAAATTGTCGGTGACGCCGACGTTTTCGACGTTCAGCGCGTCCCGCCACAGCTGGGACAGCAGTTCCTCCACCGGGGTCGAGGGGGCGGCCTGCACGTCCGTTTCCCAACGCGGCGCCGGCAGGGCGGCGCGGTCGAGCTTGCCGGTCGGCGTGACCGGGATCGCGTCCAGCACCATCAGCCGCGCCGGCACCATATGGGCGGGCAGGCGCCCGGCCAGCGCTGTGGCCACCGCCGCCGGATCGGGGCGATGGCCGGCGGCCGGCACCAGATAGCCGACGAGCCGGGTGACGCCGCCGGTCTCCTGGGCGATCACCACCGCCTCGCGCACACCGGGTTCGGCGGCGAGATGGGCCTCGATCTCGCCCAGCTCGATGCGGAAACCGCGCAGCTTGACCTGATGGTCACGCCGGCCGAGGAACTCGACGGTTCCATCCTCGCGCCAGCGGGCAAGATCACCGGTGCGGTAGAGGCGGGCACCGGGACCGCCGAACGGGTCGGGGACGAAGCGCTCGGCCGTCGCCGCCGGACGATCGAGATAGCCGCGGGCAAGCCCGCCGCCGCCGATCCACAGCTCGCCGGTGACGCCGACCGGCAGCGGGTTCAGGTCGTCGTCGAGGATGTGGGCGCTGCGGTCGCCGACCGGGCGGCCGATCGGCACATAGGGGGAATCGGGGAGGCAGCTGCCGTCGCCCTTCCACACCAGCGGCGTCACCACCGTCTCGGTCGGGCCATAGCCGTTGATGGCGTGGCGGGGCCGCAGGCTGCGGAACAGCCGCTCCAGCCCGGCGCGCGGCATCGCCTCCCCGCCGAAGGAATAGAGCTGGACGGGCGGTGGCTCGCCGCCCTGCTGCTCGGCCCAGGATGCCAGCTGCTGCAGGTATTTGGGTGGGAAGCCGGCATGGGTCAGGCGATGGCGGCGGATGGCGTCATAGGTCTGCTCGGCGGTCCACAGGCTGTCGTCGCGCAGCAGGATGGCGCCGCCGGCCGCCAGGGCGGTCATCCAGCGCTCGTGCGCGCCGTCGAAGGTGAAGGACAGGAAATGCAGCTCCCGGCTGTCCGGTCCCATGTCGTAGACGGCGGCGGTGGCGATGCAGTGCATGGCGAGCGGGCCGTGCTCCACCGCCACGCCTTTCGGTGTTCCGGTGGAGCCGGAGGTGTGAATGACATAGGCGAGGCTGCGCGGGTGGATCGCCACGTCGGGGGCGTGATCGGGTTCGTCGGCGGCGTCCTGCGGGGTGAGTGTCGTAACGCCGTCCAGCGGGGTGGCGGCGATCAGCAGCGACAGGCCGGCGGCGTCGCGGATGGCATGCTGCCGGTCGGCTGGGTGGGCGGGGTCGAGCGGCACGAAGGCGGCGCCGGACTTCAGCACCGCCAGGAAGGCGACGATCAGTTCGGGCGAGCGGGGCAGGCAGATGCCGATGCGCCGCTCCGGCCCGGCGCCCAGCGCGATCAGACGGTGGGCGAGACGGTTGGCATGGCGGTCCAGCTCGCCCCGGCTCAGCACGCCGTCGCCGAACAGGATGGCGGGGGCGTCCGGCCGTTCGGCGGCGAGGCGGGCGAGCAGGACCGGCACCGGATCGGGCGTCGCTCCGGACCAGCCAGGGTCGCGCGACCAGCAGGATACCGCGTGGATCTCCTCCTCGCTGCGCGGGTCGAGGGCGCGCAGCGGACGGTCGGGATCGGCGGCGACCTGGACCAGCAGGCGCTGCCAGCGCCGCAGGATGCGCGCCGCGGGACCGGCTGGGCCGCGATGGGCAAGGCGGACGAGGATCGAGCCGTCGGGCCGCCCGCTGCCCGCGAGGGCGAGGTCGAATTTGGCGGTGCGGACCGGCAGCTCCAGCGGCTCCACCTCCAGCCCATCGAGTCCATCGAAGGTCGTTGGATCCGGGCGGTGGTCGAACATGACCTGAACCGCCGGGCTTGCGCCCTGCTCCGGCCGGCCGGCTTCGAGGATGGCGTCGAGGGGAAGATCCTGGTTGTCCTGGGCGTCGGCCACCAGCCGGGCGACCTCGCGCAGCCAATCGCGGAAGGATCGGGACGGTGCGAGGCGCAGGCGCAACGGCAGGGTGTTGACGAAGCAGCCGATCGGCCGCTCCGCCTCCGGTTGCCGGCGGCCGGCGACAGGGATGCCGACGATCAGGTCGTCCTGTCCGCTCATCCGGCTCAGCAGCAGGGCATAGGCGGCCAGCAGCAACACGAAGGGCGTGCAGCCTTCGCCGGCGGCCAGCCCCTTCAGCCGGTCGGAAAGCTCAGGCGAAAGGACGGCGGTCTGTTCGCCGCCTTCATCGCCGCCTTCACTGCCGTTGCCATTCTCGCTGCCGGGCAGGCCCAGACGGGCCGGTGCGCCGGACAGGGTGTCACGCCAGAAGGTGGATTGGCGGTCCGCCTCGCCGGCGTCGAGCCACGCCGCCTGCCATGCGGCGATGTCGGCATACTGGACCGGCAGGCCGGGAAGATCGGGAAGATCGGGGAGGCGGCCTTGGCGGGTCGCGCGGTAAGCTGCCGCCACGTCGGCCATCAGCAGCCCGATGCTGGCGCCGTCGGCGGCGATATGGTGCAGCGTGACCACCAGCCAATGGTCGTCGGGCGCGATCCGCAGCAGGTCGGCGCGCCAGGGTTCCGCCCGCTCCAAATCGAAGGGTGCGGCGGCAAGCTGTTCCGCGAGGCTTTGCGCGTCGGCCGGACGGTCGGACAGGTCGTACCGACCCAAACGGAACGGCCGGGGTGGCCGCGTGACCGTCCACAGCCGGCCGTCGCCGTCTTCCCGGTAGACGGTGCGCAGGATGTCGTGCCGCTCGGCGACGGCGTTCAGCGCGGCCTCCAGCGCCGCCGCATCGAGCGCGCCGCGCAGCCGGAACACCCCCGGCATGTGGTAGGCGGCCGAGGAAGGATCGAGCCGATGCAAGGTCCACAGACGGCGTTGCGCGGGGGAGGCCGGCGCCGGTGCGGTCGGATCGCCGCGGCGGGGCACCGGCAGCCGGGAAAAGGCGATGCCGCGTGCCCGCAGCGCGTCGAGGAAGGCGCGCCGCCGTTCCGTCGGCAGGCGGGCGAAGCCCAGCGCGATGTCGTGCAGGGTGGGGGCGAGCGTGTCGGCCATGTACCGGAACCGTCCGTATCGTGAAAGGGGGGAGCTGTCAGGCAGCGGCCCGGTCGAGTTGTCCCGGCTCGGTCTCTTCCGCGCGGAGCGCACGGGCGAGACCGGCGGGGGTCGGGTGGTCGAAGACGATGCCCGGCGGCACCTCCACGCCCAGCCGCTTGCGCAGGCGCGACACCAGCTTGATCACCAGCAGCGAATGGCCGCCAAGGTCGAACAGGTTCTCGGCCAAGCCGACCCGGTCGCGTTCCAGCAGGCCGGCGAACAGCCCGGCGATGAGCGTTTCCAGCGGTGCCGCCGCCTCGTCCGCTTCGGCGGTGGAGCGCGCCGTCTCCGGCAGGGCGGCCCGGTCGATCTTGCCGTTGCCGAGCCGCGGCAGGCGGTCGAGCGGCAGCAGCTCCGCCGGGACCATGGCGTCGGGCAGCCGGCGCCGCAGCTCCTCCCGCAGCGCGGCCGGGTCGAGGGCGGCCCCGGCGGACGGAACGGCATAGCCGACCAGCCGCCCTTCGCCCCAGACCTTCACCGCCGCCTGGGCGACGCCGGGCAGGGCGAGGATCGCGGCCACGATCTCGGCCGGTTCGACGCGGAAGCCGCGGATCTTGACCTGATCGTCCGCGCGGCCGACCAGCTGGAGGCCACCGTCCGGCAGCAGCCGGGCAAGGTCGCCGGTGCGGTACAGCCGCCCTCCGTCGCGTTCCGGATCGGCGCGGAAGGCGGGATCGTCCGGGCGGCCGAGATAGCCGCGGGCGACCTGGGCACCGCCGATGACGAGTTCGCCGACGGCGCCGATCGGCACCGGCCGTCCCGCCGGGTCGAGCAGCAGCACCCGGCTTCCCGCCAGCATGCGGTCGAGCGGCAGTTGGTCCGGCAGCGGGCTTTCCGGCGGCAGCGCATGGACCATCACGCCGACGGTGGTCTCGGTCGGGCCGTAATGGTTGAAGACGCGGCAGCGGGGGGCCGCGGCGCGGATGGCCTGCAGCAGCGGCCGGGCGGTAGGCTCCCCGCCGAGAATGAGCGTGCCGGGAAGCACCGGAGCCGGCGTGTCGATCAGGGCCGCCAGATGGGACGGCACGATCTTCACGCAATCGATTGCCTCGTCGGCGATGAAGCGGGCGAAGGCGGCGCCGTCGGTCATCGTCGCCTCGTCGGCCACCACGAGGCAGCCGCCGGCGGCCAGCACCCCGAACAGCGAGGTGTTGCCGAGATCGGCGGCGACGGTCGAGGTCAGGGCGAAGCGGCGGCAGGCGGCGAGGTCGAGCGCCGCACCGGACGCCGCCACATAGGATGCGAGCTGTCCATGCTCGATCACCACGCCCTTCGGCGTGCCGGTGGAGCCGGAGGTGAACAGCACGTAGGCGGCATCCTGCGCGGTGACGATGGGCAATGCGGCGTCGGGCGCCGGCTGTGCCAGGAGGGCGGCCAAATCGGCGGCATCCAGCACCCGGCAGGGGTCGGCCGCCGCGATCACCGCGGTCCGCCGCGCTTCCGGCCAGTCCGGATCGACCGGCACATAAGCGCCACCGGCCCGCATCACCGCATGCAGAGCGATGACCAGTTCGGCGGAGCGGGGCAGGGCCAGCACCACACGCCGCCCAGGTTCGACCCCGTCGCGGTGCAGATGGCGGGCCAGACACCCGACCAGTTGGTCGAGTTCGCAATAGGTCCACCGGCGTGTGCCGTCCTGCAGCGCCGGGGCGTCGGGATGGCTGGTGGCGAGGCCCGACAGCAGGGCGGGGATGGTCGGCGCGGCGGCGGGTTCGTGGCCGGCGAGAGCCGCGTGGCAGCGGCGGTCGCGCTCCGCCAGCAGCGGCAGGTCGGCGACGCGGCCGGCGCGATGGCCGGGAAGGGAAGCCAGGGCGGCGAGATATTGGTCGGCCAGCGCCTCGATGGCGGCGACGCTGAAGCGGGCGGGATCGGCGTGCAGGGTGACGCCCACCGGCTGTCCGCCGGCCATCGTCACCTCCAGGGTGAGGGCGCCGGCCGGTCGCGGCGCCGGCCAGCCGCGCGGCTTCCAACGCAGGCCCCCGTTGTCGATGGTTTCCCGGGGGTCCGTCAGGGCGAAGGCCGCCGCACCGGGCGACAGGACGCCGTCCGGTCGCTGTTCCTGCGCGTCGCGGTGAGCGTCCATCATCGACGTGACACGGGCGAGCAGCCTGTCGATGGTTTCGTCGCCGGACAGGCTCAGGGCCAGCGGCAGCGTGTCTTCGAAGGCGCCGATGCCGTCGGCGAGCATGTCGTAGTCGCGGCGCGGGTCGTTGATCCACAGGCCGCGGAACGCGTCCTCGCCGGTGATTCGCGCGATCAGCATCCACCATGCGGCCTGCAGCACGGCATCGACCGGCTGCCCGAGGCTGCCGAGCCCGGCGGCGGTCTGCGGCGGGATGCTGCGGGTGGCGGTGCCAGCCCCCGGCATGACCGGGGCCGGGCCGGGGAGCCGCGGGTCGGTCAGGGCTTCCAGCCCCAGGCCGGCCCAATAGGCGCGTCCGTGCGCCGCATCCTCCGATGCGTCCAGCTCCTCCCGCCATGCGGCGAAGCGGGCAAGGCCGATCCCGGCGGCGGGCGTCCTGCCGGCATAAAGGTCGGCGATGGCGGCGACGAGCCGGGTCAGTCCACCGCGGTCGCAGACCAGTGGTGAGACGGCCAGCGTCAGGGTGGCACTTTCGGCCCCGTGCCGCGACAGCTGCGCGCGGAAGACCCGGCCGGCGGCGGGGTCCAGCGGCATGGCCGTCTCGCTATCGGTCTCCGTCCATGCGACGAGAGGCTCGGCGCCGACGACCTGCCGCGGGGTCCGGAAGCCCGGCACCGGCAGCAGAGCCGTGCGCAGCGCGTCGAAGGTCGCGGCAGCCTCCTCCACCGCTTGGCGCATCCGGTCGGGATCGAGCGGGCCGTCCAGGTCGATGACCAGCTCCAGCGGCGAACCGTCGGGAGCGCCGTTGGCGATGGCGTCGAGGATGTCGCGCTGGCGCGGCGTCAGGGCGGTCGACTCGTCCATCACAGCACCTCCACGGCCCGGCGTTCGACGATGGCGCCCATGGCCACCACGATGCGGCGCGGCCCCTCGAACGGATCGCGGGCGTGGGCGGTCAGCATGTTGTCCACCATCACCACATCGCCGCGCAGCCATTGGAAACGCACCGCACAGGCCTCATACGCTTCGCCGATCAGGGCCATGGTCTCGTCCGGGATCGTCTCGCCGTCGCCGAACAGGACGTTGCGGGGGAAACGCTCGATACCGGCCATCTCCAGCAGGTCGGCCCGCACCTCCGGTTCCAGGCAGGCGGGGTGGTGGAGCTGCATCTGGTTGAAGAAGCTGCGCTCGCCGCTCAGCGGATGGCGGATCACCGCCGGGCTGCGGGTCCGGGTCTGCGGCGTGTCGGGGTCGAGCCAGCGCAGGTCGATCCCGCCGGCGGCACAGTGGGCTTCCACCGCCGCGCGGTCGTCGGTCTTGAAAAAATCGCGCCAATCGACGTCGAGACGCGGCGTGAAGGTGCGGACATAGAGCAGCCCGCGCGTCTCCAGCATCGTCACCAGATCGGCCGGCAGGAGCGTCAGCATCCGGCGGCAGTCGACGATGGGGGTGCAGCCGCCGACGGGCGCAACCTGCTCGGCGAAGAACCACTGCTTGCGCGGCCAGCGGTCCAGATGGCTGCTTTCGTTGTGGTAGAGGATCATCTGCCGCTCAGGATACGGCGTGGAACGGTAGGTGTTGCGCCCGCCCTCCTTCTTCGGCAGGTCGCCGTAGGAACCGAACAGCCCGGTCGGCTCCATCGCCTCGGCGAAGCATTCGAAGGCTTGCGGATCGGGCAGGGCGAAGCCGCGGAACAGGATGGCACCGTGGCGCAGCAGCAGATCGTCGATCAGCCCGCGGTTGCCCTCAGCCCAGGCGACCGGGTCGAGGTCGGGCGTTGCCGGCTCCAGCATGATCGGAAAGTCCGAGCCCGGCGTCAGGAACGAGCGGCGGATGGGATCGGCGGCTTGCAACCGGGCCGGACGGCAGGGGGCCGCCGGCCCGCCGAGACGGGAGAGCTTGGCGCTGGCGCGCCGGGTCTGGTCCATGGGTGGGAACTCCTGACCGGCAGAAGGGGCGGGGAAGGGGGGAAGGACGGGCTGGGACGGGTCGGCGACCGCGCGTTCCAGCAGCGCGACCCAGGCGTCGTGGAACCGGCGCACGGTCGTGGGATCGAACAGGGAACTGGCGAACACCCAGTCGGCGGCCAGGGCCGGGCCGCCGGGGCCGTCGCCGCTGCCGCCGCCTACCGGCTCCAGGAACAGGGCCATGTCGAACTTCGACTGGCGTTCGGCGGGCGGGGCTTCGGCGATGACGAGGTCCGGCAGCTCCAGCGGCCCGCCGGGCACGTTCTGCAGCACGAACAGGACCTGGACCAGCGGATTGCGCCCGCGGTCGCGCGGCACCCCGACCGCCTCGACGATGCGGTCGAAGGGCAGGGCGTCATGATCGAAGGCGTCGAGGGCCGTCTGCCGGGTGCGGTCGAGCAGCGCGTCGAAGCTGACCCCCGGCTCCAGGCGGGAGCGCAGCGGCACGACATTGACGAAGAAGCCGATCAGACCCTCCAGGGCGCGATCCGGCCGGCCGGCGGTGTCGGTGCCGACCAGCAGGTCGTTGGCGCCGGTTTCCCGATGCAGCATGGCATTGAAGGCGGCGAGCAGGGCCATGAAGGGCGTGGCGCCGCGACGGCGCGCCCAATCCTCCACCCGGGCCAGCAGGCCCGCATCCAGGCGCAGGCGCAGGGAGTCGCCGCGCGTGGAGGCGATGGCCGGGCGCGGCCGGTCGGTCGGCAGGGCAAGCACGGTCGGCGCCCCGGCAAGGCCGTCGCGCCAGAAGGCGATCTCGCGCGCCAGCCGCTCGCCCGACAACAGGGTGCGTTGCCAGACCGCGTAATCCGCATATTGGACCGGCAGCGGCGGCCAGTCGGGAGCCTCTCCGGCCCGTGCCGCGCGGTAAGCGGCGGCGAGGTCGCGGCACAGCACGCCGACCGACCAGCCGTCGGCGATCATGTGGTGCATGGCGAACAGCAGCCGATGGGTGTCGGCGTCCATCCGCAGGAGACGGGCGCGCAGCAGCGGGCCGGCCGCGAGGTCAAAGGGGGTGCGCGCGTGCTCCTCCTCCCGCGCCCGGGCGCAGGACTCCCGCTCCTCCGGCGGCAGCCCGGACAGATCCTCCAGCGGCAGCGGTATCGACAGGGCGGGGGCGGCGATGGCGGCAGGCTCCTCGTCGCGCTCCGGATAGGCGGTGCGCAGGATCTCGTGGCGGGCGACGACGGCGTTGAGGGCCGTTTCCAGCGCCGCGGCGTCGAGATCGCCGGAAAGGTCCAGTCGGGCCGCCATCAGATAGGCGGTGCCGCCGCCAGACAGCCGGTCGACCAGCCACAAGCGTTGCTGGGCAGGGGACAGCGGCATCGCCTCCCGCCGTTCCACCGGACGCAGCGGCGGGGTATCGTCGTCTCCCGCGCCGGCCAAGGCGTCGAGCCGGGCGGCGAGGGCGCGGAGTTCCGAAGCCTCGAACACCGTGCGCAGGGGCAGTCCGGGCCAGCCGTCCCGGCGCAGGCGGGCGATCAGGCGGGCGGCGAGCAGGGAATGGCCGCCGAGGGCGAAGAAGTCGGCGTTGCGGCCGACGGCGCTTCCCGGCATCAACTCCTGCCAGAGCTGCGCGAGCCGGCGTTCGGTTTCGGTGGCCGGTGGCTCGTCCGCCGTGGCGGACGATGCGGTTTCGGCATCGGGCAACGCCTTGCGGTCGAGCTTGCCGTTGGCGTTGCGCGGCCAGGCGGTCATCCGGACCCAGCGGGTCGGCACCATATAGGACGGCAGCGTTTCGGCGGCATGGGCGGCGAGGGTCTCGGCAAGAACCTCCGCGTGGGGTTCTGCGGCGTGGGGCTCTGCGGGTTCCCACCATGCGGTCAGATGGTCGGCGCGGACCTGGACGACCGCACGGCGGACGGCCGGATGGCGTTCCAGCGTGGCCTCGACCTCGCCGGCCTCGATGCGGAAGCCGCGCAGCTTCATCTGGAAGTCGCCGCGCCCGGCCCATTCGATGACGCCCTGAGCCGACCAGCGGCCGAGATCGCCGGTGCGGTAGAGCCGGGCGCCCGGTGCGGCGTCCGGGTCGGGGATGAAGGACAAGGCGGTCCGGCGCGGGTCGCCCAGATAGCCGCGGCCGACCCCGATGCCGCCGATGGCGATCTCGCCGACGGTTCCCATCGGGACCGCGGCGAGGTCGCCGTCGACGATGCGCAGCTCCGCACCGGCGGTCGGACGGCCGATGGGGATGGTGGTGCCGGGGGCCGGTGCCGCGTGCAGCGGATGGAAGGCGACGTCGTCGGCGCACTCGGCCGGGCCGTAGGCGTTCATCAACGGGATGGCGGGATAGGCGTCGAACCACGCCCCGGCATCGGCGGCGGACAGCGCCTCTCCCGTCGGCAGGACCCAGCGCAGCGCCGGCAGCGGCCGTGGGCGCCCGCCGGCATCGCGCGTCTCTGCCAGGGTGCGCATCAGCGACGGCACCGGCTCGAACAGGGTGACACCCGCCTGCGCCAACCGGTCGAGCAGGGCGTCGGGGTCGCGCACCACGCCGTCCGGGATGATCTCCACCACCGCGCCCAGGAGGGGAGCGGTCAGGGTCTGCCAGACAGAGATGTCGAAGCAGGAGGGGGCGGTCTGGGCAATGACGTCCTGTTCGCCGAGTTGCAGCGGATCGACCTTCGCCAGCATGTTGTTCAGCATGCCGTCGCGGGTGACCATCGCTCCCTTAGGCGTTCCGGTGGAGCCGGAGGTGAACAGCACATAGGCGCGCTGGTCGCCGCGGGGCGGCGCCGCCGGCAGGCGGCCGTCCCCGGCGCGGGCCAGCAGATCGGCGATGGTGAGGGCGGGCAGGCCGCAGGGAACCGCCTCGTCACGGATCAGCAGCGGATGGCCGGCCTGCTCCATCACCTGGGCCCAGCGGGCCGGCGGATGGGCGGGGTCGAGCGGCAGCCACGCGCCCCCGGCCCGCAGCACCGCCACCATCAGGCACAGCAGCTCGAGGCCACGGGGGGCGAGCAGGGCCACCAGTTCATCGGGGCGAAGTCCCGCCGCATCGAGGCCGCGGGCCAGCCGTTCCGAACGCTGCCAAAGCTCGCCATAGGTCAGGCTGGAGCCCTCGCACCGGGCGGCGATGCGGTCCGGATGGGCCTCGGCGCGGGCGGCGACCCGCTCCACCCAGTCCGGCGACAGGCGGGGGGAGGCCGGGCCGGCGCTCCAGCCGCGCAAGGTTTGCGCCTCGGCCTCGCCCATCCGCGGCAGCGCCGCCAACGCGGTTCCGGCACCACGGGTCAACGACAGCAGGGCGGCGCGGAAGCCGTCGGCGATCCGGGCGAGGGTGGCGGCGTCGATCCGGCGGCCATCGGCGTCAATGGCGACCGCGAGCCGGTCACCGGGGAACACCTCCACCGTCAGGGCGTAGTGCGTGTGCTCCACATTGTCGCGCTGGCGCAGGTCGAGCGCACCGACGCGGCGCCGCCGTCCCTCCAGCATCGGCAGATTCTGGAAGACCAGCAGCGTGTCGAACAGCGGCCCGACGCCGGCCTGGGCCTGGATGTCGGCAAGGGCGCTGTGCTCATGCTCGCGCATCGCGGCATTGTCGGCCTGGATGCCGCGCAGGTAATCGCCGAGGCGGCGCTGGCCGGGTACGCGCACCCGCAAGGGCAGCGTGTTGATGAAGACGCCCAGCATGTGCTCCGCCCCGTCCAGTTCGGCCGGCCGGCCGGAGGACGTGACGCCGAACAGCACGTCGTTGCGTCCCGACCGGGCGGCCAGAACGAGGCCCCAGGCGCCTTGCACCAGCGTGTTCAGAGTGACGCCCAGCCCGCGGGCCGCGGCGGCCAGACGGGCGGTTTCCGCTTCGTCCAGCAGGTGGGACTGGCTGAGCGGAACCACGCTGCCTGATTCGGGCGCCGGGGACAGCATCGGCAGCGGAGTAGCGCCCTCCACGCCGGCCAGGAAGGTCCGCCAGAAGCCGGCGGCGCTGCGGTCGTCCTGGCGCAGGACCCAGGCGATGTGGTCGCGGAACGGACGGCGGGCGGGCAGGGCCGGGGACTCGTCCGCCAGACGGGCGCGGTAGCGTTCCAGCACCTCGTCCACCAGCAGGATCGAACACCAGCCGTCGACCACCAGATGATGGCGGCTCCACAGCAGCCACCAGCGCCCACTGCCGCAGCGGATCAGCGCAAGCCGCATCAGCGGAGCCCGGTCCAGCGCGAAGCCGCGCGCCCGGTCCTCTGCCAGGAGGGCGGCAAGGGCCGCTTCGCGACCGTCGTCGGACAAGTCGCTCCAGTCGCGGCGGGCGACGGAAAGCGTGGCCGTGCGCTCCACCAGCTGCAGGGGACGGTCCACCCCGTCCCAGCGGAAGGCGGTCCGCAGGATGGGGTTGGCGGCGACGGCGTCCTGCCAGGCGGCGGTGAAGGCGTCGGCGTCGAAGGGGCCTTCCGCCTCGATCACCAGCTGGTTGACGTAGGCGCCGCCGGCCGGGTCGATCAGGCCGTGGAACAGCAGTCCCTGCTGCAGCGACGACAGCGGATAGGCGTCCTCCAGTCCAGGACGCTCGGCGTGCAGCGCCGCCACCGCCTTGGCGTCGAGGCCGCTGAGGGCGAAGGGAGCGCGCTCCACCGGGGCGGGCTTGCTCTCGGCCGGCGCCTGCGGCCGTGGGGCGGCGGCGGTGATGGCGGCGGCAATGGCGCCAATGGTGCGCTTCTGGAAGAACAGCTTCGGCTTCAGGGCAAGGCCCTTCGGCCGCGCCTTGGCGATGACCTGAAGCGCCAGGATCGAATCGCCGCCGATGGAGAAGAAGTCCTCCTCGACCCCGACCGACGGGCGTCCCAGCACCTCCGCCCAGATGGCGGCGAGCGTCTGCTCGGCATCCGTCAGGGGCCGGCCGGCAGAGGGGGCGGTCGGGGCGGCGGCTTCGTCGTCCGGCAGTGACTTGCGGTCGATCTTGCCGTTCGGCAGGCGGGGCAGCGCCGGCAGGGCATGCAGCGCCGACGGCACCATCGCGTCCGGCAGGGCGGCGGCCATGGCGGTTCGCAGGGCGTCGGCGTCGAGCGTCGCCGGGGCGACGAAGGCCGCCAGGCGCAAGCCGGACCCGCCGCCAGAGGTCGCCGGACGGGCGAGGACGGCCGCCTCCACCACGCCGGGCTGGCGGCGCAGCCAGGATTCGACCTCGCCCAGTTCGACGCGGAAGCCCCGGATCTTCACCTGATCGTCGGCGCGGCCAAGGAATTCCAGGAGGCCGGCGGCGGTGAGGCGCACGCGGTCGCCGGTGCGGTACAGCCGGCCGCCGCTGCGCCACGGATCGGGCACGAATCGCTCGGCGGTCAGGGCCGGCCGGCCGAGATAGCCGGCGGCGACACCGCAGCCGCCGATGGCGAGTTCGCCGACGACGCCAAGCGGCACCGGGTCGCCGTGGCGGTCGAGCACCGCGGCATGAACGCCGGCCAGCGGGGCGCCGATGGGAACCGGAATGCTCGGGTCTCGAGGGGCGGGGGCGGTCAGGCAGCCGACGGTGGTCTCGGTCGGTCCATAATGGTTCAGCACCCGGCAGCCGGGGGCGAGCGCCCGGAGCCGGGCGACGAAGCCGCCCTCCAGCGCCTCGCCGCCGAGGACGAGGCAGCGGCGCGGCAGCAGCCGGGCCGGATCGGCCACCGCCATCAGCGCGGCGAGATGCGAGGGCACGATCTTCAACGCGTCGACCGGCCGGCCGGCGAAATGGCGGGCCAGCGCGTCGGGGTCGTCGGCGAGCGCCGGCGGGATCACCCGCAAAGTGCGTCCGCCGAGCAATGCCCCGAACCAAGCGGTGTAGCCGAGGTCGGCGGTCACCGACGCCAGCGTGGCAAGCGTGGCCTCCTCCGGCAAATCCATCGCCGCAAGCACGCCTTGGGCATACTGGGCGAGGTTGCCCTGGGTGACCACCACCCCCTTGGGCGTGCCGGTCGAGCCGGAGGTGTAGATCAGGTAGGCCGGCAGGTCGGGGCTGGCCGGGATGGCGCCGGGTGCGGAATCATCCGACCGGCCGTCGAACTCCAGCCACGCCGCTCCGCCAAGCCAGCCGGGTGCCGCGCCGTGGCCGACGACGGCGCGCGCGCCGCTGTCCGTCGCCAGGAAGGCGAGGCGCGCGTCGGGCAGCGCCGGATCCAGACAGAGATAGGCCGCTCCCGCCTTCCAGGCCGCGATCATGCCGACGGCCAACGCCGCGCCGCGCGGCAGCCACAGTCCGACGTGGTCGCCCGGCCGTACCCCGGCGGCAGCCAGCCGCCGCGCCAGCCGGCCGGCCGCGGCGTCGAGGTCGGCGTAGGTCAGGGTCCGGTCGCCGTCCTCCACGGCAGCGCGGCCGGGATGACGGGCGACGGCGGCCTCGAACAGCGCAAGGGCGGGGGTCGGCGTGCCGGCGGCGGGTCCCCGGCGTAGCGAACGGTCGGCGTCGTCCGCGGTCGCCTCCAGCGTGGCGACCGGAACATCGGGATCGGTGATCGCGCGGTCGAGCAGGGCAAGGAAGCCGCGCCGCATACGGGCCGAGGTCTCCGGCGCGAACACCGCCGGGTCTGCGCGCCATTGGCCGGTCAGCCGCTCGCCGTCGTCGACCCAGCGCAGGTTCAGCTCGTTGGCGGCGCCGCGCTGCTGGGCGAACAGCTCCCGCCGGACGGCGCGGTTGATGGCGGCGCGCTCGCCCACCGGGACATAGGTGGTCATGTGGCGGAACAGCGGCCCGTTGCCGCCGGCCAGCGCGGTGATGCGGGCGAGCGGCAGGCGGCGGTGACGCAGCAGTGCCATCAGCGTCCGTTGTGCGGTGCGCGCGAGGTCGGCGACGGTGGGGTTGCCGGACAGGTCGGCGGGCCAGGGCAGGGCGTTCAAGGTGTAGCCGATCATCGCGCGGTCGGCGGCGCCCTGCCGTCCGGACACCGGCGTTCCGACCATGAAGCGCTCCTGGCCGCTCCAGCGATGCAGGAAAATCTGGAAGACGGCGGTCAGCAGTGGGAAGACACCGACGCCGGCCCGGTCGGCCGCCGCGCGCACGCGCGCCGTCATGGCGGCATCGAGCCGAAGGTCGGTCTCATTCGGCGGGCCCGGTCGGTCGATGCGGTCGGCCGGAAGCTCCGGCGGCGGTGCCGCGTCCGTCACGAGCTTGCGCCAGAAGGCCTCCAGCCGCGCGAACTCGGGTCCCGATTGCAGCGCTCGCTGCCGTTCCAGCCAGTCGAAGTAGCGGCTGCCGGTCGCTGAACCCGCGACCGGCGGTTCCTCGTAAGCGGTGAAGGCCTGTTCGCAGAGGATCTCGAAGGACAGGTAATCGCCGGCGATGTGGTGCAGGACGACCAGCAGGTGCACCAGCCCGCCCGGCTCGGCCAGCAGCCGCACGCGGCAGGCGACGGCACGGTCGAGCGGCAACGGCAGGTCGGCCTCGTGCTCGAGCCAGCGCAGGCGGTCGGTATCGGTCATTGCCACGGTGGTGTGGACGGCGACATCGGCAGTGAATCCGGGCTGCCGTTCCATGACGAGGCGGCCATCGGCATCCTCGCGGTAGTGGCTGGACAGCGCCTCGTGCCCGGCGATGACCTGGGCGAAGGCGGCGGCCAGCCGTTGCGGGTCGATGCCGGGCGCAAGCTCCACCGCATAGGTCATGTTGTAGGCCGGATCCTCCGGCGCCAGATGCCAGGCTGTCCACAGGGCGCGCTGTTCCTCGCCGGCGGCAATGGCAGCGGAGGTTGGGGCGGGTGCGGTCGCGATGCTGTCCATGGCCGGATCCTCAGGCGGCGGGAAGGTCGGGGGAGCGCACCGGGTCGGCCATGGCGACCACGACCTTGCGCTTGCCGGTGAAGGGCTCCCGCCCATGGGCCGCCAGCATGTTGTCGAGCATCATCACGTCCCCTTCCTGCCAGGGAAAACTGCGGGTGCAGTCGTCCAGGACGGCGCGGATATGGTCCAGCGACTCGTCCTCGATCGGCGTGCCGTCGCCGTAGAAGACATGTCGGGGAAGCTCGGACTCGTCCTCCACCACCGCCAGCAGGCTGTCGCGCACCGCGGGCGGCAGGTTGGAGACGTGGAACAGGTGGGCCTGATTGAACCAGACCTCCTCGCCGGTCACGGGATGCCGGGCCACCGCCTGACAGACTTGGCGGGTGCGCAGTTCGCCGTCCTCGGTCCACTCCCAGGCGATGGCGTTGGCGCGGCAGAAACGCTCGACCTCCGCCGGATCGTCGGTGTTGAAGGCGCGCTGCCAGGGAAGGTCGAGCCCGTTCCCGTAATTGCGCACATACATCAGGCGCTTGGCGGCGAAGCGGGCGCGGATCGCCGGATCGATGCGCCGGGCGACCAGCCGGCTGTCGGCGATCGGCGTCGCCCCGCCGGTGGCGGCGGCGGTCACGCAGTGGAACCAGATCGTCTGCGGCCACTGCAGGGTATAGGCCTGCTCGTTGTGCAGCGGGATCGACTGGTGGGCCGGATATTCGGTGGAGGTGTAGACGCCCTTGTCCACCGCGGAGCGCGGGGTGGAGCCGAAATCATAGTCGAGCAGCGGCCGTCCGAAGCTCTCGGCAAAGGCGCGGAAGGGGGCGTCGCCATGCAGCCCGAAGCCGCGGAACAGCAATCCGCCGGCAACGGGCAGCCGGTCGCGCACCACCGCGTGGATGTCCGGCAGCAATTTCCGCCATCCACCGTCGTCCAGCGCGCCGTCCTTCGGCGTCACCAGCAGCGGCAGGTCGGCGCCGGGAAGCAGCGGGTGCACGGCCAGCGTTTCGGGGCTTGCGGCCGGGCTCGGATCGAAAATGCGCTGGTCCATGGGGTGATCGGTCCGTCCAATTGCGGGCAGGTCGACAGAAACGTCTTTACTGCGAGTGAGAATCGTTCTCATAGTGGGACAGAGCGTTGCTCCTGCCGGCAGGTGGGGCAGCAATCGCAGCTGGTTTTGAGCCGTGCGTGGAACGGCTTCGGCGCAGGGATCGGATAAACAACACATATCCTGCGGGTAATCCCGCCGGACCCTGCAGCCGGGACGAACGTTAGCGCACTGCAAATCGACTTGCAAACGAGAATCATTCGCATTATGCAAGAAGACATGACGCGATCTTCCGAACGCGCATTCCCCGAACACGATCATCTCTTCCGCACCCTGACCTGAAGGAGCTTCGGCATGAGCTGGGACAGCCCGGACACGCGATTTCACGTCGTGGTGAATGACGAGGAGCAGTACTCGATCTGGCCCGACCACAAGCCGGTTCCCGCCGGTTGGCGCACGGTCGGCGTCGGCGGGCCCAAGGAGGACTGCCTCGCCCACATCGAGCGGGTGTGGACCGACATGCGTCCGCTCAGCCTGCGCCGCGCCCTGGGCGATGCGGCCTGACCGGCCGTGCCCGATCCCGTTTTCCCGACGAGGGAGATGTGCCCATGACCGCGACCATCACGGTGCCAACCATCGCAGCGCCATTGGGCCTGGACGGTTTCCGTTCCCAGCCGGCGATCCGCCTCGGCGACGATCCGATGCTTCGCCGACAGGAGGCGCGCGAATCGAACGCGCGTTCCTATCCGCGGCGCATTCCGCTGGTGCTGACCGAAGGCCGTGGCATCTATCTGCGCGACAGCGCGGGTCAGCTGTTCATCGACTGCCTCGCCGGCGCCGGAACGCTGGCGCTGGGGCACAACCACCCTGACATCGTTGCGGCGCTCCGCGCGACGCTGGACAGCGGGTTGCCGCTGCACACGCTGGACCTGACCACTCCGGTCAAGGACCGGTTCGTCGAGGATCTGTTCGCGGCCCTGCCGCCGGCCTTCGCCCGCGATGCCCGAATCCAGTTCTGCGGCCCCACCGGCGCGGACGGGATCGAGGCGGCGATGAAGCTGGCCCGCACCGCCACCGGGCGGCGCACCATCGTCGGCTTCTCCGGCGGCTACCATGGAATGACCCATGGCACGCTGGCGATCATGGGCAATCTGGGGCCGAAGCGGCCGCTGGGCGGCGGGACCGGCGACGCCCACATGCTGCCCTATCCCTACGACTACCGCTGCCCCTTCGGGCTTGGCGGCGAGGCCGGGGTGGATGCCGGCCTGTCGATGATCGAGCAGCTGCTGAGCGATCCGGAATCGGGCGTCGTGACGCCCGCGGCCGTGGTGGTTGAGGTGGTGCAGGGCGAAGGCGGCGTGGTGCCGGCGCCGGTGCGCTGGCTGCAGGGGCTTCGGCGGCTGACCCGTGCCCATGGCGTCCCGCTGGTCATTGACGAGGTGCAGACCGGGCTGGGCCGCACCGGCCGGCTGTTCGCCTTCGAACATGCCGGGATCGAGCCCGACATCCTGGTGCTGTCCAAGGCGATCGGCGGCAGCCTGCCGCTGTCGGTGGTGGTCTACAACGCCGGTCTCGACTGCTGGGCGCCGGGGGCTCACGCCGGCACCTTCCGCGGCAACCAGTTGGCGATGGCGGCGGGGTCGGCGACCCTGCACCGAATCCGCGCCGACCGCCTGGACGAGCATGCCGCCGCCATGGGCGCGCGGCTGACCGGCCATCTGCGGGCGATCCAGGCCGACCATCCCTGCCTGGGCGACGTGCGGGGACCGGGCCTGATGATCGGCGTCGAGATCGTGGACGAGCGCCGGCCTCCCCTGCGGCTGGGCGCCCGGCCGGCCGATGGCGAGCTTGCCCGGTCGCTTCAGCGCCGTTGCCTGGAACAGGGCTTGATCCTGGAACTGGGCGGGCGCCATGGCGCGGTGGTGCGGTTCCTGCCGCCGCTGATCGTCAGCGCCGCCGAGATCGATGAAATCGCCGACCGCTTCCGGACCGCTCTGCGGGCCGCATTGGCCGACCGGGCGGCGGGCGCGGCCTCCACCAGCCTCGCGGCGGAATAGGCGGGCCAATAGATGCAAGTAGCTATTAATCGCACGGATTGGCTGGCGCCGCTGTCGCTTGCGCAGGAGCGCTTGTGGTTGCTCCACCGCTTGAACCCGACGGACGCCGCCTACAACCTGACGCGCGCCTTCCGTCTGGACGGGGCGCTGGACGCCGCGGCCCTGGAGCGGGCGCTGGGGGCGCTGGCCTGGAGGCACGCCATCCTGCGGACGCGGTTCGAGGAGCGGGACGGGGCGCCGCAGCAGGTCGTGCTGCCCCGCCCGTCCCTGCGATTGACGCGGGAAGCCGTCCAGCCCGAAGCCGTCCAGCCCGAAGCCGTCCAGCCCGACGAGGCGGCGCTGGCGGAGCGCATCCGCGAGGAGACGCAACGGCCATTCGACCTGTCCGCCGGCCCGCCGATCCGTGCGACGCTGCTGCCGCTGGCCGGCGGAGGGGCGGTGCTGCTGCTGGCGATGCACCACATCCTGTCAGATGGCCCGTCCAACCCGATCCTGGCACGCGACCTGATGACCGCCTATGTCGCCGCCCTGGCCGATCCGGGGGCCGACCCGGCGGTTCTGCTGCCTCCGCTGGCCCTGCAATACGCCGATCATGCGCGGGCACAGCGCGGCGAGGCGGCGAAGGCGCGCATCGAGCGGGCGGTCGAGCGGGCCGTCGAGCGGCTCGGCACCGGCATCCCGGTCCTGGAACTGCCCACCGACCGGCCGCGCCCGAGCGTTCGCGGCAGCGCCGGGGCGCGGGTCGAGTTCGCCCTGGCGGATGAGACGGTTTCCGCGTTGCGCGCTCTGGCGCGGGCGGAATCCTGCACACCCTTCATCCCGCTGCTGGCGGCGTGGCAGGCCCTGCTCGGCCGCTGGTCCGGGCAGGATGATTTCGCCGTCGGCGTGCCGGACGCCGGACGGAACGACGAGGAACTGGAACCGCTGGTCGGCTTCTTCGTCGAAACCCAGGTCTTCCGGGCCCGCCTGACCCCTGGCCTGACCGGCCGCGCCCTATGCCGGCTGCTGCGTACGGAGGCGCTGGCGGCGCTGAGCGATGGCGCCGCCCCCATCGAGCGCCTGCTGGAGCGGCTCGATCCGGTGCGGGACGGCAGCCGGACGCCACTGTTCCAGACCCTGCTGAACCTGCGGATGGATGCCCCCGCTGCCTTGCGGCTGCCGGGCCTGACCGTGACTGCGCTCCCGGTGCCAGAGACCACGGCAAAGCTGGATCTGGCACTTGACGTTGCGGTGGGGGAGGCGGGGGCGGTCTGCGCGATCGACTATGCCACCGACCTGTTCGATGCCGAGACGGCAGCGCGTCTGGCTGACGGCTTCCGCGCCCTGTTGGCCGGAATGCTGGCCGATCCGGAGGCTGAACTGGTCGACCTGCCGCTGATGACGCCGGCGGCGCGGGCGGAGGAGCTGACGCGCTGGAACGACACCGGTCTGGCGCTGGATCCGGCGGAAGACCTCGTGGCGATGGTGGAACGCACCGCCGCCGACCTGCCGGACTGCATCGCCCTGGTCTGCGGCGAAACCACGTTGACCTACCGCGCGTTGAACGCACGGGCCAACCGCCTCGCCCGCTGGCTCGCCTCCCGCGGGGTCGGTGCCGACAGTCTGGTGGCGGTGGCGCTGCCGCGCGGGGTCGATCTGCCGGTCGCGCTGCTGGCGATCCAGAAAGCGGGCGGCGCCTATCTGCCGCTCGACCCCGACCAGCCGGCGGCGCGCAATGCCCACATCCTGGCCCATGCCCGGCCGGTGCTGGTGATCGACGCGCCGCTGGCGGAATTCGCCGCCGGATACGAGGAATTGGCGGACGGGAATCTCGGCCGCCCGGTGCATCCGCGCCAACTCGCCTACACGCTCTACACCTCGGGATCGACCGGCGTGCCGAAGGGCGTGCAGATCGACCGGCAAGCCTTCGCCAGCTTCCTGTACGCCATGCAGGCGCAGATCGGCCTCGTCGCCGACGACCGGCTGCTGGCGGTGACGACGCTGGGCTTCGACATCGCCGGGCTGGAGCTGTTCCTGCCGCTGGTCGCCGGTGCCCGCGTCATCCTCGCCACGCGCGAGCAGGCCCAGGATCCGCAAGCCCTCGCCGGGCTGATCGAAAGCCAGGGCATCACCGTCCTGCAGGCGACGCCGGCGACATGGCGCATGCTGCTGGACGCCACCGAACGGTCGTGGCCGGGCCTGCGCGCGGTGTGCGGCGGCGAGGCGCTGGGCGTGGGGCTGGCCCGTCGCCTGCTGACGCGCGGCTTGCGGCTGCTGAACGTCTACGGCCCGACCGAAACCACCGTCTGGTCCGCCGCCTGGCCGGTGGAGCGGGCCGGGGATGGCGACGGCACGGTTCCCATCGGCCATGCCGTCGCCAACAACCGCCTTCACATCCTGGACGGCCGGCTGGAGCCGGTACCAAGCGGCGTCGCCGGCGACCTGTGGATCGGCGGCCTGGGGCTAGCACGCGGCTATGGCGGGCAACCGGGCCTGACCGCGGGCTGCTTCCTGCCGAACCCGTTTCCCGAGGACGGCGCACCCGGCGCCGGTTCCGGCAGCCGCCTCTACCGCACCGGCGACCGCGCCCGGCGGCGCACCGACGGGGCCATCGAGTTTTTGGGACGCCGCGACCATCAGATGAAGATTCGCGGCTTCCGCATCGAGGCGGCGGAGGTGGAGGCGGCGCTCGACAGCCATCCGCAGGTGCGCCACTCCGTGGTCGCCGCCCATATGCCGACCGCCGGCGATGCGCTGCTCTGCGCCTATCTGGTGACGGCCGACGGGACGGAGCCGCCGGACCTGCATGCCCATCTCGCCGCCCGCCTGCCCGCCTACATGCTGCCGTCGGTCTGCGTGGTGCTGGACCGGCTGCCACTGAACGCCAACGGCAAGATCGACCGCATGGCGCTGCCGCCGCCCGACGCGCCGGTCGCGTCCGACGGGTTCGAGCCGCCGGCCACCGACACCGAGGCACGGTTGGCCGCGCTGTGGGAGGAGGTGCTGGAACGGCCGGGGCTCGGCGTCGCCGACGATTTCTTCCGGCTGGGCGGGCATTCGCTGCGGCTGGTCCGGCTGCAGACGCGCATCCGCGGCGTCTTCGGGCTCGACCTGCCGCTGGCCGAGCTGTTCCGTGCCCCGACCGTCCGCGCCATGGCCGCCGTGATCGACTCCTGCGGCAGCCGGGACGAGGCGGACGACCTCGCCTTCATGGCCGGCCTGCTGGCCGACGAAGGGACGGCCGAACCGGGCAGTGCGCCATGAGCCTGCTGCTCTCCCTCTTGCGCCGCTTCCGCTGGCGCATGCCGCTGGCGCTGGGTCTCGGCGCCGCCGGGGCGTTGGCCGGTCTGTGGGTGATCGCGCTGGTCAACCGGTTGATCGCCGGCAGCGCTGCGCCCGACGCCGCGACCTTCGCGCTGATCGCCGTGCTGCTGGCGGCGGTGTTCGGCTTCGGCTTCGGCGCGCAGGCGATCCTGACGGCGCTCGGCCACCGGGTGGTGTGCGAGATGCGCACGGCGACGGTGAAGCGGCTGCTCGACACCGACGTGGAACGGCTGGAGACCATCGGCGCCCCGGCGCTCTACGCCACCCTCACCAAGGACATTGCCACGGTCGGCCAGGCCTTCAACCGGCTGCCCTTCGTCTTCTGCAACGGCGTGCTGGTGCTGGGCGGCTTCCTCTATCTCGCCTGGCTGTCCTGGCAACTCTTCCTGCTCAGCGCCGCGGTGATCGGGCTGGGGGTGGGGGTGGCCTATGGCTGGGTATCGGCGATGCGCCGGCTGATGGTCGAGGTGCGCGAAACCGACGACCGCCTGCTGGCCGGCTATCGCGGCGCGATCGAGGGCCGCAACGAGCTGGCGCTGAACACGGTGCGCAAGCGCGTGTTCCACCGCCACGACGTGGCGGCGGCGGCGGAGCATGCCCGCGACACCGAGACCCGCGCCGACCGCTATTGGGTGCTGAGCCTGAGCTGGACCGCCCTGGTCATCCTCGGCCTGATCGCCGGCATCTTCGCCGCCGGCGAGGCGCTGGGCCTGCCGCGACCGCACACCGCCGGCTTCGTGCTGGTGCTGATGTTCCTGCGCATGCCGCTGAACGATCTGGTCGGCACGCTGCCCATCCTGCTGTCCGGCAAGGTGGCGCTGGCGAAGGTCGAGGCGCTGCGCCTGGAAGCGCACCGCCCGGACTTCGACCGCCCGGAGCCGGCCTGCGTGGCGCTACCCGCCAAGGGGCCGCTGCTCAGCCTGTCCGGCGTTGTCTACGACCATCCCGCCCAGGGCGACGAGCCCGGTTTCCACCTCGGCCCCGTCGAACTGACGGTCGAGGTGGGGGAGACGCTGTTCATCGTCGGCGGCAACGGCGGCGGCAAGTCGACCCTGCTGACCCTGCTGGCCGGCCTGCGCCGGCCGGCTGCCGGCACCATCCGGCTGGGCGGGCTGGAGGTGACCGAGGAACGTCGCGGCTGGCATCGCGAGCAGATCAGCGCCGTGTTCTCCACCCCCCACCTGTTCGACCGGCTGGTCGGTCCCGACGGGCGGCTGGACGAGGAGCTTGCCCAGGCGTTCCTGCGCCGGCTGCGGATGGACCGCAAGGTGGCGCTGGCCGGCGACCGCCTCTCCGACATCCGGCTGTCGCAAGGACAGCGCAAGCGCATCGCCCTGCTGGCCGCGGTGGTGGAGGAACGGCCGATCCTGCTGCTCGACGAATGGGCGGCCGACCAGGACCCGCTGTTCCGCCGCTTCTTCTATGAGGAGCTGCTGCCGGAACTCAAACGCGGCGGCCGCACCATCATCGCCGTCAGTCACGACGACCGCTTCTTCCATCTCGCCGACCGGGTGCTGCGCTGCGATGCCGGGGTGCTGTCGCCCTGGAGCGAGGTGCCGGTCCAGCCGGCGCATGCGGCGCAATGATCACCGGGCGGCCGTCGGCCGAACCCCCATCCCTTTCCCAAACGCCTGTCGCCGCGCGTCGCGCGGCCGGACATGAGGAGGCGCCTTCGATGACCGCCGATTCCGACACCCTGACCGCGTCCGGCGGTGTTCCGGTGCCCTGCCGCGCGCTCGGCCGCCCGCTCCGCACCCTGTGGGACGGAGCCGACCTGACCGTCCGGCTGGACGGCGAGGTGCGGCAGCGCTGGCGGCTGTCCGGCAGTGCCGCGGCGGCCGAACTGACCCTGGTGGAGGATGCGGTGCCGGCGGCGGACGGCGACGAGTTCCGCCGTCTGGCAGCATTCGCCGCGCTCGACGCCGCCTTCATCCGCGCCGACGATCCCGCGACCCTGCGGCTGACGGCTCCCGACCGCATCGCCGAGGCGCTGCGCCTGGACGGCGTCGTGGTGGAGGATGCCGGCGGCACCCAGCTGGCGACAGCCGGGACCCTGTACCAGCGGCCCGACTTGTGGCTTCTGGGGCCGGGTTCCGGCGGATATCCCCAGGCGCACATCGTCTCGAACGGCCGCTACCACCCGCGCCGGCCGCCCAAGCCGCAGGGCATGCTCTACGCCCGCCACATTCCCTGGCTGGAGCAGACGCTGTCCTTCCGGGTCGCCGACATCGGCATGGATCTGGAGCGTTTCCATCGCTGGCAGAACGACCCGCGCGTCGCCTTCTTCTGGCAGGAGGAGGGCGATCTGGCCAAGCACCGCGCCTATCTGGAGGCTCAGCTCGCCGATCCCCACACCATGCCGCTGATCGCCAGCCTGGATGGCGCGCCCTTCGGCTATTTCGAAGTCTATTGGGCCAAGGAGAACCGGATCGGCGCCTTCTACGATGCGCAGGATTACGACCGCGGCTGGCATGTGCTGATCGGCGAGGAGCATGTGCGCGGGCGGGCCTATGTCAGCGCGTGGCTGCCGTCGCTGGTGCATTTCATGTTCCTGGACGACCCGCGCACCCAGCGCATCGTCGGCGAACCGCGGGCGGATCATCACCAGCAGATCCGCAACCTCGACCGATCCGGCTTCGCCAAGGTCAAGGAGTTCGACTTCCCGCACAAGCGGGCGATGCTGGTCATGCTGCTGCGCGAACGCTATTTCGCCGACCGTCTGTGGGTGCCGCGCGCCGACCCGGCCACGACGAAGCAGGGGGGCTGAGCGATGCATGGCATCCCCTCCCTCATCGGTGACGGCGGACGCGTCCAGGACCTCGTCGGCGTCGGCTTCGGGCCATCGAACCTCGCGCTGGCGGTGGCGTTGCGCGAGGCGGGGGCCGGTCTGGCCTGCCGCTTCCTGGAAAAGCGCGAAAGCTTCGTCTGGCACGGCAACATGCTGCTGGACGGCAGCCGGATGCAGATCTCGTTCCTGAAGGATCTGGTCTCGCTGCGCAACCCGACCAGCCGCTACAGCTTCCTCAGCTACCTGCACGGCCGAGGCCGGCTGCAGGACTTCATCAACCTGCGGACCTTCTATCCCAGCCGGCGCGAGTTCAACGACTATCTCGCCTGGGTCGCCGCCGACTTCGACGATCTCTGCGACTACGGGCTGGAGGCGACGGCCATCGAGCCGGCGCGGGTAGGGGAGGCGGTGCCGCATGTCCGCGTCCATGCCCGTGACCGGGCCGGCCGCGAACGGAGCTGGCTTGCCCGCAACGTGGTGATCGGGGCCGGGGCGACGCCGCGGATTCCCGACGCCTTCGACGGCCTCGTGCGCCGGGGTGGCGGGGCCGGGGCTGATCCGCTGGTGGTCCATTCCAACGACTATCTGGCCGTGGCCGAGGAGCTGGCACGGGCTGGCCGGGTCGCGGTGGTCGGGCTGGGGCAGAGCGCCGCCGAGATTTTCCTCGACCTGCATGGACGCGGCGTCGCGGTGGACATCATCGGGCGCGGACCGGCGATGCGGCCGGCCGACAGCAGCCCCTTCGCCAATCAGGTCTTCGACGCCGGCTACACCAATTACCTCTACGGCCTTCCCCCGGCCGAACGTGCCGACCTGCTGCGCGCCTTCCACAACACCAACTATGCCGTCGTCGACCCAGATCTCATCGATGCCGTCTACGGCATCTTCTATCAGCAGAAGGTCGAGGGGACGGCGCGCCACGCGATACTGACCCGGCACGAGGTGGTGGCGGCCCGTAGCGGCAGTAACGGCGGCGGTGGCGGCGGCCCGGTGCTCGACCTCGCCAGCCTGGACGGCGGCGGGCGCCACGAACGGCGCTATGGCGCCGTGGTGCTGGCCACCGGCTATCGCCGCCGCATCCACGAGGAGTTGCTGCAGCCGATGGAGCGCTGGCTGGCCGGCGGCGAGGTCGGGCGCGACTACCGCCTGCCGACCGTCCCCGGCTGCACCGCCGGCCTGTATCTGCAGGGCTGCTGCGAGGCGACGCACGGCCTCAGCGACACCCTGCTCTCGATCCTGCCGATCCGCGCGCAGGAAATCGCCACGGCCCTGACGGCGGACGCCGACCGGGGCCGGGGCCAACAAATCCGCAAAACGACATCAGCACAGTGACGAATGGGGGACTTTAAGAATGAAGACCATCGGGCAGCCCGGACGCCGTTGGGGAAATGACAGGGGGCGCGTCCGCCTGCTGGGGTCGGTCGCGGCGGCAGCCCTGCTGCTGCCGGCCGTCGCACTGGCCCAGAATGCGGTCCAGAATGGGGCGCAAAACACCGGCAACGCCTCGTCCGAGACGATGACGCTGCCGACGATCGACGTCAGCGCCGACCGCCAGCGCGACGCCAACCCGCCGACCACCGTCGGCTCCAAGCTGCCGTCGGCCCCGCGCGAGGTGCCGCAGACCGTCACCACGGTGCCGCGCGAGCGTATCGAGGAACAGAAGCTCATCACGCTGGAAGACGCCATGCGGCAGACGCCCGGCGTCACGGTGGAGCCGATCGACGGCAACCGCCTGAACTTCTATTCGCGCGGCTTCGAGATCACCAACCTGCAGTACGACGGCGTGCCGACGACGCTGGACGACCGCATCTTCGCATCGCCCGATCTGGCGATGTATGAGCGGGTCGAGGTGCTGAAGGGGCCGGCCGGCCTGCTGAACGGCATGGGCGGGCCGGGCGGCGCCGTCAATCTGGTCCGCAAGACTCCGAAGAAGACGCTGGAAGGCTATGGCGAGCTGACCGCCGGCTCCTATGCTAATTATCGCGGCGAAGGGGACATCACCGGTCCGCTGAACGAGTCCGGCAGCCTGCGCGGGCGCTTCGTCGGCGCCTATCAGGACCGCAACGCCTTCCAGGACTGGACGGAGCAGCGCCGCGGCCTCGCCTATGGCAGCATCGCCGCCGACCTGACGCCCGACACCACCCTGACGGCCGGCGCCTGGTACCAGCGCATGAGCTACCAGGGCGCCTGGAACCTGCCGGCCTATGCGTCGGTGGTGGGCGGGCGGCCGCAGCTGCGCCTGCTCGACGTCGACCGCTCGACCTCGCTGGGCGAGAAGTGGAACGAGGACGTCTTCACCACCAAGGGCGGCTTCGCCGACCTCGAGCACCGGTTCGACAATGGCTGGGCGGTGAAGCTGGCCACCCATTACATCGACAACGAGATGGACCGGAAGATGGCGTATGCCTACGCGCCGGTCACGCCGGGGGTGAACCGGACGACACTGTTCGCCCAGAAGGTCCGCTACGACCAGGAGCAAATGGGGGCCGACCTGTCGACCACCGGCAATTTCGGGTTGTTCGGCCTGACCCACGAGGTGGCTGTCGGCGCGAATTACGAGCGGACGACCTTCCGCCACCGCGCGGCCAATCCGGTCGGCAGCTGGTCGGTGACGCAGAACATCTTCTCGCCCGACGCCTCGGCGGCCGAGCCGGCCTGGCGCGACTGGCAAAAGGACACCAAGACCACCACCGACAGCTGGGGCACCTACGGCGTCCTGCGCCTGAAGCTGGCCGAGCCGCTGAAGCTGATCGTCGGCGGGCGGATGAACTGGTGGCAGACCAAGGTCGATGCCGATGCGCTCGCCGGCACCGCTGAAAGCAGCGCGTCCGTCCGCGGCAAGGTCACGCCCTATGCCGGCCTCGTCTACGACGTCAACTCCACCTACGCCCTCTACACCAGCGTCTCCCAGGTGTACGAGCCGCAATCCTACGTCGATGCGTCCGGCAAGGTGCTGGAACCGTTGAAGGGGCGGCAGTATGAGGCCGGCATCAAGGCCGATTACTTCGGGGGCCGCCTGCACGCCACCGCCTCCGTCTTCCACATCGAAGAGGAGAACCGGCCGCAGTCCGACCCGCGCTTCCCCAACCAGTCCATCTATGTCTCCGGCGGCAAGGCGCAAAGCCGCGGCTTCGAACTGGACGTCTCCGGCGAGATCCTGCCGGGCTGGGACGTCTATGCCGGCTACACCTTCACCCGCGCCAAGAGCCTGGACAGCAGCGCCAACGCCGCGAGCGCCTTCACGGCCATCGCGCCGATGCATCAGGTGAAGCTGTGGACCAACTACCGCCTGCCCGAGACCATCGACGACCGGCTGAGCGTCGGCGGCGGCGTCACCGCCCAGACCTCGATGTACAACGAGTTCCCGTCGCTGAACTACGCCCGCCTGACCCAGGGCGGCTATGCGACGGTGGACGCCCGCATCGCCTATGACGTGACGGAGAAGGTGACGGCGGCGGTCAACGTCAAGAACCTGTTCGACCGCACCTATTACCAGCGCGTCGGCACGCCGCAGTCGGGCAACATCTACGGCGAGCCGCGCACCGTGCTGCTGACCCTGCGGGCGAAGCTGTGACGGAGGCGAAGGCCCCGCGGCAGCGGACCGTTGCCGGCAACGGTTCCAAGCGGAGGCCATCGCGCCTCCGCACCGCCGCGCGGGTGACGGCGGCGGTCTTCGGCGCCTATGGCTTCGCCTGGGGCATCGCCGCCTTCGGGGCGGAACTCGGGACGCTGGCCGGCATGGCCCCGGCCGAGGCGGTGACCGCGGCCAGCCTGCTGGCGCTCCTGGTGCTGCCGGCGGTGTCGCTGTGGGCCTTCGCGGTGCCGCGGGCCGGCGTCGGCTGGGCGGTGCTGGGCGGCGGTGCGGTCGTGATGATCGCCGCGTCGCGGCTTGTCGGGATCACGGCGCCATGACGGCGGCAAAGCGCAAGCTGATCAACCCGGCGCTGCGCGCCGCGATGCTGTGGCCGCACACCTGGGCAGGCGTGACGCTCGGCGGGTTGCTGATGCTGATCTTCTTCATGGGCTCGCTGGCGGTCTTCGCCTCCGAGATCGACCGCTGGATGATGCCGGACACCCGGATCGGTGCGGTGGAGGCGCCGGATGCGGCGGTTTCGCTGGACCGGACGGTGGTGCCGCTGGTGGAGCGGCTCGCCGCCGGCCGGGCTGTCCGTGACTGGTATGTGCAGCTGCCGGACGAGCGGCGTCCGGTGATGGCCCTGCGGGTGCGCACGGAAAGCGGCAATGCCGGCGGCATGGCGACCGCCGGCGGCACGCTGCTGCCGCCGGTGGGGACGCTGGGTGCCAGTTCCTTCTTCTATCCGCTCCATTACAGCCTGCATCTGCGGGCCGGATTCGTCGGCTACTGGATCGTGTCCTTCGCGTCGGTGGCGATGCTGGCCGGGCTGATCTCCGGCGTCATCATCCATGCGCGGATCTTCAAGGACTTCTTCACATTCCGCAGCTGGGGCCAGCTTCGCCGCTCGCTGCTCGACCTGCACAATCTGACCGGGGTGCTGGTGCTGCCCTTCCACCTGATGATCACCTTCACCGGGATCGTCATCATCCTGCCGATCGTGCTGCCGGCGGGCGTCCAGGCGCTCTATGGCGGCAATGTGCAACGCTTCTACGACGACGCGCTCGGCAACTACAGCCGGCCGCGCGCCGGCATCCCGGCGGCGGCGGCACCGCTCGACCCGATGCTGGCCGAGGCCAGACGCTTGTGGGGCGGCGGCGAGCCCGCCGTGGTCTTCGTCTACAATGCGGGCGATGCGGCATCGGTGGTCCGCATCAACCGTGACACCGGCGACCGCATCAGCCTGGATGTCCAGCCGGTCTTCTTCGACGGCGTGACCGGCGCGCTGCTGAAGTACCAGCCGCGGGGACCGATGGTGGCGGCGCACCGGGTGATGTCGGGGCTGCACTTCGCCGCCTTCGAGCATTGGCCGCTGCGCTGGCTCTATTTCCTGTTCGGCTTGGCCGGCTGCGTGCTGATCGGCACCGGCATGCTGCACTGGATGGAAAAGCGGCGCGTCGTCCATGGCCTGCCCGGCGTCGGCTGGCGCAGCGTCGCCGCGCTGACCTGCGGCACCACCACCGGGCTGCTGATCGCCACGCTGGCGATGATGACGGCCAACCGCCTGCTGCCGTCGGGGGTGCCGTCACGCGAGTTGGTCGAGGTGGGCGTCTTCTTCCTGACCTGGATCGCCAGCGCCGTTCATGCCGCGGTCCGCACCCGGCTGGATCCGCCCTGGAGCGGCCAGTGCGCCGCCGTCGCCCTGCTGGCCGCGGCGTGCGTGGTGTTGAACTGGATCACCACCGGGGAGCATCCCGTCCGGGCGGCGTCGGCCGGCGACTGGGCGGTGGTCGGCGTCGACGCCGTGCTGGCGCTGACGGCGGCCGGTGCCTGGCGCGTCTCCAGGCGTCTGGCCCGCCGTGCGCGGCCCGAGCCGTCCACCCTGTCGAGGCTGACCGACCATGCCTGATGTCCTGTCCTTTCCAGCGATCTTCGGCCTCTGCTACCTAGCCTTCGGGGCGCTTGCCCTGACAGTGGAGCGGCATTGGCGCGATCTGGTCGATTCCCGGCGGGCCCTGCCGCGGCGGACGGTGCTCCGCCTGCGCTGTGCCGCGGCGCTGTGCATGGCGGCGGCCCTGTCCGCGGCTGTGCACCGGGACGGCGCCGGCTTCGGCATCCTGCTCTGGGTGCTGGCGCTGACGGCGGGTGCGCTCGCCGTCAGCGCCACGGTCACGTGGCTGTGCCGACCGGCGCGCGGCCGGACGCGGTGACGCTTCGGACGACCTCGGCAACCCTGTCCGGGTCGATCACATCGCCCCGTGCGCCGCCCCGGCACAGGGCGCCGCGAAATCCCAGGATCGACGGACCCAGCATCGCCAGCGGAGCGATGTCGGCAAGCCTCAGCGACCCCGCCAGCCCCGCCCACAGCCCGGCATCGCGCGCCCGTCCGATGAACTCCGCCAGCGCATCGTCCGGCAGATGATCGCGTAGCGTGCGGCCATCCTTCAGGCCGGTGTCCAGCATCACGCCGATGAAGCCGGCATCGGCCATGGCGTCGACCAGATCCGGGGTGGGGCTTGTCATGTCGGCCAGGATGACGCCGACCAGCGCCGCGGTGCCGCGCGCCTTCGCCGCCGCGGCGATGCAGGCATGCGGATCGCCGCCGGCGCAGATTCCCATCTTGACGATGTCCACGCCGGTGGCCGCGGTGCCGGCAACGGCGGTCGCCACGCCGTCGGGTTCCATCGGCAGGTCGCCGATGGTGGCGCTGACCGGTCTCCGCCCGGCAACGGCCGCGAGACAGGCACGGATCGTGCCGGCCGGCAAGGCGCCCAGGGCGCCGTCCTTCGGGTTCTTCAGGTCGATCAGGTCGGCCCCGGCCCTCACCGCGATCTCGGCTTCCTCGGGATTGGTCACGCTGGCGAGCATGCGGATCATGAGTGCACCTGCGGCTTGGTCGTGTCGGGAGAGCGCATCTCGGCGCGGAAAGCGGCCACGCGGTCGCACAGCCATCCCCAGGCCTCCCGCTCCCGCTCCCCGGCGGTCTTCTCCACGGCGATGGCGAGATAGGCCATTTCACGCTCCACCTTCTCCCACGGCAGCATATGCAGGCGGCTGCACAGGATCGCCGCTTCGATCACGGCGGCGGCGGCCCGGTTGTGGCCGGCGAACGGGCGATGCGCCTCTTCATGGACGCTCCGGCAATGGAAGCGCGGGCGCACCGGGTCGTCCTCCATCCGGACCACCTCCACCTCCCAGTGGGTGAGGCTGTCGGCCAGACGCACGCCGGCGATGACGCTTGCGGGAGCCAGCGGCCAGTCCCGCCGTCCGGTCAGGCAGCCGGCGAACAGCCGTGCGTCGTCGGTGAGATTGATCACTGCCCGTCCGGTGGCCTCCAGCGCGGCGAGCGTGACGGAGGGGCGGAAGGGGGCGATCACCAGATCGTCGCCGTCGCGGGTCACGCCGAAGGGGGCGATGTGCGGGGTGCCGTCGGCGCCCAGCGTGGTGACGATGGTTTCGAGGATCATGATGCCTTTCCGCAGGCACGGCGGCGCTCCTGCAGGGTCGTGCCCGCCGCCTTGAAGCCATGGGCGCCGCTGTCCGGATCGGCCGCAGCCTCGACGGCACAGCCCCAGGAGAGATCTTCGTCCTGGACATAGCGCTTGCCAAGCTGCCAGGCGAGGAAGGCCTTGTGCAGTTCCACCCCCATGTAGAAGGCGTGTCCGCCATCCTCGGCCAGCCTGAGCAGCGGATAGAGGTGGTAGGGATCGGTCGCCACATGGTGGCCGTCGCGGTTGTAGACGTGGACGCCGTCCTCCGCCACCTCCACCCGGAAGGAGGGGTCGCGGATGTTGCGGGCGGTCTCGGCGATCTCGGCCGGGGTGCCGGCGAAGGGGCGGCGGTCGCGCAGAGCCATCAGCCCGTCGTCGATGCCCTTGGGCGGGCTGCCGCTTTCCGAGGCGGCATGCATGATCCGCCGCGCCCGGTCGGCCTCGCGCACCGCGGTGCGGGCATGCGGGCTGACCTGGAGGGTGAGGACGGCGCCGATCGACAGTTCCGACACCATGCCCATCAGCAGCGCCGTCGTGCCCGTCGTGTCGGCGTCGGTCAGTTCGGTCAGGTTGCCGATGCCCATCAGAATCTCGATGTCGAGATAGCGGCGGCGCAGGTCGTGATAGCGCACCACCGAGTCCGTGAAGCCGTAATGGATGGGATCCAGCACCGGATCGGCGAGGAAGCGCCGGCCGGCGGCCCGCAGCCGGTCGACGGCGCGGCACAGCGAGTCGAGGTCGCGCGCCTTACACGGAATCAGGATCGGCGTCGCCGCCGTCCGGTCCAGCACCCACAGCGTATCCTCGCTCAGGCTCAGCATATAGGAGGCGCCGGCCGCGGCGCCGCGCAGCAGTTCCTCGGGGTCGGCGCTGTCGACGCTGACGGTGTGGCCGGCGGCGACCAGGGCGGCGACCGCACGCTCCAGCCCGTCGAACCGTTCGCCGGGGTGGCAGCCGAGGTCGATGACGTCGGCGCCGTCGCGGCGAAGCTTCGCGGCGGTCTCCAGCAAATTGTCGATGGAGCGGTGTGGAGCGTCGATGATCTCGGCGAAGATCGTCACCCCGTGACGGGACAGGTCGGCCCGCGCCGCCCGCCCGCCGAGATAGGCGGGGATGTCGCGCAGCTCTTCCGGCCCGCGTTCGAAGGCGACGCCGAAATGCCCCGACAACGCCGTCAGGTCGCAACGGGTCCGGCCGGGCAGGATCACCCGGGCACCGGGTGGAGGGGGCGGAAGGCGTCGCCTGATCAGTTCCTCCGTCATCAGGGCGGCGACGCTGACGCCGATCTGCACCACGTCGAAGCTGAAGGGGGAGGACCCCATCCCGTCGAGCACCGCCCGCAGGCGCGGCTCCGCCAGCTTTCCGGTCACGAAGACGAGGTGGTCAGACATTCAAGACGCGCTTTCAGCGCCGCTTCGAGTTCGGGAACGGTTTCGACGACGGTGGTCGCCTCGAACCCGCGCAGCCGGTCGACGTTTTCCAGATCGATGCGCCGCGGATAGACCGGCACCATGCCGTGCGGCGCCTCCGTCATCATTTCCGGCGCGGTGTCGCAGGCGAAGACGATGCAGGGCACCCGGCATTTGCCGGCCTGGGCGAAGGCGTTGGTCGGCAAGGTGTCGGAGATTCCCTGCACGCATTTGGCAACCGTGTTCGAGGTGGCCGGTCCCACCACCAGCGTGTGGTATTCGCCGAAATAGAACCGTCCGATCTGCGGCGCGCTGGCGGCACGGTCGCGGAACAGGCGGGTGCCCGGCGGGAAGTTGCCGTCGCGGCGGCGGTACATGCGCATGACCTCCTCCGCCGCCTTGCTGAGGAAGACGTCGAGCGGCGCCAGCCGCGCCATCAGGTCGAGCGTCTCCTTGATGTAGTGGCCGGATCCGGTCAGCGCCCAGGCCAGCCTCGGCAGAGCGGGTGGGGTCGACATCTCGTTCATGCCCGCACGCCCGGCAGAAGCTCCGCGTCCGGACTGCGCAGCAGGGGGCAGCCGGGAGACGCGCGGCCGACAAGCGCCTCTTCCATCAGGATGTGGTTGTCGCGATGGATGCACCAGCTCTCGCCGGAAAAGCGCGCGCGCCAGTGCGGGAAGGCCGCGTCGACCAGCCCGTCGCGCGCCAGTGCCGCCGCATCGGTCGCCGCGCAGGGGCAGGGCCCCGACTTGACCAGCACCAGCGCCGCCGCGTCCAGCTCCACCGCCAGCCACGCCGCGAGGCTGTCGGAGGTGACCTCCCAGCTTTCGGCGATCTCGGGATGGTCCAGCACCATGGCGGACGGCAGCCACACCGCCGGCATCCGTGCCCGGATCAGCGACCGCAGCCGATCGTGCGTCGCCGCCGTCTGCAGGGCCGGGCAGATGCCGTGCAGCATCAGCCCGAACTGCTCCATCGCCAGCAGGGCCATGCGATGGGCGAGGCGGTCGTCGAAGCGCCAATTGTCCTGGGCGTCGCGCACGGCATCGGCAAAGGGGCCGCCGCCCGGCACGATGACCAGAGGGTGGAGATGGCCGGGACGGGCGATCAGGTCCAACCACGTCCCCAGCCGATGCCAGTCCGACAGGCTGCCGCCGATCTTGATCACCCAGGGCCGCGCTGCGGCGTCTGTCGATCTGTCGGCTGCCGATCCGTCTTTCGGCGATGCTTTGGCCGTCATCGGATCAGATCCGCCGGTCGGCCATGACCATCAGGCGGTGTGACGCCGGCAGGGAGGAACCCGGCATCTGGTCGCGCGTCCGCTCCAGCCGGATGCCCGGAACCGCGACCCCGTCGTAAATGTCCAGCTTCGCCACCGACACGCGGGCCGACTGCACCTGTTCGTGGGCCAGACACATGCGGGCGATCTTTTCCGCCAGCATCTCGACCAGATTGGTGTGCTCGTCCATCAGGATCCGCTTCAGCCCGGACAGCAGATCGTCGTAGGACAGCACGTCGCCGATATCGTCGGAGAATTGGGCTCCGTCCTGGCGCACCTGCAGCAGAAGGTCGATGCGCACCCGCTGAGGAGCACCGCGCTCGTAATCGAAGACGCCGATCCGGCAGGGCAGGACGACGTTCTCCAGGAACAGCTCGTAGAGGCCGGCCGGGATGGAGGACAGCTGCGCGTCGGCCGTGGCCGAGCCGCGCGCGCATTGGGCGGAAAGGATCGTTTCGAGCATCGGTGCCGTCCTCCTTGCAGTTGTCCGGCGGGGCCTGACGCGGATCGGGTGCCGGGCAGGCCGATTTGTACCTTATCGGCGACCGCAGGAGGATATGTGTTCGAATGCGACACCGAATTGACGATTCCCGCCGCCGCCCGCCTGTTTTCCCCTGAGCCGGTCCCGACCCGCATCCCGATAGCCGGTGGGGTACCCGGTGCGGCATCAGGTCAGGCCGGCGAACTCGTGCGCGGCGGCGAGCGGGCTGTGCCGGTGGCTCTGGCGGTCGTTGCGCGGGGCGACGCCGAAGTGATCGCGGTAGCATTTGCTGAAATGGGTGGCGGAAATGAAGCCGCAGCTGATCGACACCTCCATCACCGACATGCGGGTCTGGCACAGCAGCTGCCGCGCCCGCTTCATCCGGAGGCCGAGATAGTATTTCGCCGGCGAGCAGTTCATGTATTTGCGGAACAGGCGCTCCAGATTCCGGCGGGACTGGCCCAGCTCCGCGGCGAGCGTCAGCAGGTCCAGCGGTTCCTCGATGTTGGCCTGCATCACCGCCACGGCGGCGTTGAGATCTTCGTGATCCAGCACCGGATTGGCATGCAGTTCTTCCTGCTGGCGGATGCTGCCGGCACGGATCTTGGTGTGCAGAAGCTGTTCGGCGATGTCCATCGCCAGCTTTTCGCCATGCCGGGCGGCGATCAGGTGCAGCATCATGTCGGTGGCGGCGGTGCCGCCCGCGCAGGTGAAGCGGTTGCGGTCGATGGTGAACAGCTCCCCCGTCGCCTCGATCTCCGGGAAGGTCTCGGCGAAGCCCGCCATATTCTCCCAATGGATGGTGCAGCGGTAGCCGTTCAGCAGGCCGGCCCGGGCCAGGATATGGCTGGCCGTGCACAGGGCGCCGAAGGCGATCCCCTGTGCGGCCGACCGCCGCATCCACGAGAACATCGCCCGATCCTCGTACCAGTGGCCTCCGACGCCGCTGCACACCATCACGGTGGACAGCGCAGGGGCGTCGGCGATGGCGTGGTCGACGCAGATCCGGATGCCGTTGCTGGCCCGCTCGACACCGCCGTTCGGGGAGAGCAGCACCCAGCGATACAGCTCCTTGCCGCTGATGTGGTTGGCAAGGCGGAGAGGCTCCACCGCCGCGGTGAAGGCGATCATGGAGAAATCGGGAACCAGGAGAAAACCGATCGTATCGACCTTGGAACCGCCGGACTGCTGTTCAATGCACTTCATTGTCCCGTGCCCCTCTTCCGCATTCCTGTTCGTATCGTCGTGGGTCGCGAATGGTCGGCGAACACGCTGCTTTCCCGCGGCCTTGTTTGCTTGGATGGCCACGTTCGGACGGGCGGGAGGACGATCCTTCTCCGCACCATCAAGTTTTTTATGACAAGCAGCCTACGCAGGTTGCGGCCTGGCGACATTGAACAAAGCGGACATTATCCTTGAAGGAGCGCGACGTTGATCGAGTCGGGATTGTTTTTCATGCAAATCATCCGGGCTTGCGAACGATAATATCACCCGGCGGGGTAGTCCCATACCCTCCAAACGGCTGAATCCGAATGATCATTGGGCGGGGATTTTTCAAAGGCAGGACAGCAGTTCGCCGCGTCCGCCGAATCCGCGGTCGCCCAGCCAGCGGCGTGCCCGTCCGGTCAGGCCCCGGCAGGCGGGTGGAACCCCGTCCAGTTCGGACAGATGATTGTCCAGAAGCGACAGGAAGGGCAGTTGGTTGAGGCCGCAGTCGGCGAATCCCGGCAGCGCATCGATCTCGCCGCGGAACAGGATGGTGCCGGTCCGCATGCCGTGGCCCGTGGCGGCGCCCGGCCTGCCGCCGATCAGCAGGCTGCCGGCATTCATGTGCAGGGCGGCATAGGCGCCGGCATCGCCGCCGACGGCGATCAGTCCGCGCCGCATGCGTTCGCCGACGCGATCGCCGCAATTGCCCCGGACCAGGATTCGTCCGCCCATCATCCCCGTCCGTTCACCGGGCAGCGCGCCGCCCAGTTCGTTGCCTGCATCGCCGCCGATGGTCAGCACGCCGCCGCGCATGGCGGCACCCGCCGCCAGCCCCGCCGACCCCTCCACCACCAGGACTCCGCCGCTCATGCCGGTGCCGGCGCGATGGCCGACCGCTCCGGCGACGCGGATGGTGCCGCTGGACTGACCCGCCCCGACGAAGTCGAGGCGCTCGTCGCCCTCCAGTTCGACGGTGTCGCCGGGGCTGCCCGACAGGGCGAACAGGTCGCCCACGGCGATCCGGCCCCGGCCGAGCCGCAACGGCAAGGCGGCGATCTCCGTCACGTCCATCTCCGCCAACCGGTGCGGCAGCAGGGGAGAGGCGTCGACGCGGCCGGTCAACGGACCTTTCAGGCGGAAGCTCAGCACGCTCATGGCAGCAGCTCGTGAAGGTGGAAGTGGTGGCGGCCCAGCTTGCCGCCGTAATTGCCGGCGGTGACGCCCCAAATGCCGGAATCCCGACCCCGCTCTATCAGGCATTTCAGCCCGGCGGTGGTGGCTGCCGCGACATCGGCCGCGGTCAGCCCGTCGATGACGATCTCCAGCACCGATTCCACCTCCGCCGGCAGGCGGGAGCGGGGCAGGCCGCGCAGCGTCGGGCAATAGGCGTCGTTGGTGGAGGCCGGCATTCCCTTGTACTTCGCCCCCACCTTGGAGCCGGAGCGCACGACTCCGCCCGGGAACGGCAGCACCACGTTGGGCACGGCGCGCATGGCGTCCGCCGCCGCTTCCGCCGCCTCCAACGCCGCCATCCGGGCGTCGGCAAGGATCAGCAGGTTTCCGCCGCCGACGGCCGGGACGCTCCAGCTCGTTTCCTCGCACAGGAACTCGCCGTCCATCACCGGGATGCGCCAATAGCGCCGGTCGCCCACCAGCTTCGACATCTGCTGGCCGTCGCCGAAATAGCGCAGCTTCTGACCCATCGGGATCAGATCCTCCCTGGCGCCGCGCGGCACGCCGGAGAAGCAGGCGGTGCCGGGACAGGTCAGGATGCATTGGCCGAGGCGGGTTTCCACCTGCTTGCCCAGCACGCTGCGCCCGGTGGCGAAGAACAGCAGGGACACGCCGGGGCGCCCATCCGGGGTTTCCTCCGGCGCCAATTCCCGCTCGATTCCCGCCTCGCAGCCGCAGGCGATGACCGAGGTGGCGAATCCCGTCGCCGCCATCCCGGCATGGCGCGCCCAGGCCGGCGTGTCGGCGGTCACGATCAGCCGGGTCGCCTTCATGTCGAAGGCCTCGGCATAGGTGTTCTCGATGTGGATGCCGTTCAGAAGCATGGGTCGGACGCCGTCAGGGTCGGAACGATGAACAGGCCGCCGCGGCCATGGTCGAGGATCTCCCCGTCGGCGATGCGGAAGTTGCCGAGCCGCACGGTCTGGTGATCCTCGAACCACGGCTTCAGCCGCCGTTCGATGGCGGTATCGAACTCCGGCCGGACGACGATGGTGTCGCCCCAGCCTGTGGCGGTCAGCTGTCCGTGCCGCGCCACCAGCCGGCCGTTCTTGAACACCAGCGCGGGGGCGGCGAACATCGCCTCGCGGTCGGGCAAGTCGTCGTACACCACCACGTCGGCGACAGCGCCGGAGCGCAGATGTCCGCGGTCGCGCAGCCCCAGCACGCGGGCGGGGCCGGCGCGGGTCATGATGGCGATCTCCTCCAGCGTGTATTCGCGGTCGATGGAGCCGAGCCGGCTGTGCGCCGCCACATCGGGATTGATCCGCGCCAACTGCTCGTTGCGGAAGCTGCGGTCCATCAGCAGGCGGATCAGGTGGGGATAGCTGGTGAAGGGGCCGCCGTTCGGGTGGTCGGTGGTCAGATAGACCCGCCACGGATCCTCGATCAGCAGGAACAGCTCCAGCCCGATCGCCCATTGCAGGGCGTTGACGAAGGCCTTGTGGCGGTAGCGGAACGGCACCAGCCCGCAGCCGCCGTCGCATTCGATGTCGCTGCACACCCACTTGCGCGGGCTGGCATGGCCGCTGTTGCGGAACTGCGACATGATGTCGGCCGACGCGGTGATGGTCTGGCCGAAGATGATCTGGCCGACATCGACCGAGATGTTCGGGCTGCGGTTCACCGATTCCGCGATCTCGGCGGCGGCCGAGGAGAAGCGGCGGTCGCCCTCCGTCCCATAGCTGTGGAATTGCAGATGGGTCAGGTGGGCGGGCAGCCCGTCGAGCGCCGCGATGGTGTCGCGCGTCACCGATTCGTTGCCGGGGATGCCCAGATTGTTGCAGTGGACGTGCAGCGGATGCGGCACCCCAAGGTCGGACAGCGCGGTGGCCAACGTGGTCAGGATGCGGCGCGGTGTGATCCCGTAATGGGGATGCGCCTCGTCCAGGTCCAGGCGGCGCTGGTTGAACTTGAAGGCGCTGATGCCGCCGGGGTTCACCACCTTGACGCCGACCGCCTGGGTCGCGTGCAGTATCCAGGCGACATAGTCGTTGACCTCCGACTGCGTCGCACCGGCAGCCAGCCGCTCCAGCAGGAAGTCGTCGTTGCCGAGGACGGCGTAGCAGCCCTTGTCGATGATCGGGACGTCCGCCAGTTCCAGATGGGTGTGCCGGGCGTTGGACGGCAGCATCGCCGGTTCGAACGCCGCCGTGTAGCCCATCTCGGCATAGCGATAGCCGGTGACGAAGCTGGAGGGGGTGAACAGGCCGCTGCCCGACCGGCGCAGGCCATCCGGGCCGCTGCCGTGCTCGCGATGCTCCTCCGGCAACAGCAGGCGGGCGAGGTTGACCTTGCCGCCGCCGATGTGGCTGTGGATGTCGATGGCGCCGGCCATGACGATGCGGCCGTCCAGATCGACCACCTCCCCGATGCGGGCATCCTCAGGCGGCGTCGCGGCGATGCGGCCGTCCTTCAGATACAGGTCGCGCGGCGGGCCTTGCAGGGCGGTGCCGTCCGCGGACCCGGTGGGGTCGCAGACGCGGCCACCGCGCAGCAGGGTGTAGGCGTCAGACATGCGCTGTCTCCCGGATCAGGACGGGAAGAGGGGAGGCGGGAAGCCGTTCGAGCAGGGCGCTCAGCACCGCTGCGGCCGTCGGCAAGGTGGCGGCGGACGATGTGTCGGACGATCTGGGAAGCCGCAGCCGGCGCAGCGGCAGGGCGGCGACGCCGTCGCCGCGGTGGATGCTGCCGGCATGGTCGAGGCCGGGGACGGCGACTGGGATCAGCACCTCCGGGTCGTGGGGCAGCGGCTGTCCGGGACGGGCCAGCACGATCGTCGGGGTGCGGGTGTCCGGCACTTCCGCCCCGTTCAGCGCCGAAAGCCAGAGCAGCGCATCGATCCCGTCCTCGGCCAACAGGCTTTTCAGCCGGTAGCGGAGCGGATCGTGCTCCGGCGGGCCGGCGCCGAAGCGGGAGCGCAGCGGCACGCCATATTGCCAGGCGCACACGTAATTGGCGCCCAGCGCGTTGCCCTTGCCGCCCAGCGACAGTCCGGCGCAACGGGTGGAGGCGTTGACGGTCACGACCAGCCGGTTGAAGGCCTCGACCGCGACATCGCCGGCCGCCGGGTCCAGCGTGGCGGCGATCCAGCCGACGACGCCGAAGCGTGCGTCGCGCAACGCCGTGGCGACACGCGCGAGATCGGCCATCGCGATGCCGCCCACCCGGTCGCCATGCGGGGTTTCGCCGGCCACCAGCTGCGACAGGGCGGCGGCGATGGCGGGAGCGTGGCGCAGATCGGCGGTCAGACGTTCGAACCCCTCCGGCGGCGGGGCGTCGCTGGGACCGATGAGAAAGCCGCGCGGGGCACCCGCGTCGCGGAACAGGGCGGTCGGCGGACGGACCAGCCGGTCGAACAGCCGGGGGGCGTGGCGGTCGAACTCTGCGCCGAACAGCACGAACAGGTCGGCACGGTTGCGCACTTCACCGAAGGTGGCGGTCATGGCGCCGGTCACCTGCAGGGCGCGCAGGCCGTGGAACAGGCTGTCGGACGCGGCGTGGTCGACCACCGCACCCAGCCGTTCCGCCAGCGCCAGCGCCGCGGAGATCCCTTCGGTGTCGGCGGCCAGCCCGCCGACGGCTGGAAAGGCGGCGTTCCGCAGCAGTGCCGCCGCCGCGTCCAGCGCCGCGTCGAGCGGTACGGCACGGCCCTTTATGAAGCAATGGGCCGGCAATGCCGGAAGGGCGAACAGGGTGCGAGCGCGTGCGCAGCCGTTGCCGATCACCCTGAGCCGGCCGCCCCGATCATGTGCAACCGTAAGGTCGTCACAGGCCATTGCGCAGAACGGGCAAACGACATCGCTCATCGGTGGCGGGAGATCGGTCCCGCCGAGTTCGTTGTCCATATCCTAAACCCCGCTCGTGATATCGGATGTGGCGAGTTCTGCAAAGAATAAGGCGTGCGCAATCGCGCTCAGTTTCTTATAAAGAAACGAGAAGAGCAGGATTGTTGATTTTGAATTTACTTGGATTATGAGACTTTTTATCGTCGTTTCCATTGATTTTATCGCCATCGATTTTATTATGTCTGAAAGGCGGCTGGTCGCCTTGGCTTTTGCGACAGGTAGGCCATGATTTGCGGCGAACAGCGACCGATGGTCGACGCGGTGCGGGTGGAGGTGCCCGCCCGGCTGCATCTGGGGTTTCTCGACATGGAGGGCGGGCTGGGCCGGCGCTTCGGCAGTCTGGGCCTGACCCTCGACGGGCTGGGAACGGAATTGACGCTGCTCCGGGGCGGCCCGGCGGGCGATGCCGCCGACCGTCCCGCCTGCCGGGCGAGGGGGTATCTCGACCGGCTGTGCGCTGCGTTGGACGTGGAGAACCGATTTTCCCTGCGCCTGGGCCGGACGATCCCCTCCCATTCCGGACTGGGGTCGGGCACCCAGCTGGCGCTGGCCGTCGGGGCCGCCCTGTCGGCAATGACCGGCCGGCCGCTGCCGCCGCGCCGCGTCGCCAGCCTGTTGGACCGGGGCGCCCGGTCGGGAATCGGGGTCGGCGCCTTCGAGCAGGGCGGCGTCATCCTCGATGGCGGCAAGGGTGCATTGGACGAGCCGCCGCCGGTCATCAGCCGGATGGCCCTGCCGGAAACATGGCGGATGCTGCTGGTGTTCGACGATGCCAACCGTGGCCTGTCCGGGACGGCCGAGACGGTCGCCTTCCGCGATCTGCCGTCCTTTCCGGCGGACAAGGCGGCCTATCTGTGCCGGATGGCGCTGATGGTCGGGCTGCCGGCGCTGGCGGAAGGGGATGCGATGCGGTTCGGTGCCGCGGTCACGGAACTGCAGAGCGTGGTCGGCGACCATTTCGCTCCGGCACAGGGCGGCCGCTTCAGCAGTCCCGATGTGGCCGAGGTGCTGCGATGGCTGCCGTCGGTCGGCGCTACTGGGGTCGGGCAGAGTTCCTGGGGGCCGACCGGCTTCGCGATCTTCGGCGATGCCGGATCGGCGGAACGGGCCGCCGAGGGGGCAAGGGCGCGCTGGCGGCTGCAGGCCAATCTGCGTTTCGTCGTCTGCCGGGGACGGAATCGCGGCGCGGTGGTGGAGACTTTAACCGGACACAGCGCGGTCGCTGCCGGATATGAAACAGTCGCAAAAAAGACAGCGTGATCATGTAAGGTGAAAGACAGTGCCATGAAGCGAACCAAGGACTTCGTTTCATGGAAAAGCCCTATATCCTGCACGCCATTACTCCGGCAAAGGCGGTCAGTCCATTCGACATCAACATGGATTGTGATGCCGGCTATGGTATCATTGCGCCTTATACCAATGTCGAGACTGGTGAAGTTCCGGGTCTTGTCCAGGACATGATCTTCTCCCGCGCGCCGGGCGACGCCAAGCGGACCGGCCTGTTCATCGCCGGCCGCGACGTCCTGAAGGCGCTGGACATGCTGGAGGCGGCGCGCGGCGCCATGGTGCCGCCGTTTGAAATCTCGGTCTTCGCCGATCCGTCCGGCGCCTACACCACCGCCGCAGCGATGATCGCGAAGGTCGAAGCCCAGCTTGAAAAGGCCGGGATGGGTCTGGCCGGCGCGCGGGTCGCGGTGTTCGGTGGCAAGGGACCGGTCGGCGGAATCGCGGCGGTGCTGGCGGCGCGTGTCGGCGCGTCGGTGCGGCTGGTCGGCCATGACGGCGCCGCGTCCGTCGCGGAGCGGGCGGCGTCCTACCTGCAGCGGTTCGACGTGACGCTGGGCGCGGTGGACGGTTCGACCGACGCGCACAAGGCCGCCGTCCTGGCGGAGACCGACGTCGTGTTGGCGGTCGCCCGCGCCGGCGTGCAGGTGCTGAGCCGCGCACAGATCGCCGCCGCCCCGTCCGTGCGGGTGGTGGCCGACGTCAATGCCGTTCCGCCGGCCGGCGTGGAAGGGGTGGATGCCTTCAGCGATGGCGCGCCCATCGAGGGAACGGATGCGGTCGGCATCGGTGCGCTCGCCATCGGAAACGTGAAGTTCAAGACTCAGCACGGCCTGTTCAAGGCGATGCGCGAGGCGACCAAGCCGGTCTATCTGGCCTTCGACGATGCCTTCACCCTGGCCCGCGCCCAATGCCGCAAAGCGGCCTGATCCTGGTCGCCGCCCGGTCCGGCCGCGCCATTGCCCAGGCGGTGGCGCGCACCGGCGCCATGGTGGCGACGCTGGACCAGTTCGGCGACGCCGATGTGCCGGCACCCGCCCGCCACGTGGCGGGCGATCCGGTCGCGGGCTTCGATGGTGAGGCGCTGATCGCCGCCGCGCGTGCGCTGGCTCCGCCGGGCAGCGGCTTGGTTGTCGGATCGGGGTTCGAACAGGCGCCGGACTTGCTGGCTGCCCTGCTGGGGGCTGGTCCCTACAATCTGCTCGGCAATGGGCCGGAGGTGGTGCGGGCGGTCAAGGATCCAGCCGGTTTCGCTGCACGGCTGGCGACGCTGGGACTCAAGAAGTTGGGCGTTACGCACCCGGAGACACGGACCGAGAGCCCCGACGATGCCGTTCCGGGAGAGTGGCTGATCAAGCGGACGGGAGCGGCCGGGGGCGGGCATATCCTCCCCTGGAACGGCGGTTCGCTGCCGGGTGGGCATTACCTGCAACGGCGGGCGGCGGGCCTTGCGGTCTCCGTCGCCTTCATCGCCAACCGCTCCGGCAAGTGCGAACTGGTGGTGATCAGCCGTCAATGGGCCGATCCGGCGCCCGACGCACCCTTCCGTTACGGCGGGGCGGTGCTGCCGGCGGCGGTGCCGCAGTTGCTGGCCGACCGGCTGGCGGAGGCGGCGCGGCGCATCGCGGCGGCCTTTGGGCTGGTCGGGCTGAACAGCCTGGACCTGCTGGTCGACGGGAACGCGGTATCGGTGCTGGAGGTCAACCCGCGTCCGGGCGCCACGCTCGACCTGCTCGAACGCCACCGGCTCGGCGGGGTGATGCGCGCCCATCTCGACGCGGCGGCCGGACGCGGTTGGAGCCTTGGGCCCCCGCGCCCAGGCGTGATCGCCGGCGCGGTGGCCTACGCCGCCGCAACGCTGACGATGCCCGCAGGTTTCGCCTGGCCCCCCTGGTGCGCCGACCTGCCGCGCGCCGGCAGCACCATCGAAGGCGGACAGCCCCTGTGCAGCGTCACCGCCTGGGGCGGGGATGAGGAGGAGGCGCGGCGCCGCCTGTCCCGCCGGATCGAACGCATCGTCGCCGACTGCGCGCGGCGGGGTTGTCTTGTGGAGAAAACCGGCCCTATGGAGAAAACCGGCGATGTCGTCCCTTCCCTTCAGTGTTAACCGGCTTGCCGCCCCCTTGGTGCACGCGCTGGTGGCGGATGCCGCCATGCTGCGGATCGGCGTGGAGCAGCATCCCGCCGGCTGCACCGTGATCGATGCCGGCATCGACCGGCCCGGCAGCCTGGAGGCCGGGCGCCGCATCGCCGAGATCTGCATGGGTGGCGCCGGTAGCGTGCGCATCGCCATGGATTCGCCCTTCGCCCGCTGGCCGGCGCAGGTGACGGTCGGCGCCGCCGATCCGGTGCTCGCCTGCCTGGGCAGCCAATATGCCGGCTGGAGCCTGTCGGGCGAGAAATTCTCGGCCCTGGGATCCGGCCCCGGCCGCGCCCTGGCGGTGAAGGAGCCGCTGTACGCCGAACTCGGCTATCGCGACATGGCCGACCGCGCCGTGCTGGTGCTGGAGACCGACAAGCGGCCGCCGGCCTCGGTGGTGGAGAAGGTGGCGCGCGATTGCGGCGTTCCGGTGGAGCGCGTGACCCTGATCCTGACGCCGACCCGCAGCCCGGCCGGCATCGTCCAGATCGTCGCCCGCGTGCTGGAGGTGGGGCTGCACAAGCTGCACGCCCTTCATTTCCCGCTGGAGCGGGTGCGCGACGGCGTCGGCTGCGCGCCGCTGCCGCCGCCGGGCCGCGACTTCGTCCAGGCGATGGGCCGGACCAACGACGCCATCCTGTTCGGTGGCAGTGTCCATCTGCTGGTCGACGGGCCGGACGACGACGCGGCCGACCTCGCGGCGCGCCTGCCCAGCTCGGCCTCCGCCGATTATGGCCGCCCATTCGCCGACCTGTTCGCGGCGAGCGGCTACGACTTCTTCAAAATCGACCCGATGCTGTTCAGCCCGGCCCGCGTGATCGTCACAGCGTTCGAGAGCGGGCGGAGCTTCACCGCCGGGGCGCTGGCTCCGGCGCTGCTCGACCGCTCCTTCGGCATCGACGGATAGGGGGCCGGACGATGGGACGGACCCGCATCGCTATCTTCGTGGATGGCGCCGACTGGCACACCCGGAGGCTGACCGCCGCCTTCGCCCGGCGTGGCGCGACAGCGGTCCCGGTGTCGCTCAGCGCCTGCGGTTTCGGTCCGGAGGGGCCGATGATTGCAGGCTTCGACGGCGGGCTGCCCGATGCCTGCTTGGTCCGCACCATTTCCGCCGGCAGTTTCGAACAGGTGACGCTGCGGCTGGGCGTGCTGCATGCGCTGAGCCATGGCGGGGTGCCGGTCGCCAACAATCCGGCGGCCATCGAACGCTGCGTCGACAAGAGCGCCACCGCCTTTCGGCTGGCCGCCGCTCGCGTGCCGACCCCGCGGACCTGGACGGTCGCCGATCCCGTCCAGGCGTCCGCCATCCTCGCCGCTCTCCATGCCGAGGGCCGGTCGGCGGTGCTGAAGCCGCTGTTCGGGTCGCAGGGCAAGGGGCTGCGTCGGCTCGATCCCGGCATGGCTCTGCCGGACCCCGCCGAGGTCGCCGGCGTCTACCACCTGCAGGAGTATGTTGGCGCGGCGGATGGCGGCTGGTTCGACTGGCGCGTCTTCGTGGTGGACGGACGTCCGCTGGCCGCCATGGTCCGTCAGGGCGACCACTGGATCACCAACGTCAAGCAGGGCGCCCGCTGCCATCCTGCCAGTCCGGCCGGCGTGCTGGGCGATCTGGCGCTGGCCGCCGCCGCCGCCGTCGGCGCCGATTATGCCGGGGTGGACGTGATCCGCGCCCCCGACGGCCGGTTCCTGGTGCTGGAGGTCAACAGCATGCCGGCATGGCGCGGCCTGCAGGCGGTGGCGCCGGCGGACGTGGCGCAGGCGCTGGCCGATCTGGTCCTGGCCCGCCTGGCCGCCGCCTCGCCTGCGTCGGCAGACGCGCGGAGGGCGGGATGAGCACCCTGCTGCCCACTCCCGGATCAATATCGGGACAGGATTGCCGGGCCCTGGTGGAGGAGGCGGTGTTCACCGCCTGCCGTCTGGAGCTGATGGCGTTGAAGCCCGGCAATGTCCACATCCATGCCGAAGGCCATGGCATGAGCGTGCCTCAGTTCCTGGACAGCGCCGCCGCCATCGCCCCGATCCTCGCCACGCCGGGCCGCCGGGTGGGGGAGGCGATCCTGCATGCGGTGGAGGCGACGCGGACTGTCGCCGGCTGCAACACCAATCTCGGGATCGTGCTGCTGCTGGCGCCGCTCGCCGCCGCGGCGCTGTGTCGCGATAAGGGCGAGCCGCTGCGGATGAGGCTCGCGCGGGTGCTCGACACGCTGAGCGTCATCGACGCCGCCGACGCGTTCGCGGCCATCCGCCTGGCGCTGCCCGCCGGGCTGGGAGAGACCCCGCAGCATGACGTCGCCGAGGCTCCCCGCGTCGATCTGCGGGCTGCCATGGCTGCCGCCGCGGACCGCGACCTGATTGCCCGGCAATACGCCACCGCCTTCGCCGACGTCTTCACCTTCGGCGTGGCCCGCGGCCGTTCGGCGCTGCGTCGCGGCGCCGGTGCGGCGGAGGCGGCGAGCGCCATCCATCTGGGCTTCATGGCGCTGCACCCCGACACACACATCGCCCGCAAGCATGGCGCGGCGGTGGCGGAACGGGTGCGGGACCAGGCCTTCCGGTTGGAACGGCGCCTTGTCGTCAATCCCGCTTTCGGAGGCCATTCGGGCCATCAGGCCGGAGCGGCCCGCCGCCTTCTCGCTTTCGACCGCGCGCTGAAGCGTCGCGGCCTCAATCCGGGCACGTCCGCCGACCTGACGGTGGCCTGCCTGTTCGTGCTTCGGCTGGCTGGCGAGTTGCCCGCCGGACCGTGGCCGCCGGGCGACAACCGGCGGAGCCTTATCAAACCAACCAGCGTAGGGGATGCGCAATGCCTAAGATCGACAAGGTTATGGTCGGCGAAGCTCTGGTGGGCGACGGCAACGAAGTCGCTCACATCGATCTCATCATCGGTCCGCGCGGCAGTGCCGCCGAGACCGCCTTCTGCCAGACCCTGACCAACCAGAAGGAAGGCGTGAACGGCCTGCTGGCCGTGCTGGCGCCGAACCTGATGGTCAAGCCCTCCACCGTCATGTTCAACAAGGTGACGATCAAGAACGCCAAGCAGGCGGTGCAGATGTTCGGCCCGGCCCAGCGCGCCGTCGCCCTGGCCGTCGCCGAATGCGTCGAGGACGGCACCATCCCGGCGGACGAGGCCGACGACCTGTTCATCTCCGTCGGCGTCTTCATCCACTGGCAGGCGGAGGACGACCGCAAGATCCAGGACTACAACCACGAAGCCACCAAGCTGGCGCTGAAGCGTGCGATCGCCGGCAGCCCGACCGCCCAGGAGATGCTGGACGGCATGGCCGCCGCGGTTCACCCGTTCGCCGCCAACTGACCGGAAGCGAAGCGGGCGAGCGTCCCGGCGTCCAGGCGCCGGTCGTGGAGCGCGCTGGCCACCAGCACGGCATCGGTGCCGTGCGTGGCCAGCGCATCCAAATCCGCCGCGTTCCGCACGCCGCCGGCCCCCCATACCCGAACCCCCGGGCGTCGGGCCGCCAGCGTGGCGATCCGGTCCAGATCCGGCCCCTCGCCTGAACCGACCCGGTCCAGCGTCATGGCGATCACCCGCGCGGGCCAGCGGCCGGCATCCTCGTGCAGCGCCGCCGGTCCCAGCGGCACTCCCTGCCGGACGTCAAGCGACAGCGCCACCCGGTCCTCTCCGGCCAGCGCCAGCGCCGCGTCCAGCGTCGCGCCGTCCGTCTGGCTTTCGCTGCCGATCACCAGATGGCGGATCCCGGCGTCGAGCCAGCGGCGGCAGTCGTCGGGCGTCGCCAGCCCGGCATCGACCCAGAACGCCACCTCCGGCCAGCGGTCCTGCAGCGCCGCGACGGCGGAGCGATGGTCGCCATTTCCCCTGATCGCGTCGAGATCGGCGACATAGCAGGCGCGGAAGGGTTGCAGCGTCAGCAGCGCGGCCACGATATCCTGTGGTGCCGATCCTGCGGTCAGCGCGCTTTCGATGGGGCGGTAGCGGTCGCGCTCCCCCCGCTTGGCATGAACCACCTGCTCGCCCAGCAGGTCGATGACGGGAACGATGTCCATGGAGAACAGCCTTCGTCGGGTTCTGGTCTGCGAGTATGTCACTGGCGGCGCGCTGTGCAACGGGCCGCTTCCGACGGACCTGATGGATGAGGCCAACGCGATGGTCGCGGCCCTGGTCGGCGATCTGGTCGCGCTGGATGGAATACACGTCACGCTGTGCTGGGACAACCGCCTTCCCCCGCCGTCCTTCCCGGCCGACCGGGTCGCCCTGTTCCCGGTGGCGCCTGGCGAGGATCATGAGGCGCGCTGGCGCGATGCCGCCGCCCTGTGCGACGTGGTCTGGCCAATCGCGCCGGAAAGCGACGGGCTGCTGGGCCACGTCGCCGCTCTTTTCCGCGACACCGGCCGGCCGGTGGTCGCCTGCGCCCCCGAGGCCATCGCTCTTGCGTCTTCGAAGACGGCGACGGCGGCCTGGCTGGCCACCCACGGCATCGCGGCCATTCCCACCGTTCCCTTAGGCGCGCCGCCGCCGCCCGCCGCCCGCCATGTGGTGAAGCCGGACGACGGCGCCGGTTGCCTCGACACCTTCATCGTCGACGACATCGCCGCCTGGACGCCGCCGCATGCCGGCCGCTGGATCGTCCAGCCGCTGGTCGAGGGCGAGGCGTGCAGCCTGTCCATGCTGGTCGACGATGCCGGCGGGGTGCGGCTGCTCGGCTGCAATCGTCAGACGGTGGAGCGCGGGAACGGCCGCTTCTCCTTCCATGGCGTGGAGGTCGGGGCGATGGAGCACCGCCGCGCCGCCTGGGAGCCGCTGGCCCGCGCCATCGCCGCCGCGATTCCGGGCCTGCGCGGCTATGTCGCCGTCGACCTCATCGACCGGCCGATTGGCACAGAGTGGGATGGCACGGTGGTTGTGGAGGTGAACCCGCGACTGTCCGTCGGTTATTCCGGGTTGTCGCGGGCGTTGGGCTGGAATCCGGCGGGCGACATCCTGACTCTGTTCAAACCGAGATCGGCCGACACCGGCCGGGAGGACGCACATGCCTGACATCCATGGTTCGACCGTGATCGGCTGGGACATCGGCGGCGCCCACCTGAAGGCCGCCTGGGCGGTGGATGGCCAGCTGCGTGACGCTGTGCAGGTGCCTTGCCGGCTTTGGCAGGGGATGGGAGAGCTGGATGCGGCGCTGACCACGGTGCTGGACCGCCTGCCGGCCGATGCCGACCATGTGGTGACGATGACCGGCGAACTGGTCGACCTGTTCGACGACCGCGCCCAGGGCGTGCACGCGCTGATCGACCGGATGGCTGCTGCCCTGCCGCAGGGGCGGCTGCGCGTCTATGCCGGCCGGCGCGGGCTGCTGTCGCCGCCGGAGGCGCGAGGACAGGTGATGGATGTCGCCTCCGCCAACTGGATGGCGACCGCCGCGGTGGTTGCCCGGTGCCTGCCGGCGGCGCTGCTGATTGACATGGGCAGCACCACCACCGACATCGTGCCGGTGCGGGACGGCGCCGTGGTGGCGCGCGGCGTCACCGATCACGAGCGGATGGCGGTGGAGGAACTGGTCTATACCGGATTGACCCGCACGGCGGTGATGGCGATGGAGCGCACCGCGCTGGTCGCCGGCGAGCGCCTGCCGATGATGGCCGAATATTTCGCCACCAGCGCCGACCTCTACCGCGTGCTGGGCCGGCTGGACGAGGCCGCGGACCAGCATCCCGCCGCCGACAACGGGGCGAAGACGGTCGAGGCCAGCCTGCGCCGTCTGGCCCGCATGGTCGGGCATGATGCCGGCGATTACGATCCGGCGGTGTGGCGGGCGATGGCCGCCGATCTGACCGAACGCCAGCTGCGCCGCATCCACGATGCCGCCTGCCGCGTGCTGTCGGTTGGTGTGCCGCTCCTGCCCGTCGATGCGACCGTGGTCGGGGCCGGCGTCGGGCGTGCCGTCGTGAAGGAGGTGGCCGTCCGGCTGGGCCGTCCCTATCGGGAATTCTGCGATGTGGTGGGTGCTCCCGGTCAGGACTGGGTCGCCAGTTGTGCCCCCGCCGCCGCCATGGCGTTGCTCGGGTGAGGGCGCCGACATGAGCCGCGCCTTCGTCAAGGAAAGTGACGCTGAAACCGAGGGGCCGCTGCCGCAGATCAACGGTCCCCTGCACGTGTCCGCCGCCACCGTCGCCGCCTGGCAGGAGGAGCTTGCCGCGGCCGATGCCGAGATTGCACAACTGCGCGGCTCCGAGGCGCCGGAGGACCGGCAGGCGATGAGCAGCGCCAAGCGGCGCGCCGACCTGCTCCGCGCCCGACTGGCCGCCGCCGTGGTGGTGCGTCCGGCCGGCTCGGTGGAGGAGGCCGGCTTCGGCTCCGTCGTCGTCGCCGAGGATGAGAACGGGCGCCGATGGACATTCACGCTGGTGGGCGGCGAGGAGGCCGATCCCGCCGCCGGCCGGATCAGTTGGCAATCCCCGTTGGGCGAGGCGCTGATGGGTGGACGGGCCGGGGACGTGGTCGAATGGCCACGCCGGAACGGCCCGCTGTCGCTTACCCTTCGTTCGGTGTCGGCGTCCTGATCCTGGTCCTCACCCGCCATCCAGCGCCCGCAGCTGCGGGCCGATCTTCACCATCATCTCGTCATGCTCGCGGCCGGGATCGGAATCGGCGACGATGCCGCCGCCGGCCTGGGCGATGACGCGGTCGGGCGTGACGGTCAGGGTGCGGATGACGATGCTGCTGTCCATCGCCCCGTCGAACCCGATCCAGGCGACCGACCCGCAATAGGCGCCGCGCCGTGAGACCTCCAACTCGTCGATGATCTCCATGGCGCGGATCTTGGGCGCGCCGGTGATGGATCCGCCGGGGAAGGTGGCGCGCAGCAAATCGACCGGACCCAGCCACGGCTTCAATTGCCCCTCGATCACCGACACCAGATGGTGGACGGAGGCGAAGCGCTCCACCCCGCACAGGACCGGCACCTTGACGCTGCCGATGCGCGCCACGCGGCCGATGTCGTTGCGCAGCAGATCGGTGATCATCAGGTTCTCGGCCCGGTCCTTGACGCTGTGCTCAAGCTCTTCGGCCAGGGCGTCGTCTTCCTCCGCATTGGCGCCGCGCGGGCGGGTGCCCTTGATCGGGCGGGTTTCCATGCGGCCGTCGGCATGGAGTCGGATGAAGCGCTCGGGCGAGGCGCTGGCGAGACCGTACCCGCCGGGCAGCGTCAGGCAGGCCGCGAAGGGGGCGGGGCTGAGCGCCAGCAGGCGGCGGTACAGGTCGAATACAGACAGCCCGGCCGGCCGGTCGGCCAGGAAGCGCCCGGTGAAGTTGGCCTGGAAGATGTCGCCCGCGCGGATGTACTCCAGCACCCGCTCCACCCGCCGGCAATAATCGTCCCGCGCGATCTCCGGCTGCCAGGACGTGGTCGCGGTGTGGGGCGGCGGCAGGACGGTGGGCGCCGCTTCCAGGCGCTCGGCAATTGATTGCAGACGGTTGGCAGCGCGGAGGCGGCGCCCGACCGGGCCACTCTCGGGAAAGCCGCTGGACAGGATCCAGCCGCGCCGTTCCAGTTCATCGAAGACGATGACGGTGTCGTAGAGCCCAAAGGCCAAGTCGGGCAGGCCGGTGTCGTCGCCATGGCGCGCCGGCAGCCGCTCCAGCACCTGTCCCAGCTCATAACCGAGGAAGCCGACGGCACCGCCGGCGAAGGGAACGGGCAGGTCGGCGGGAATGGTCAGTCGGTGGGCATCCACCTGCTGCTCCAGCACCGTGAAGGGATCGCCGGCAAACGCATGGCCGTCCACCGTGACGGAGCCGCCGCGCGCCTCGATGGTGCGGAAGGGCTCAACGGCGACGATGCTCCACCGGCCCCGGCCGCCACCTTCCGCGGCGCTGTGCAGAAGGGTGGCGAATGGCTGGCCGGACCAGGGAGCGAAGGCGGCGACCGGATCGCGGTAGGGAATCTCGCGGATCACCAGCGGACACCCGTCGCCCGCCCTCTCCCCGGCCGGAATATCGAAGACCAGGCCGTCCTGCGGCATGCGTCATGCTCCGATGCTGGTGGCGAGGGACTTGACCCAGAAGCGAAGGGGTTTGGCGGTCTCCTCCCGGTCGCAGGCGTCGCACCAGGACAGGGTTCCGCCGATCTCGGGCTCCAGCCTGTAGCCCAGCCGCCGCCACGCGGCATCGGGCGTCCGGTACGCATTCGGGCGGCGGGGATGGTCGATGGATCGCACGATCTCGCCGAAGGCAATGGACGCGAAGCGACCGGTTGCGTGTATGTGGGATTCGCCGATTTCCAACAGGGCGGTCCCGATCCCGCGCCCGCGATGGGAGGGAAGGACCACCACCTCGCCGAAATAGAAGATCGAGCGCGGGTCGCAGCCTGCATGGGTGAATGGGTCGCGCAAGGCGTCCAGCTCCTGGTCGAGCGGTGCGCCGGTGACGGCCGCGACCATGCGGTTGCGCTCGAAGGCAGCCAGGATGAGCCCGCCCGGCAGACCGGCAAGATCGGACAGATAGCGTTCCTCGTACGCGGCCGAACCGGAATAGAGATAGGGGAACTCGCCCAGCACCGCCAGACGCAGGACCGCCAACTCCTCTACCCGGTCGGCCAGGGCGGCGCCGGTCAGCCGCTCCACCCGTAGGCCGCCCCCATTGTCACCCTGCAGCCGCGGCCCGTGGGGCGGCACGGGCCGCGCCGGAAGAGCGGCGGCGAAGCCCCCTTCCGGAAGAGCCCCTGCGCTCACCGCGCCGGCACCGGCAGGAACCGCCGCAGGAACGCGAAGCGTGCCGGGCGTGGCACGGAAGCGGTCCGGCCGAAGCTCTGCGTGATGCGGTCGAGAACGATCGCCAGCAGCACGACGCTGAGGCCGCTTTCGAAGCCGAGCGCGATGTCCAGACGCTGGATGCCCTGCAGCACCACGTTGCCCAGGCCGCCGGCGCCGATCATGGAGGCGATGACGATCATCGACAGCGCCATCATCATGGTCTGGTTCACGCCCGCCATGATCGAGGGCAGGGCGTTCGGCAACTGCACCTTGAACAGAAGCTGGCGGTCATGGCAGCCGAAGGCCTTTCCGGCCTCGACGATTTCGGCCGGCACCTGCTGGATGCCCAGCGAGGTCAGGCGCACCGCCGGCGGCATGGCGAAGATCACGGTGGCGAGAATGCCCGGCACCCGGCCCAGGCCGAAGAACATCACGGCGGGGATCAGATAGACGAAGGCCGGCATGGTCTGCATGAAGTCCAGCGTGGTGCGGACGATGCTTTCGACCACCCGGCTGCGCGCCATCCAGACGCCCAGCGGCACGCCGACCAGCAGGCTGAGCAGGGTGGCGGTCAGCACCAGACCCAGGGTGGAGGCGGTCTCCGTCCACAGCCCCATGCCGGCGATCAGCAGCAGGGCGGCGACCGTGAAGACGGCGAAGCCGACGCCGACGCGCCAGAGGGAGATGGCGACGATGAGCCCGATCAGCAGCCAGGCCGGCGCCCCGACCAGCACATAGTCGATGGCGCCGCCGAAGCCGTTCACCACCGTCGCAATCGCGTCGAACGTCGATTGGAAATGGTCGAGCATGAAGCTGACCAGCTCCTCGACCCACTTGCCGATTCTGATTTCGGAATCCATCGGTCAATCCCCCCGAACCAAGGTGTGGAGCATGAGGGCGCGTGAAATGGCGCCGAGGAAGTTGTGGTCGTCGTCGACGACGGGCACCGGCCATTCGGTGTCGGCGACGAGGGCGAGCAGGGCGTGGACGGGCGTCGCGGCGTTGACCGTGCGGACGTCGGGCAGGAAGGCGTTGATGAAGCGCGGCTGCGGCCCCTTCAGTTCGCGTTCCAGCGTCGTCTGCGAAACGACGCCTTCGAAGCGTCCGTCCTGGGTGCGCACATAGCCGAAGTTGTGGTGGTTCTCGCGCAGCTGCTGCAGGGCGGGGGCCAGTTCGCCGGGCAGGCGGATGACCGTGTTGGTCGCCTCGTAGCGTGCCACGTCGCCGGCCCGCAGCACCTTGGAGGCATCGACGTTGCGGAAGAAGGAGCGGACGTAGTCGTCGGCCGGGCGGCTGAGGATTTCATAGGGCGTGCCGACCTGTACGATGCGGCCGCCTTCCATGATGGCGATGCGGTCGCCGATGCGCATCGCCTCGTCCAGGTCGTGGGAGATGAAGACGATGGTGCGCTGCTGCTCGCGCTGCAGGCGCAGCAGTTCGTCCTGCATTTCGGTGCGGATCAGCGGATCGAGGGCGGAGAAGGCCTCGTCCATCAGCAGGATGGTGGGATCGTTGGCCAGCGCGCGGGCGAGGCCGACGCGCTGCTGCATGCCGCCGGACATCTCGCGCGGGTAGCGGCTGGCGTAGGTGCCAAGCCCCACCTGCTCCAGCGCCTGCTGCGCCGCCTTGTGGCGCTCGGCCTTGGACACACCGGAGATTTCAAGGCCGAAGGCGGCGTTGTCCAGCGCGCTCAAGTGCGGCATCAGGGCGAAGGACTGGAAGACCATCCCCATGTTGCGGCGGCGGGCCTGGATCAGATCCGCCTTGGACATGCTGACCAGATCCTTGCCGTCGAGCAGGATCTCGCCGCTGCTGGGTTCGATCAGCCGGTTCAGCAGGCGGATCATGGTGGATTTGCCGGATCCCGACAGCCCCATGATGACGAAGATCTCGCCGGCGCGGACCTGAAAGCTGGCATCCAGCACGCCGACATTGACGTTCAGCTTTTCCAGGACCTCTGCCTTGCTGGCGCCCTGGCGCAGCATCGACAGGGCGGGCTTTGGATCGGCGGCGAAGACCTTGTAGACGTTCCGCACCTCCAGGCGAACCGCCGCGTCGTCGCCGATGCTCGTCCTGGCGGCTCCGCGGGGAAAGCCCAGGCTGGCCGGTCCACCGACCGAAACCGCGCTTCGCATCATCGTGTTCATCGACAGGCCCCCCCTGATTGCGCGACGGCGTGACCCGTGGGACTGAGAGGATCGTGGTGCATGTTCATGGAAGCATTCCCTGTTCGACTAGGCTGTCGTAAATGGCCAGCGCTCCCGCTTCAGGTGTCGGGTTGACCAGCATTTGGCCTTTTCCGCTCTTGCTCTCGGTCGCCGCCTTCAGCCGGTCCAGCGCCGAGCCGCCGCGCTTCACACGCATCAGCTTGGGCTTTGGCCGCCATGGACGATGCTCACAGTCCGACAGGAAGAGGTCGGCGGTCGCCTGGGCCGCCACCGGCTCGATGACGCCCCGCCTGGCCGGGCCATAGGCCGAGGCGCGGGCGGGCGGGGCGGAGGGATGGATGGTCGCCACAAAACGGCCGGTGGCGGTCAATGCCCGCCGCTGTCCGCGCGGCAGCGCCTGAACGAGGTCCGCCGCGCCCGGAATGGAGTCCGGTGCAACGGCAGGGCCGATCCGCACCACATCGGGAACGACGGCGGCATCGAGGCCGCGGGCGATCAGATAAGGCAGCATGCCGCTGCCCTCGCCATCCTCCGCCTGCCGTCCGGTCAGGACCAGCGACGGGTCGAACCGGCGCAGATGGGCGATCAGCGGTTCGACGGGATCGGCCCCCTCCGGCAGGACCAGATGAGTCAGCCGTTCCAGCCCCATGCCGAGATACGCGCGCAGCGCCTCGCCGTCGGTGGCCGGGCCGGCATGGATCGCCGTCAACCGCCGCGGGCGGAGCGCCAGCGCCATCTCCAGTGCCTGCGCATCGGTGGCGGCACGACGGGCGCGGCCGGAAACCGGATGGCGGCCGATGGACAGCAGGACGGCGACATCAAGCATGGCGGCGCTCCCGGATGAGCCGGATCAGGGCGGGCATGACGGCCTGCGCATCGGCGACGATGGACAGGTCGGCCCGCTTGATCATTTCGGCGTGGAGGTCGGTGTTGACGGCGATGACATGCTTGACGCCGGTGATGCCCTGAAGGTGCTGCGGCGCGCCGGCAATACCGAAGGCGAGGTAGCAGCGGGCGCTGACCACCGTGCCGGAGGCGCCGACCTGCCGTTCGCGCGGCAGATGGCCGGCATCGCAGACCACGCGGCTGCCGGCGCGGGTGGCACCCAGCGCCTCGCCCAGCTCGGCGAAGCTCCCCCAGTCGGTCACGCCATTGCCGGCGCTGAGGATGAAGTCGGTCTCCGACAGCGACAGGGCGTCGGGATCGACGGCCAGCCGGCGGACGCCGCCCAGGCGGGGCGGAAGCTGTTCCGCGGCTGTCAGCGGAGCGGCGAGGTCCAGCGGCCGGGCCTCGTGCCGCACGCCGTCGAGCGGGGCGAAGGCGTCCACCGCGACCGTCATCAGCCGGGTGGGGCGGTGTCCGGTTTCCAGCGATCCGCCGGCCGACTGGCGGGTCGCCCGTTCGGGGCCGAGGCTCTGCACGCCGGCGAACAGCCGCTCTCCTGCCGCCGCCGCGACCCGCCGCGCCACGTCGCCGCCGTCCGGGCTGTCCGGGAACAGGATGTGGCGGGGAGACAGCGCCTCCATCAGCGCCGAAGCGGCGGCGGCGCGCCGTTCCGGCACGTAGTCGTCGGCCCAGCCGTCCGGCAGGGCGACATGGCGGTCGGATCCGGCCTCGGTCAGCGCCTGTCCCGAACCGGTGGAGACGGTCACCACGGCACCGCCGCCGGCATCGGCCAGCAGGCGGGCGGCGGCGATCACCTGCCGGTCATGCTCGCTGACCTCGCCGCCGGGGCGGTCGAGCATGGCGAGGATCAGGTAGGCCGGCTCGGCGATCACCTGCAGCGGGATTGCGGGCGTGGCGGAAACGGCGATCCCCACAGCCGCGGCAGCGCCGGCCGAGGCCGCGTCGCGGGCCCAGTCATAGCGCGGGCGCGGCTGAATCTGGACCAATGCGGCAGCCCGAAGGGCGCGCGGGTCGCGGCGGCGCTCGTTGACTGCGACGGCGACCGGCTGGCGCAGCAGGCGCGGACGCTGGCCGGTCAGGATCGTGCGGGCTGCGCGCTCGGCGCGGGGATCGACACGGCGGCGGATTGGCGAGGGATGGGTCATCGGGCGGTCTCCGTCGCGGCGAGCACCAGTTCGGCGATCTCCGCCACCTCCGGCCGGGGACCGACGACGCCTTCCAGCATCAGGGCGCAGTTGGGGCAGGCGACGGCGACCAGCGAGGCGCCGGTTTCCCGGACATGCTCCATGCGGACGTCGGGAATGCGGCGTTCTCCCGACACGTCGGTCAGCGGGGCGCCGCCGCCGCCACCGCAACAGCTCGACCGCAGGCCGGAACGCAGCATTTCCCGGCGTTCGACGCCGATGGCATCCAGCAGGGCGCGCGGCGCCTCGATCTCGCCATTGTAGCGGCCGAGATAGCAGGGGTCGTGGAAGGTGACGCTGCGCCCGACCGGCTTGGTCACGGTCAGAGCGCCAGTGGTGATCAGCTCCAGCAGCAGGGCGGTGTGATGGACGACGGTCCAACTGCCGCCGAAGGCCGGATATTCGTTGCGCAGCGTGTGCAGCGCGTGCGGATCGGCGGTGGCGATGCGGTTGAAGCGGCGGGCGTTCAGGGTCGCCACGTTGCGGGTCGCCAGCGACTGGAAGGTCGCTTCGTCGCCCAGCCGGCGGGCGACGTCGCCGCAATCCAGCTCCTCGTCGCCAAGCACGGCGAAGTCCACCCCGGCGCGGCGCAGCAGCAGGACGAGCGCCCGTAGCGAGCGCTGGACCCGCAGGTCGAAGGCACCGTCGCCGACCCACAGCAGCGTGTCGCAGGACCCGCCGGCCGGCAGCCGTGGCAGCGACAGGTCGGACGCCCAGTCCCAGCGCCGGGAGAGCGCACGGCCGCCGGGATTGTCGGTGGCGCGCAGCTCCTCCAACATGACGGCGGCCTTGCCGGGGGTGGCGCCCAGCTCCAGCGTCTGGAAGCGGCGGAGGTCGACGACGGCGTCCACATGCTCGATCATCATCGGGCATTCCTGCACGCAGGCGCGGCAGGTGGTGCAGGACCACAGCGTGTCGGGATGGATCATCGCATCCGGCCCGATCAGCGGCAGAGCCGCGCCGCCATGGGCCTTGCCCACGCCGCGGCCGGGATGGGGGTTGCCGGCATAGGCGGCGTCGCTGGCCTCGGCCTCCATGGCGGCGACGAAATCCTGCACCAGCTTCTTCGGGTTCAGCGGCAGACCGGCGGCATAGGCGGGGCAGGCCGTCTCGCATCGCCCGCACTGGACGCAGGCGTCGAAGCCGAGCAGCCGGTTCCAGGCGAAGTCGACTGGACGCTCCACACCCAGAGTGCCCGGCTCGACGGTGCCGGCATCCTCCGACGGCGCGAGCAGCAGCGGCTTCAGCCCGGTGTCGCGCCCCTTGCCGTCGTGGAAGCGGGCCGGGCGCGGGTGGAAGGCCAGATGCAGCGCCCCATGCACCGCGTGCTTCAGCGGCCCCTTCCACACCCCCCACACCAGATCGGCCATCGCCAGCCCGGCGATCGCGACCAGGATCAGGGCCAGCGCCTCCGGCATCACGCCGCCCAGCGACTGGTCGAGGGACACCACCAGCAGGCAGCCGGAGAATCCCAGAAGCGACAGCGGAAGGCGGGCGAAGCGGCCCTGCGACAGCTCGCGCGGGCGGACCACCCGGCGGCGATGCCGGACCATCAGCGCTCCCGCCAGCATCGCCGCCAGCACCACGGCCAGCAGCAGCCAGACGATGCGCGATCCGGCCCAGGAACCAGCGATGCCGACGCCCATCGCCACCAGCAGCACGACCGCCGCAAGGAAGCCGCCGGCCACCAGCGCGTGGAAGCGGGCATTGAACGGCGTCCGCCCCACCACATGGTGGACATCGACCAGATAGCGGCCGGGCAGGGCGCGCAGTCCGGCGACCACACCGACCTCCGCCGGCCGGCCGGCCAGCCAACGCCGTGACTGCCAGGCGGCCAATGCCGCGCCGATGGCGAGGACGGCAAGGACGACGGTGGTAAGAGCGGTGGCGATCACGTCGGACGGCTCCTGTCGCTTGGCTGGAGGCACTGGGCGGGGGTGGGGGTGTCAGATGTCCTTGCAGAGACGCGCCGCGTCGTAGATGGCGGCATGGATGTTGCGGCCGGCCACCGCGTCGCCGATGCGGTGCAGCGTGTAGCCGCCATGGCCGTTGGCCTGCACCGGCTGCGGCCGGCCGGCGATCAGGCTGTCGAGATCGGTCTGGCCGTGGTTCAGCGAGTGGTCCTTCAGATCGAAATAGAGGCCGTCGTTGGGCAGGGTGCCCAACTCCACCACGATCTGGTCGACCAGCCGCTCCTCCTCCTCGTGGGTGTATTCGTTGCGCAGGACGGCGACGCGGCGGTTGCCCTCCTGGTAGATCTCCACGAGCTGGTGGTTGGTGGTCATCACCACGTTCAGCTTGTACAGCTCCCGCAGGTGGATCGGCTGGTTGGTGGTGCCGACCTCTTCCGCGACCATGCGGTCGGGGGTGGCGATCTCCACCAGCGCGCCGCGCTTGGCCATGAATTCGGCGCAGGACGCGCCGTGATGCTGGCCGGTGCCGTCATACATCAGGACGGTTCCGGTCGGCTCGACCGCGCCGGTCAGGATGTCCCAAGTCGACACCGCCAGATCGGCGCCCTTGAAATCGCCGCGGTTGGGGCGGCCGCCGGTGGCGAGGATCACCACGTCGGGTGTCTCGGCCTCGACGGTCGCGCGGTCGGCCTCCACCCCAAGGCGGACATCGACGCCCAGCTTGGTGACCTGCTGCGACAGCCAGCGGGTGATGCCGCTCATCGCCTCGCGCCAGGTCGCCTTGGCGGCGATGCCGATCTGGCCGCCAGGCGCGGTGTTGCGTTCGAGCAGCACGACCGAATGGCCGCGCTCGGCGCAGACGCGGGCGGCTTCCAGGCCGCCGGGACCACCGCCGACCACGACAACGCGGCGCTTGCGTTCCGCCTTCGGGATCACATGCGGCATGGTGCTTTCGCGCCCCGTCGCGGCGTTCTGGATGCACAGCGCGTCGCCGCCGACATAGATGCGGTCGATGCAATAGCCGGCGCCGACGCACTGCCGCACGTCGTCCAGCCGCCCTTCCATCAGCTTGCGCACCAGATGCGGGTCGGCGATGTGGGCGCGGGTCATGGCGACCATGTCGACATGGCCTTCCTCCACCGCGCGGGCGGCGGTGGCGAGGTCGGTCACGCGCTGCGCGTGGAAGACGGGGATGCCCGCCTCGCGTTTGATGCCGCTGGCCAGATGCAGGAAGGGGGCAACCGGGAAGGACATGTTGGGCAGCGAGATGGCGTGCGCCAGATGATCGCGCGCCTGTCCGCCCAGCACGTTGACGAAATCGATCAGCCCGCGTTCCGCGTAGGTGCGGGCGATGGCGATGCAGTCCTCGTGGCTGAGCCCGTCGTCGATCAGCTCGTCGCCCGACATGCGCATGCCGACGATGTAGTCGTCGCCGACCTCGGCGCGGATCGCCTCGAACACCTCGATGCCGAAGCGCATGCGGTTTTCCAGGCTGCCGCCGTACTTGTCGGTGCGCCGGTTGACCGAGGGGCTCCAGAACTGGTCGATCAGGTGGCCGTGGGCGGCCGACAGCTCGAAGCCGTCCAGCCCGCCTTCCTTGCAGCGGCGGGCGGCGGCGGCATAGTCGGCGATGATCCGCTTGAAGTCGAAATCCTCCATCTCCTTCGGCGTGTTGCGGTGCGCCGGTTCGCGGGTGGCCGAGGCGGAGACGGTGGGCAGCCAGTTCTCGGTGTCCCATCGGGTGCGCCGGCCCATGTGGGTCAACTGGATCATCAGCGCCGCGCCATGGCGGTGCACCCGGTCGGAGAATTCGCGGAAGAAGGGAATGACGCTGTCGTCGGCGACGGAAATCTGGTTCCACGGCGCCGCCGGGCTGTCCACCGCGACGGAGGAGGAGCCGCCGAACATCGTCAGGCCGATGCCGCCTTTGGCCTTTTCCTCGTGATAGAGCTGGTAGCGTTCCTTCGGCTTGCCTTCGGAACCGTAACCCGGCGCGTGGCTGGTGCTCATCACGCGGTTACGGATCGTCAAATGCTTGATCTGCAGAGGCTTCAGAAGGGCTTCGGCGGGTGAGGACATGGCAGGAACGATCCCCAGTATTGAGCCTGCCAAGAATTCACCATCGGCGCGATTGTCGCGTTGCCCCCCGCGACCGCGAATTACCTTTTTGCGACAGGAGCGGAACGATGCGGTGCGGGTCCGTCAAATATCTGAATTCTTTAGGCGAATTGGGAGTGGTGGCACCCCCTTCAGTCCGTCGCCACACTGTCCCGGACCATCGGCGCCGGGTCTTCGAACAGGCGGCGGTCGGGCAGCAGGGAGTTGCCGTTCGTGCGCCGGAAAGCGGCGAGAGGCGAGAGATGCGGATCGGCCTCCGCATCCGGCTCGGCGGTGCGGCGCACCTCCGACGGCGATATGCCGAACAGTTCGCGGAACTGGCGGGAGAAATGGGCGCAGTCGGCGAAGCCGGCCTCGTTCGCGATGGCGGTGACCGAACGCTTGGTGTTGCGCAGCAGCCAGTGGCCGTAGCGCAGGCGCAAGCTGCGGTAGTAGGTGGCCGGGCTGGTGCCGACGGCCAGCCGGAACAGCCGTTCGAATTGGCGGGTGCTGACGTTCAGGCGGCGGACCATCTCCTCCACCGACAGCGGATCGCTGATGTGCTGCTCCATCAGCAGCAGGGCGCGGCGGACGCGGTCGTTGGTGATCTCCGCGACCGTCGGCGGCTGCGGTTGCGACTGGCTGGCGGGGCGCGCCTTGTCGATCAGCAGGATGTGCATGGTTTTCTGGGCGGTGGCGCGGCCCAGATGGCGCTCGATCAGGAAGGCGGCCAGATCGGCCACCCCGGCGCCGCCCGAACAGGTGATGCGGTCGCGGTCCACCACGTAGAGCTGGTCGGCCACCGGCACCAGATCGGGAAATTCCTCGATGAAATCGCGATGATGGTACCAGCTGACGCAGCAGCGCCGGTTCTTCATCAGGCCGATGCGGCTTAGCACGAAGCTGCCGGTGCACACGCCGACCAGGGTCACGCCATAGGATGCCGCGGCGCGCAGATAGGCCAGCGTCTCGTCGTCCAGCTGCGGGCCGGCGTGCAGCAGTCCGCCCACCACGACCACATAGTCGAAGCGGCGGGGATCGGTCAGCGGTTCCCAGCGTGCGACGCCGATGCCGCAACTCGACATCACCGGTTCCGCCCGAGATCCCATGATGGTCCAGCGGCACCGGATCTGCCGTGACCGGTCGCCCTCGTCGGCCGCCAGCCGCAGGGCGTCGATGAAGGGGGCAAGTGCCGTCAGTGTGAAATTGTTGGTCAGGATGAACCCGACCGACAACAACGCGCGTTCCTCCTGCCGGGGTGCGGGACCGCTACCGCCGAAACGGCGATATTCCACTGTCTTCCCCACCAGGACACCCTCCCAGTCCGACGGCCCCGGTCTGGCGGCCATCTTCCGTCCTTCGGAATGCTAGCGTCAGCGGCCTGCCCCCGGAAGACAATTCATTGGCGATGATTCTAACGCTCTATCACCAGATCACTGGTCGGGTGGCTGCAGCAGAGCAGGATCAACCCCTGGTCGATTTCACGTTTGCGGATGCCGCCGGTATGGTTCATTTCCACAGTGCCGGAGATCAACCTCGTCTTGCAGGTTCCGCACATCCCGCGCGAGCAGGAGGTCGGAACCCGGATGTCGGCGGCCGATGCCGCATCGGCCACGGCCATCTCCGGCGGACAGGCGAACACCCTGCCGCTTTTCGCGAACTCAACACGGAAGCCGTCCGTGGGCGCTGCCGACTGGGCCGGTGCGGATGGTGCCGGCGGCTCTCCCGCGGCAAGCTCAGCCGTCAGTTCCTCGAAATTGAAGCTTTCCTGATGATAGCGGCTCATGTCGAAGCCACCCTCCTCCAGGAAGGCGCGCACCGCCTTCATGAAGGGGCCGGGGCCGCAGACATAGACCTCCCGCTCCTTGAAGTCGGGAGCGATCAGCCCGAGCATCGGCAGGGACAGCCGGCCGGTGAAGCCGGCCCAATGCGCCTCGGTGCCGATGCCCTCGCACACATGGGCGACGCGCAGGCGGCGGCCGGGACCGGTCAGCGCGTCCAGTTCGCGGCGAAAGACGATGTCGGCAGGCGTCCGGGCGGCATGGACGAAGACGATGTCGTGATCCTCGCCCAGATCGTCGAAGGTCCGGGTCATCGACATCAGGGGCGTGATGCCGCTGCCGCCGGACAGGAACAGGAACTTGCGCGGAGTCTCGGACTCCCCCGGCGTGAATTCGCCGAGCGGACCGACCGCGCGGATCGTGTCGCCCGGCTTCAGCGTGTCGTGCAGCCAGTTCGACACCGGACCGCCGGGCACGCGCTTGACGGTGATCGAAAGCCGATGCGGCCGCGCGGCGGAGGAGGAGACGGTGTAGCTGCGGTGAATGGTTTCGCCGCCGATGGGCAGTTCCAGCGTGATGAACTGACCCGGCTTGAATCGGAACAGGCAGGGGTTCCGCGGCGCGAAGACGAAGGTCCTCACGTCATGCGTCTCGTCCCGCACCGCCCGGCACACCAGCGTGTCGTCGATTTCGGGATCCCAATCCCGGACCGGAGGCGGAGCCGAATCCTGCTGCATCGTCATCTCTCTCCTTGAGCCCTGAACCTTGAGCCCTGAACCCTGGGCCTTGAGCCCTGAATCTTGACCAGCGGGCGATCCCGGCGGCTTGCCGGCCGGGATCGCCACTGTGTCACATCATTCGGCCGCGACGCCCACCGGCGCCTGCTTGCCCAGCAGATGCTCGGACATGCGGCCGACGTACCATTCCGTGAACTTCTCCACCAGCGGCTCGGTGTAGGGCGAATAGGGACCCGGCTCGTAGGCGGGGCTGAGGGCGCCGTTGTGCGAGATCTCGACCAGATCGGCATCCTGCTGGTTGGTCGCCTCCCAAACCTCCGTCAGACGGTTCAGGTCATAGTCGACACCCTCGACCGCGTCCTTGTGGACCAGCCAGCGGGTGCGCAGCAGATTGCGGTCGGGACCGATCGGGAACACCGAGAAGGTGACGATGTGGTCGCTCATGAAGTGGTTCCACGAGTTCGGCTGGGTCCAGAAGGACAGGGCGCCCAGCTTGCGCTCGGTGATCGAGCCCAGCAGTTTTTTGGAAGCGCTGCGGGTGTCCTTGGTGTGGGCCTCGCCGGCGCCGTCCAGCGGCAGGCGCTCGGCGCGGAAGCCGGTGGTGTCGGTCAGGCGGTCGACCTCGCGGCTGGGAAAACCGGCGGCTTCCCAGCTGGTGTGGCAGGACTGTACCAGCGCGTCGTACTTGGCGGCATGCTCCATCCGCTTCGGGTTGGTGCCGTCGGGGGCGAAGCCGAAGCCGTATTCGAACAGCGGGATGGTCAGTTCCGGATGGTTGCTGACGCAGTGGTAGCATTCACGATTGTTCTCCATCGTGAGCTTCCAGTTGCCCTTCTCGATCAGGTCCACCGTCTTGGCGATCTTGCAGTTCTTCAGATCGTGCGGAAGGATGTAGGGCTCGATGACCGCCGCCATGCGGTCGATGTCATTCGGCGCTTCCTCCGCCAGGCAGATGAAGATCAGGCCGCCGACCGACCGGATGTGCACCTTCTTCAGGTTCCGGCACTTGCGGTCGAAGTCGTTGCCCATATGCTCGGCGAACAGAAGTTCGCCGTCCTGGCCGTAGGTCCACTGGTGATAGCTGCACACCAGATTGCCGACCGAGGTCTTCTCCTGCAGGATGATGCGCGCGCCGCGATGACGGCAGACATTGTGATAGGCCCGCAGTTCCATGTCGTCGTCGCGCATGACGATGACGGAGGTCTTCCCGATATCCACCACCATCACGTCGCCCGGCTCCGCCACGTCCGGCTCCACACCCACATGCAGCCAATGGCGGCCGAAGATGATCTCCATGTCCAGCTTGAAGATCTCCTCGCTGGTATAGAACGGGGCCTCCAGGCTGTGCCCCTTCTTTCGACGCGTCAGCAGGGCTTCTATGGAAATCTCGGACGACATGGCGGTTGACCTTCTGCGGGAGTGGGGCCGGGTGTTCGCGGAACCGCTTCAGCCTTGACCGGGCTGTTGCTATTTTCGATTCCACGACGCACAGCCTGCCGCCCGCCGCGGCGCGTCGCGTTCTGGAATGCGACATCAACTTTAAAAAGGCCGACAGGCGCACCTGTCTTTTTGCGCAAGCCGGACTTTGACAATGGTCGTTTTGCGGCATGTCGTGATTATTCAAGAGCGATGGCCGCCTTGGTCCATCGGGAGAGCGGCCGGCCGGCGGCGTGCCGCCATCCGAAGAGAGTCGTTCCGCATTCATGACGCCTCGTGTCCACGGAGCTGTCGAAGCGCTTCCCTATTATTATGGAAGACTTTGAAACATCTGCCTGAAAACCGGGCAACATTCTCCGGCGGCGCGGGGTTTGGAAAAAGCTGTCGCAAATCCGATACGAATTGCCGCTCTGATGAAGGTTTTTTGCTTTCGGGGCCGGCATCCTTCCTCAATCAGCACTGATGCCATCAAAGAACCCGTTGGTCGGAAACGACTTTCCGCGTCGATGCCGGAAGGTGGCCGTCGGCCCATGCATGTGTCCGATCCAAACCTCGGCGCGGCAAAGCGTGGCCGTCCCACCAAACGGGTCCAAACAAACAAACGATAAGAGGAGGCTTCTTGATGAAAATCTTCGGTAAAGCCTTGGGCGTGCTGCTTTCGGCGGCCATGACGGTCAGTCTGGGGGCCGCCGTGGTCGCCGCCCCGGCGCAGGCCGCCGATAAGTCCATCAACATCGGCTGGACGGCCTGGGCCGACGCCGAAGCGGTGACCAAACTGGCCAAACGTGTGATCGAGGAGCGGTACGGCTACAAGGTCGAGCTGACCATGGCCGACATCGGCATCCAGTATCAGGGCATCGCCAGCGGCAAGCTGGACGCCATGCTGATGTCGTGGCAGCCGCTGACCCACAAGCCCTATCTCGACAAGGTCGGCAAGGACGTGGTCGATCTCGGCCCGCTCTACACCCGCGCCCGCCTGGGCTGGGTGGTGCCGGACTACATCCCCGTCGATCAGGTCAAATCCATCGAGGATCTCAAGAAGCCGGACGTGCAGCAGAAGCTGGGCGGCAAGATCCAGGGCATCGATCCGGGGTCGGGGCTGATGCAGGCGTCGGAGAAGGCGCTGAAGACCTATGACCTGAAGGGAATGCAGCTTGTGTCGGCCAGCGACGCCGGGATGCTCGCCGCTCTGGAGCGCGCCATGAAGCGCAACGAGTGGATCGTGGTGACGAGCTGGAGCCCGCACTGGATGTTCGCCAACTGGAAGCTGCGCTACCTGGAGGACCCGAAGGGTGCGCTGGGCGGCCTGGAAAGCGTGAATGCGCTCGTCCGCAAGGGCTTCTATCAGGATCATCCGGAAATCTTCGAGTTCCTGAACCGGATGGTGCTGCCGATCGGCGATCTGGAAGCGATGATGCAGGAAGCCCGTCAGACCAGCTACGAGCAGGCGGTCGACAATTACATCAAGAACAACAAGGCCCGGATCGATTACTGGGTCACCGGCAAGCTTTGATCGGCACCCGTTGCCACCGTCCCAGACGGCGGTGGCAACGGCGGTGGCCGCCTCCCCTTTCCCGCGCCGTTCGTGGAGGCGGTCCGTTCAAAGCGCAGCCGCGTGACGGACGGCCGTCTCCAGCCATTCAGGTTTTCAGTCCTTCAACGACGGAGGTCGCCCATGAACCCGTCTGCTCACATGCAGGGCACCGTGTCGGCAAGCGCCGCGATGGTGTCGGCTGAAGGACTCTGCAAGCTTTATGGCGGCAATACCGCCCAGGCATTGACCATGCTGCGCGCCGGTGTCGACCCGGCCGACATTCTGCGGGAAACCGGCGCCGCGGTGGCCGTCGCCGACGTGGCATTCGGGCTGTCGGCCGGCGAAATCGTCACGGTGCTGGGTCGGTCCAATGCAGGCAAGTCCACCCTGCTCCGCCTGGTCAACCGGCTGATCGAACCGACGGCCGGGACCGTGGTCCTGAACGGGCGCGACATGGCGACGATGAAGCCGGCCGAATTGGTGGCTGCCCGCCGCGACGCCATGGCGATGACCTTCGGCGCCGTGGCGCTGATGCCGAACCGCAGCGTTCTGGACAACGTGGCCTTCGGGCTGGAGATCGCGGGCTTGCGCCGGCGCGACCGGCGGGACCGGGCCATGGACCTGCTGACGCAGATGGGGCTGGCCCATTTCGCTGTCCGGCGGCCGCAAGAGGTTCCGGCCGAGGCACGGCTGCGGATCGGACTGGCACGCTCCCTGATCGCCGATCCGCCGCTGTTGCTGATGGATGCTCCCTTCGCCGGGGTCGATCCCGTCCTGAGGTTGGAACTGGAGGCCGAATTCCTCGACTGGCAGCGGGCGCACCGGGCGGCCGTGCTGCTCACCACCCAGGACCCGGATGAGGCGATGCGGCTTGGCGATCGGATCGCCTTCATGGAGACCGGGCGCATCACCCAGATCGGCACCCCGGACGAAATCCTGGAGCACCCTGCGAACGACCATGTCCGGTCCGCCTTCCAGGACATTGCGGATCGCCGCCGCCAGCGCCTGCGCTCCGCCCATCTTGAGGAGCTGATTTCGCATTTCGAGCGGACGGCGATGGAAGGTCTGGACATGGTCGGGTCGTCGGCGGGCGCGCTCGACGGCACCGCGCGTCAGCTGACCGGCATCATCGACCGCACCAACGAGCAGGCGGGCGCCACCGTCGTGGCGGCGGAGCAGATCGCCGGCAACGTCCAGTCGGTCGCCGCCCTGGCCGACGACACCTTCCGGTCATTGGAGGAGATCCGCTCGCGCATCGACGATTCCGCCCGCATCGCCCAGTCGGCGGTGGAGCAGGCCCGCAAGGCCGACGAGTCCGTGCACAGCCTGCGGCAGTCGGCCGAGGATATCGGCAATGTCGTGCGCATCATCGACCAGATCACCGGACAGACCAATCTGCTGGCTCTGAACGCCACCATAGAGGCCGCCCGCGCCGGAGAGGCCGGCAAGGGCTTTGCGGTGGTGGCGCAGGAGGTGCGCCAGCTGGCCAGCCAGACCGGCAAGGCGACGCAGGATGTCTCGCTCCGTATCCAGGCGATGCAGGATGCGACCGGCAATGCTGCACAAGCCCTGCAAAGCATCACCGCGGTGATCGCGGAGATCAGCACCGTATCGCTTGCCATCGCCCAGTCGATGCAGGCGCAGGCCGCCGCCTCCGCCACCATTCACGCCAGCATCGATCAGGCGGCATCGGGGGCGGGCGTGGTCGCACGCAACGCCCGCCATGTCACCGGCGGTGCCCGCGACACCGAAAGTGCCACCCGGCACGTCCTGACCGCCGCTGCGGACTTGGCCGGCCAGACCGCACGCCTGCGCAGCAGCATCGAGCAGTTGCTGGACGGCATCCGCACCGGATGACCGGCAGCGTCACCCCTATCAAGAGAACGATGATCCCATGACCAATCCGCTGTTCCGTGTCGGTGAAGCCACCGTCTTCGCCAAAGAGGGCCAGTTCACCGACGCCATGCCGGAGATCGTGATCGGAACGGTCGATGGTCCGGCCGGCCATGCGTTCGCCACCATGATGGGGCAGACCGCCGGCCACACCCGCATGTTCGCGGTGCGCGATTGCAACCAGATGGTCCGTCCGGCCACCATGATGGTGTCCAAGGTGACGATGAAGTCCAGCGCCTATGTCGACCTCTTTGGCGGCGTCGTCCAGGCCGCCACTGCCGACGCCGTGCTGGACTGCGTCATCGAAGGCGTTCTGCCGCGCGACGGGATCAACGACCTGTGCATTCTGGTGATGGTCTGGATCGATCCCCGTTGCCCCACCGATCCGAACCTCGATCGCGCCGATCTCTACCGGACCAATTACGAGGCGACCAAGATCGCCATCGGCCGGGCGATGCGCAATGAACCGACCATCGACGAACTGATCGAAAACCGGCACACGGTCCGGCATTTCATGTTGGATCCGCTGGAATAACCTGCCGGCCCACCGCAGCAGGCCAGGAAAAAGCCCGCCTCCGATCAGGAGAGCGGGCTTTTTTGCCATAGGGCCGCTCGACCCTTGACCGTCCCTGCCGGCTATCGCCGCTCCACATTCGGCAGGAATACGGTCAGCAGCCCCAAGAGCGGAAGGAACGAGCAGGCGGAATAGACGAAGCCGATGCCGCGCCAGTCGGCGACGATGCCGAGCCCCGCCGCACCGATGCCGGCGACGCCGAAGGCCAGCCCGAAGAACAGGCCCGACACCAGACCGACCCGGCCGGGCAGCAATTCCTGCGCATAGACCACGATGGCGGGGAAGGCCGATGCCAGGGCCAGCCCGATCACGGCGCTGAGAACCACCGTCGCCGTCAGGCCGACATAGGGCAGGGCCAGGGTGAAGGGCAGGATGCCGAGGATCGAGACCCAGATCACCGTCTTGCGGCCGATGCGGTCGCCGACAGGACCGCCGATCACCGTTCCCGCCGCGACCGCCGCCAGGAAGACGAACAGGCAGAGCTGGGCGTCGCCGGTGGACAGCCCGAAGCGGTCGATCAGGTAGAAGATGTAGTAGCTGGTGATGCTGGCCAGATAGACGTATTTGGAGACGATCAGCGCGATCAGGATGCCGACGGCCCTGCCGACCTGTCCGGCCGGCAGTTCGGTCCGATGCGCCGACTGTCTGCCACTCGCGCGGGGTTTGGCGTTCAGCCGCTGCCAGCTTCCCAGCCGGACCATGACCACCATGCCGGCAAGGGCGGCGACGGCGAACCAGCTGAGGCTGCCCTGGCCGTGGGGCAGGATGACGAAGGCCGCCAGCAACGGGCCGAGCGAGGAGCCGAGATTGCCGCCGACCTGGAACAGCGATTGGGCCAGCCCATGGGCGCCGCCGGAGGCTTGGCGCGCGATGCGCGACGCTTCCGGATGGAAGACGGACGAACCGAAGCCCAGCAGCATCCCGCCGGCCAGCAGCGCCGGAAAGCCGGGCGCCCAGGCCAGGGTGAGAAGTCCGAGCAGGGTGGAGCCCATGCCGAAGACCAGCGAATAGGGCATCGGCTTTCGGTCGGTGACGAGCCCGACCAGCGGCTGCAGAAGCGATGCCGTGACCTGATAGACGAAGGTCAGCAGGCCGAGTTGGGCGAAGCTGAGACCGAACTCGTCCTTCAGGATCGGATAGACCGCCGGCAGCAGCGACTGGATCATGTCGTTGAGCAGGTGGCAGGCGCTGATCGCGGCCAGGATGGAAAAGGCCGTCGAACCGGTGCGGGACCGGCTCAGGGTGGTGTCGGTCACGGGGGCATGCCCTCTTCTCTCCGCCTCAGGCGTTGGGTCCGTCCCGCCCTTGAAGGAGGGAGCGGTCCGGGATCGCCCGGCATGTTGCGTTGAATGCACCGTAAGCCTACGGTCGGCGGAGAAGGCCCGCCACCGCGGTCAGGCCAGTTTCCTACGAGATCGGGCCATGGTCAGAAATGTCCGCGTCGACGAGATCGATGCCGTCCAGCGGCCACTGCTCGCCACCACCCACGATTACCCGGACGGCGGCACGCTGCCGCTCCACCGGCACCGGCGCGGACAGCTGATTTCCGGCATCACCGGGGTGCTGATCATGTCGACGCCGCAGGGGCGATGGGTGGTGCCGCCGGACTTCGGCCTGTGGATTCCGCCCGGCGTCATGCACGAGGTCCGCATGATCGGGGCGGTGACCACCCAGAGCCTCTACCTTGATCCGGACCTGACCGGCGGCATGCCGGACCGCTGTCAGGTCGTCGGGCTTTCGCCCTTCATCCGCAGCCTGATTTCCCGCGCCGTGGATGTCCCGGCCGATTACGATCCGGACAGCCATGACGGCGCGGTGATGGCGCTGATCCGCTACGAAATGCAGCATCTGCCGGCCCAGCCGCTGACCGTGCCCTTCCCGACGAACCCTGCCCTGGCCGAGCGCTGCCGACGCTTTCTTCGGCGACCGGCGGTGCATGAGACGATCGAGCAATGGTGCGACGGGCTGGGGGTCAGCCGGCGCGCCTTCACCCGGCTGTTCCGGCGGGAAACCGGGTTGAGCTTCCTGGAGTGGCGCCAACAGGCCTGCCTTGCCGCCGCCCTGCCGCGGCTGGTGGCGGGGGAGACCGTCACCGCGGTCGCGCTCGACCTCGGCTATGACAACCCCGCCGCCTTCACGGCGATGTTCAAGCGGGTGCTGGGATCGTCGCCGCGCGCCTATCTCAAGGGCGACGGCTGACCCCTCCGCTCATGGGTATTGCATCGCCACCAGATCGGCGATGAGACCGGGACCTTGCGGTCGCCAGCCGAGCGTCGTCTGAGTCAGGGCGCTGGACGCCGCAATGTCGATGCCGCCTCGACCGCGGCGCTGCGCGCCTTTCCCGACTGGGCCGCCCAGGCACTGAGCATGACCCACGCCGGGCGGCGGTGTTCGGCGCCACCCGGCATCACCCTGGGACGCGGCGGCGGATCAGGCACCCAGCTTGGGAACCTTGTGGGTGTCGAGCGCCACGCAGATGTTCTTCGTCTCCATGTAGAAATCGAAGCTGTAATCCCCGCCGTCACGGCCGATGCCGCTGGCCTTCATGCCGCCGAAGGGGGTGGGCAGGTGGCGGTTGTTTTCGGAGTTGATCCACACCATGCCGGCGTCGAGCTTCAGCGCCACGCGGTTGGCACGGCCGACGTCGCGGGTCCAGACATAGCCGGTCAGGCCATAGGCGATGTCGTTGGCGACCGCGACCGCCTCCGCCTCATCCGCGAAGGGAATGGCGGTCAGGACCGGGCCGAAGATTTCCTCCTGGGCGATGCGCATGCGGTTGTGCGCGCCGGTGAACAGCGTCGGACGGACATAGTTGCCGCCGGCGCCGGCCTCCTCGGCGCGGACGCCGCCGACCTTCACCGTCGCGCCGTCTTCCCGCGCGATGGCGCAATAGCCCAGAACCTTGTTCAGATGGCGCTCGTGCACCAGCGGGCCGACCTCGGTGGCGGGGTCCAGCGGGTGGCCGACCCGGATACGGGCGACGCGCTCCGCCAGCCTGTCGACGAAGGTGTCGTGAATGCCGCTCTGAACCAGCAGGCGCGAGGACGAGGTGCAGCGCTGGCCGTTCAGGCTGTAGATCATGAACACCACGGCATCCAGCGCCCGGTCCAGATCGGCATCATCGAAGACGATGACCGGATTCTTGCCGCCCAGTTCGAAATGCATGCGCTTCAGCGTCGGTGCGCCCTGGGCCATGATGTGGCTGCCGGTGGTCGATTCGCCGACGAAGGCCACCGCCTTGATCGCCGGATGCTCGGTCAGCAGCTTGCCGGCTTCTTCGCCCAGCCCGTTGACCAGATTGGCGACACCGGCCGGAACGCCGGCTTCGGTCATGATCTCGGCCAGCAGCATGGCGGTCAGCGGGCTCCATTCCGCCGGTTTGTGGACCACCGTGCAACCGGCGGCGAGCGCCGGGGCGATCTTCCAGGTCGACAGCATGAAGGGCGTGTTCCAGGGCGTGATGACCGCCACCGGTCCCAGCGCCTGCCGGACGGTGAAGTTCAGGTGATCGGCGGCCGGCAGCGACAGGCCGTTGGCGGCATCCGGCGCCCGGTCGGCGAAGAAGCGGAAATTCTCCGCCGCCCGTTCGGCGGCCTTGCTCATGAACCGGATCGGCTGGCCGCTGTCCAGGCTTTCCAGCAGGGCGATCTCCTCCGCCCGCGCCAGGATGCCGTCGGCGACCCGGTGCAGGATGCGCTTGCGCTCGGTGCCCGGCATGGCGGCCCAGTCGGGAAAGGCGCGCAGCGCCGCGGTCGCGGCGGCATCGACATCGGCGGCGTTGCCGGCATGGACCCGGTTGATGACCCCGCCGTCGATGGGCGACAGGTTGTCGAACAGCTTGCCCGACTGGCCGGGAACCTCCCGTCCATCGATGAAATGGCCGAGCGGACGTTCCCGGAACCGGGCCAGGAGCCCTTCCGCGGTTGCGAGGTTCGTATCGAAAGCGGATGCCATGGCGTTTCACTCCAGTGTCTGGTTGGCCGGCGCTCGTTGGGCCGGCGTGCGGCGGGCATCGCCGGCCGTGGCGCATAAGCTTGATTTGTTAATATTTAACATGTTATATAAATCGGTGTGCGGCACTGTCAAGCGCTTTCCCTGCACGCCGCCGCCGCGCTATGGTGCCGGAAACTTCGAAACATGCGCCGACCCTTTCCAGATGAGGCCGAAGCCTTGGGCAGACCATCCAGAAAAAACGCGACGGCAGCTGAACACGGTGCGAGGCCCCCAATTGCGGTCGCATCGGAGGCCGGGCAAACCGGTGGTGAGATTCGCGCCTTCCGCCGTTCCCTGCCGATGGCGCTGCTGAAGGCGCGCGAAGCGGTTATGGCGCGGTTCCGCCCGCTGCTGCACGAACATGACCTGACCGAACAGCAGTGGCGTGTGCTGCGCGCCCTGACCACGGCCGAGGAATTCCGCGCCGGCGAACTGGCGCGGGTCAGCAGCATCAGCATGCCCAGCCTGTCGCGCATCCTGCGCACGCTGGAAAAACGCGGCCTGATTCAGCGCGGGATCGAGGACAAGGACCTGCGGGCGGCCCAGATCTCGATCACGCCGTCCGGGCGCGACATGATCGCGTTGATCGCCCCCCACAGCGAACAGCGCTACGCCGAGATCACTGCGGCCTTCGGCGCCGACCGGCTGGCGACGTTGTACGGACTGCTCAACGAGCTTGCCGACTGCCTGGGCGGTCCGGACGGCGGCGACGACGAGGAGTAGGGAGCGCTCAGTAGCCGCCGGACGCCGGACCGGTCTGGACCGGATCCGACGTGCTCTGTTCGGGGGATGGCTGCCGGAAGCGGGCGGCCAGATCTGTGGCGGCGCGGGCGAACAGGGTGGTGTCCACCCCGACCCCGACGAACAGGGCGCCGGCCGCCAGATAGGCGCGGGCCAGCGCCTCGTCGGTCGCCAGCACGCCGGCGGCCTTGCCGGCCCTGCGGGTGCGGTCGATGCCGTCCTCGATGGCGGCCCGCACGGTCGGATGTCCGGGCTGGCCGCGCAGGCCCAGCGACGCCGACAGGTCGGCCGGACCGAAGAAGACGCCGTCGACCCCGTCCACCGCGGCGATGGCGTCCAGATTCTCAAGTCCGCGGGCGGATTCCACCTGCACCAGCAGGCAGATCCCGCCGTCGGCCTCGTCCAGATAGCCGCTGAAGCGGTTCCAGCGCGAGGCGCGGGCAAGCGCGCTGCCCACTCCGCGGATGCCTGCGGGCGGATAGCGGGTGGCGGCGACCAGCGCCGCCGCCTGTTCCGCCGTCTCCACCATCGGCACCAGCAGGGTCTGGGCGCCGAGGTCCAGCATCTGCTTGATGATCGCCGCATCGCCGACCACCGGGCGGACGATGGGATGGCTGGGATAGGCGGCGATGGCCTGCAGCTGGGCCAGGATGCCGCGCAGGTCGTTCGGCGCATGTTCGCCGTCGATCAACAGCCAGTCGAAGCCGGCCCCGGCCGAGATTTCCGCGCAATAGGCGTCCGCCAGTCCGAGCCACAGGCCGAACTGCGGCCGGCCCGCCGCCAGGGACCGCTTGAAGGCGTTTTCAGGTGTCTTCATCGATATCTTCCTTGGCGCTTTAAACGAAGCGCAGCGCGATGGAGCCGAAGGGGCCGTAATCGGCATGGACCGTATCGCCGGCCTTGACCGGCACCGGACGGGTGAAGGAGCCGGCGAGCACCACCTGCCCCGGCTCCAGCGCCACACCATGCGGCGCGAAGCGGCGGGCGAGCCAGCAGATGCCATTGGCCGGATGGTTCAGCACGCCGGCAGCCACGCCGGTCTCCTCGATCACGCCGTTGCGGTAGAGCAGGGCGGCGGCCCAGCGCAGGTCGGTGTCCAGCGGCCGCATCGGCCGGCCGCCCATGACGATGCCGGCATTCGCCGCATTGTCGGAGATGGTGTCCATCACCTTGCGGGGGCGCTTGCTGTCGGGGTCGACGCGGTGGCAGCGGGCGTCGATGATCTCCAGCGCCGGCACGACATAGTCGGTGGCCGACAACACGTCGAAGATGGTGACGTTCGGCCCCTCCAGCCTGGATTTCAGGATGAAGGCCAGCTCGACCTCCACCATCGGGGCGATGAAGCGGCCGATGTCGATGTCGCCGCCGTCGGGGAACAGCATGTCGTTCAGCAGGGTGCCGTAATCCGGCTCGTCGATCTGCGAGGACTGCTGCATCGCCCGGCTGGTCAGGCCGATCTTGTGGCCGATGACCGTGCGCCCCTCGGCAACCTTCGCCTCCACCCAGCAGCGCTGGATGGCGTAGGCGTCCTCGATCGTGATGTCGGGGTGGTCGAGGGAAATCTGGCGGGTCTGGACGCGGGTCTTCTCCGCCTCGTGCAGGCGCGCGGCGGCGGCCCGGACGGCATCGGGACTGAGCATGGGGTAAGCCTTGTCTCAAGCGGCCTTGTAGCGGCCGTGGATGTTGTTGTGCTTCCAGGTGCCGGTTTCGCTGAATTCCTGGATTTCCAGCGACAGGGCCAGGAAGCGGCTGGCGAAGAGGCCGGCGAAATGGTCCCTGACCATGGCGAACAGCTCGTCGCCGGCTTGTCGCTTCTGTTCGGCGCTGCGGCCGGCGCCGATCTTCAGCGTCAGGTGGACGAAGGCGTCGTCGGCCGTGCCGTCCGCCACGCAGAAATCCTCCAGCCGGATGGCGCGGGAGCGGATGCCGCCGATGGGAAAGACGCCACCCTGGGCGATCAGCACGGCGTTGGCCTTGCGCAGCAGCGCCGGAATGTCGGCCTGTGCGCCGAGGTTGCCGGTGTATTCGACGGTCAGATGCGGCATGGTCCGTCCTCCCGCCTCAGACCGAGAAGACGGCGTTGATCTGGCCGGTGCCGGAGGAGGCGAAGTACGGAGTGACGATGTCCACGCTGCCCGCGTAGCGGTTCCAGCCCAGCGCGCCGAACAGCATGGCGGTGTCGTGCATATAGCCCTCGCCCCAGCATTTCTCGGCATACATCGGCAGCATGGCGGTGAAGGTCGCCCAGTCGCCGCGCTGCCACAGTTCGACCACGCGCAGGTCGACCTGCTCCAGGAAGGGATCCCACATCTTGTGCAGATACTCTTCCGACACGCCGTTCTGGGCGAAGCGGTGGGATAGCGAGCCGCTGGCGAGGATGGCGACGGTGCCGTCATACTCCTGCTCGATGGCGTGGCGGACGGCGCGGCCCAGCGTGGCGCTGTCCTTCAGATCGTGGACGGTGCAGAGCGAGGAGACCGATACCACCTTGAAACGGCGGTCCTCGTTCATGTAGCGCATCGGCACCAGCGTGCCGTATTCCAGCGTCAGCGTGGTTTCGGAATGGGCGCGGGTGTTCACCCCGGCCGCCGTCGCCGTGCGGGCGAGCAGATGGCCGAGCAACGGATTGCCGTCATAGGCATAGGGCAGGTTCTTGATGAAGTGCGGCAGCTCGTTGCTGGTGTAGACGCCCTCGAAATGGGGCGCGCAATTGATGTGGTAGCCGGAATTGACCAGCCAGTGGGTGTCGAACACAACGATGGTGTCGACGCCGAGGTCGCGGCAACGCCGGCCGATCTCCTTGTGGCCGGCGATGGCGGCGTCGCGGCACCCCTTGTGCGGGCCGTCCAGCTCCGACAGATACATGGACGGGACGTGGGTGATCTTGGCGGCGAGTGCGAGTTTGCCCATGATTTCCTCCGGAATCGTGCCGGTTCAGCCCGGCTTGGTGATGGCCGTCAGCCGGCCACGATGTGGTTGACGAGGCTGCCGATGCCCTCGATCTCGGTCGTGACGGTGTCGCCCGGCCCGACATTCGCCAGCCCTTCCGGGGTTCCGGTCAGGATGACGTCGCCCGGCGACAGGGTCATGATCGACGACAGGTACGCGATCAGGTGCGGCACGTCGAAGATCATGTCGCGCGTGCTGCCTTCCTGCATCACCCGGCCATTGACCAGGGTGCGTAGGGTGAGGTTCATCGGATCGGGCACGTCCGCCGCGTCCACCAGCCAGGGGCCGAGCGGCGTGCAGCCGTCGCGGTTCTTCACCCGCAGGTTCGGGCGGTAGTAGTTTTCCAGATAGTCGCGGATGGCGTAGTCGTTGGCGACGCTGTAGCCGGCCACCACCTCATAGGCGCGGTCGTGCGGCACGTCGCGGGCGGTGCGGCCGATCACCACCGCCAGTTCGCATTCGTAATGCATGAAGGTGGCGTCGGCCGGGCGCCGGGTGCTGGCATGATGGCCGGTGATGGTGTTCGGCCCCTTCAGGAAGACCAGCGGCGTTTCCGGCGCCTTGAAGGCCAGCTCCTTCGCGTGGTCGGCATAGTTGAGGCCGAGGGCGAAGATGGTGCGCGGCTCCACCGGCGGCAGCCAGGTGACCGCACCAGGGGCAACCAGCCGGCCGTCGGACAGCCGCAGCCGTCCCTCTTCCTCCACAGCAGTATGGACCGTGCCGTCCAGCAGGATGCGGGCGCGCTTCATGGCGTTTCTCCTTCCGCCGCGGCGTCTTCGATGGCGATGTCCAGCGGGGCGAAGCCATCGATCTCCAGCCGGACGCGGTCGCCGGCACCGGCCTGCGGCCCGCCGAGCGCGATGCCGAGATGCAGGATGTCGCCGGCACGCAGGGTCATGAAGCCGGTCACCTCGGCCAGCAGCCGGGCCGGCGGGCGGACCAGATCGGACAGGCGGCGTTCCGCTATGACCGTGCCGTTGACCAGGGTGCGCATGGTCAGCGCCTCCAGCCCCGTCACCGCCGCGTAGGGCAGCGTCTCCCCCATCGGGCAGGAGCCGTCGAAGCAGCGTTCCCGCACCGGCGGCCGGTAGACCGACGGGTTGGGCAGGCTGACGTCGAGGATCGGGCGCAATCCGGCGATCGCGTCGGTCGCCGTAGCCTCGTCCAGGGTGGTGGCGTCGCGGCCGATGACGAGGCCCAGTGTCGCCGCCACCTCCACCCGCTCCGCCCCGCGCGGCAGCCGCACGGTGGCGCCGTTGCCGGCATGGGTGTTGTAGGGTTTGATGTAGAGGATCGGCGCCTTCGGCGGCGCGCCGTAGGGCGGCTCCGACAGGGCCGGGCCGAGGCGGTCCAGGGTGGGGCGGTCGTTCAGGATCACCCCGTAGACCAATCTCCGAGCAACTCCGGGGGACGCGGTTTGCATGGTGTCAGCCTCCGAAGGCATGGACGAGCCACAGGCAGATGCCCGGCACGAAGACGATCAGCAGGATGCGCAGCAGGTCGGACGCCAGGAAGGGCATGACGCCCCAGGCGGTTTCCCGCATCGGCACGCCGCGCGCCAGCCGGTTGATGACGTAGAGGTTCATGCCGACCGGCGGATGGACCAGCCCGATCTCCACCACCATCAGCGCCAGGATGCCGAACCAGACCGATTTGTCGGCGACGGCCATGCCGAAGAAGTCGAGACCCATCACCACCGGATAGAAGATCGGGATGGTCAGCAGGATCATCGCCAGCGAATCCATCACGCATCCCAGCAGGATGTAGATGCCGATGATGCTGAACAGGACCAGCAGTGGCGGCATGCCGCTGTCGCGCACCCAGCCGGCCAGTTCCACCGGCATCTGCGACACCGCCAGCGCGGCGTTCAGCAGGTCGGCGCCGATCAGCACCACGAAGATCATGGCGGTGGCCTGGGCCGTGCCGTAGATGCTGGCGACCAACTGCGGCCAGCGCATGCCGCCCGACGCCACGGCGATGATGCCGCAGGCAGCGGCGCCGATCGAGGCGGCCTCCGTTGGGTTGGCCCAGCCGTCATAGATGCCGACGATCACCACCAGAAAGACCAGCAGCACCGGCAGAACGCCGAGTTGGGCGCGCAGCCGCTCGGTCCATGGCACCGGCGCGCTGGCCGGGCCGGCGGCGGGATCGCGCCACACGATCAGCGCGATCACCGCGAAATAGCCAAGCGCGGCAAGGATGCCGGGAACCACCGCGGCGACGAACAGCTTGCCGATCGATTCCTGGGTCAGCACCGCATAGACCACCAGCGGCACCGACGGCGGGATCAGGATGCCCAACGTGCCGCTGGCGGCCAGCGTGCCGGTGGCGAGCCGCCCCGAATAGCCGCGGGATTGCAGCTCCGGCAGTGCCACCTGTCCCATGGTGGCCGCGGTCGCCAGCGACGATCCGCAGATGGCGCCGAAGGCGGCGCAGGCGGCGGTGGAGGCCATCGCCAAGCCGCCGCGCCGGTGGCCGATCAACGCGCCGGCGGCATGGAACAGCGCCTTGGAGAGTCCGCCATGGGTGGCGAACTGGCCCATCAGCAGGAACAGCGGGATGACCGACAGGTCGTAATTCGAAAGACGGGCGAAGGCGAGGTTGTTGAGGGTGAACAGCAGCGCCGCTGCCTGCCCGTCATTGATGGTCAGGTAGATGCCGGCGCCGGCCAGCAGCATCGCCACACCGATATGGACGCGCAGCGCCAGCATCCCCATCAGCCCGGCGAAACCGGCAAGTCCGATTGCGATCCCGCTCATCGTGCCGCCTCCGCCGTACCGGCCGTCAGTTGTTGTTCCGAGGTCAGGCCGCGCCGGCAGCGGGCCAGCGCGCACAGCGCCGTCAGGACGAGGCTGGGCAGCATGGCGGCCATCGGGATCCAGACCGGAAGTCCCAGGAGCGGCGTCACCTCTCCCGCCTCGCGGATGTCGATGGTCTGGAGGCCGGTGCGCCAGACCAGCAGCAGGACCAGCGTTCCGAGCAGCAGGTCGGCCACCGCGTCGAGCAGCCGGCGCAGCCATGCGGGAGCCGCCTCGGTGAAGAAGTCGACGCGCAGATTCTCGCCCAGGATGGTGCAGAGCGGCAGGAAGGCGCAGGCGGCCACGGCGGTGCCGACCTGCATCATCTCCACGTCGCCGGTCACCGGCAGGTCGGCCAGCTTGCGCCCGAGGATCGACAGCAGCGACATGCCGACCAGCACCAGGAAGATGCCGCCGCCCGCCAGCGCGAATCCCCTGGCCGTAACAAGCAGTACGCGGCTCAGTCCGTCCGTCGGCGGGCGATCGGGAAGCCCGATGGGTTGATGCATGATTACGGTCTCCGCGAAGGGGGTCAGCGGGCAGCGAGCGCGCGGGCGTCGGCCGCCAGGGCGGCGCCGTCGAGACCGCGCTTGGCGACGTCCTGGCGCCATTCGGTCTCCACCGGTGCTGCCGCGGTGCGCATCGCTTCGTAGTCCGCGGAGTCCTGGTTCAGGATGCTGCCCCCCTCCTTGCCGACCAGCGCACGGGTGTCGGCGGTGACCCGGTCCCAGACCTGTCCGAAGCTGTCCACCAGCGCCGGGCCGCTGTTGCGGTCGATCACCGCCTTCAGGTCGGGGGGAAGAGACTGGTAGCGCTCCTTGTTCATCAGCAGCGTCAGGACCGTGGTAGAGTAATAGGGCTGGCCGGCCGGCGGCTGGGTGTGGAACTTCGTCACTTCCTGCAGCTTGGTCGGCGTCACCACCTCCCATGCGCCCATCGCGCCGTCGACGACTCCCTTGGAGATGGCTTCCGTCACCTGGGCGGGCGGCATGTTGACCGGGATGGCGCCCACTGCGGCCAGCATCTTGGAGACCATCCGGGTGGAGGCGCGCAGCTTCTGTCCCTTCAGACTGTCCAGCCCGCTGATGGGCTTGCCGGCGGTATGGATGGCGACCCCGCCGTCGACATGGACCGCCAGCACCTTGTAGGCGGCGAATTCCTCCACCGCATGGCGCTGGTAGAAGTCCCAGGCCGCCCGGCTGCCCGACAGGCCGTCGCGCACGACGAAGGGCAATTCCATCGTCTCGATGATCGGGAAGCGGCCGGCCGAATAGCCGGGAGCGGTCCAGACGATGTCCGCGACACCGTTCTTCGCCAGATCGACCAGCTGCGCCGGCGTGCCGCCGAGCTGCATCGCCGGATAGAACTGGCAGGAGATGCGTCCGCCGGACTGCTCGCCCAGCGATTTGCACCAGGGCTCCAGCACCTGCTGCTGCGCGGGTGCACCCGGCGGCAGGAAATGCGTGATCTTCAGCGAGACGCCGTCCGCGGCGGCGGCAGGGGAGGCGACGATGTGCGGCAGTAGTGCGGCCAGGGCGAACGCCGCCGGCCGGATCGATTTCAGCATGGGGTTTCCTCCACCGATGCACGGGGGACTATTGGCAGACCGAAGGGTCCGTCCGTCCTCTTGTCGGCACGTTGTTCATTGATGGTGCGTGATGCTGTTAACGAGTTAAACATTAACATGTTAAACAGTCAAGCGCGATGTGGGGTGACCCGGAAGGACGTCCTCGGCTTGGCGCGCGTCATGAAAAAATGGCGCCGGAAATCTGGAAAGGCGGCACAGTTCGACCAGAACAGTCGGTAAGGCGCGCAGATTCGGGCTGATTGGCGATGGATCCGGCGCTCCCGACGGCGCCCGTTCATCGACACCCGGATGCCGGCCACGTCCGGAACATGGCATCAGTCGTCCGAATGCGACGCAATGCCGTGTTTGCGCAGTTTGGCGTAGAGGTTTGTGCGCGAAAGGCCGAGCCTCCGGGCCGCTTCGAGCTTGTTACCCCGGCAATCCTCAAGGGATTCGAGAATGAGCGCCCTTTCCAGTTCGTCCATGGCGGCGGTCAGGGACCGCTTCCGGTCGGGTGGGGCAGGGGACCGGATCGCGACGCTCGGAAGGATGTCCGCGAAATCTTCGGCCCTGATGCGCTCGCCTTCGGTACGCACATAGACCTGTTCGATGACGTTGGCCAATTCACGGACATTGCCGGGCCAATCATGCTGCCGCAGCGCATCCAGCGCCGCAGGCGTGAACTCGCGCATCGGCTGATCGAGGCTGATGGCGATCTTCTCCGAAAACAGCGGGGCCAGGATTTCCAGGTCGTCCTTGCGGTCACGGAGCGCCGGCAACTGTATCGGAAAGACATTGAGCCGGTAGTACAGATCCGATCGGAAGGCGCCGCTGCGCACCATTTCGGCCAGGGGACGGCTGGTTGCCGCGATGATGCGGACATCGACCTTGATGACCTGATTGGACCCGAGCGGCTCGACCTCGCGTTCCTGCAGGGCGCGCAGCAATTTGGCCTGCAGCGGCAGGGGCATGTCGCCGATCTCGTCGAGAAACAGCGTTCCGCCATGAGCAAGCTGGAACTTGCCGGGGCGCGGCTGGCGGGCGGCGCCCGTGTATGCTCCCGGTGCGACGCCGAAGAACTCCGCTTCCAGAAGATTTTCGGGAATCGCGGCGGTGTTGACGGCGACGAAGGGGCGGTGGGCGCGGTCCGAGGAGGCGTGGATCGACTGAGCCACCAGTTCCTTGCCGGTCCCGGTTTCGCCAAGCAGCAGGACCGCCGACCGGATCTGGCCGGCCCTGCGCACCAGCCGCTTGACCTGAAGCATCGGCTGGCTGAAGCCGATCAGGTTCTCCACCGTGTATTGGGAGGCGCGGCTCGCCGCCAACTCCTGCTCCACACGGGTCAGGCGGGACTGCAACTTGTTGAAGCGGTCGGCGATGGGCCGAAGATACGTCAGGCTGTTCTTCAGGGCGAAGGCAAGGGCGCCGATGACCTGTCCCTGCTCATCGCGCAGGGGCAGGCGGCTGACCAGCAGCGTGTGCTCGCCATAGCGCATGATGTCGAGCGGCAGCGACCGGCCTGTTTCCACCACCTCGCGCATCCGGCTGTGTGGAATGATGCGCTCAACCGGCTGGCCGATCGCGTCCGCCGGCGACCGGAAGCCAAGCATCGCAATCTGCTTGTCGCTGAACCAGACATGCTTGTCATTCGACCAGACGAGACGCGCATCCTGATCGACCAGTATGGCGCCGTCGATCATCTCATCGATCATCACCATCAGCGCACGTGCCGCAGCGAAATGACCGGCCGGATCCTTCTGCATGCCACGCTCCTCGGTGTCACTGATTGTCAATATGTTGCACATTGTCTGTCAGAAAAGTGAACACGGCGAAAGCGCCGATTTGCAGCGGTGTTCCGCCCTTTGCGGCAGTCGACTGTCAGCGATCGCTAAATCCTGCTCCGCCGCATAGTGAACGCTGATTGGCACATATCCTTTTCTTTCAAGTAGTTATTCATGTGGCACGCGCGTTGCTAACCATCCCTTCCAAAATGCGCGCCACCCTGACAATCCGCCTCGCAATCGTACGGGCCTTGGCAGGAAAGGGCGGTGGGGCACAGGCTTCCGGTCAGGCAAAGGGGATATGCACGCGCCATGACAAACCAGCGCATCGCGATCATCGGCGGCGGACTGATGGGTCACGGGATCGCACAGGCCTTTGCCGCCGCCGGATATCGCGTCGCCATCCAGGAACCCGATGCCGGACGCCGGGCCGCGATTCCCGACCATGTCCGCCGCAATCTGCGGGCATTGGGCGAGGACATCGCGGCCGCCGACCTGATCGACCTGCATGAAACGCTGGCGGGCGCCGTTGCCGGCGCCGACATCGTCATCGAGGCGGTGCCGGAGGACCTCGCCATCAAACAACGCATCGTCGCCGCCATCGAAGCGGCCGCGCCATCCCACGCGCTTCTCGCCAGCAACACGTCGGTCATCCCGATCACGCGGATCATGGAGCCGCTTTCCGACAAGTCCCGCGCCTTGGGCACCCATTGGTGGAATCCACCCTATCTGATCCCGCTGGTCGAGGTGATCCAGACCCAGGACACCAGCGATGCCGCAATCGCCGCGATGACCGGCCTGCTGACGTCCATCGGAAAGACGCCGGTGCATGTCCGCAAGGATGTTCCCGGCTTCATCGGCAATCGCCTGCAGCATGCGCTCTGGCGCGAGGCGATTGCCCTGGTCCAGAACGGCGTGTGCGATGCCGAAACGGTCGATGCCGTGGTCAAGGCGAGTTTCGGCCGGCGGCTCGCCGTCCTCGGACCGTTGGAGAATGCCGATCTTGTCGGCACCGACCTGACCCTCGCGGTTCATGAGCATGTCCTGCCCGATCTCGACCGCAGCCCCGGTCCGCTGCCGCTTCTGCGCGATCTGGTCGCGTCGGGACGGCTGGGCATGAAGGCCGGTGCCGGTTTCCGAACCTGGACGGAAGCGCAGCGGGAGAAGGTCACCGCCACCCTCGCAACGCATCTTCAACGCCTGGATGGCCTCGACCGCCGGTAGCCGCCACCGCAGCCGCCCGGCGACGTTCAATCTTCAATCGTCCGCAGCCTCGACGGGCGGTTCAACACAGGAGGGCCTTGCATGGCCGCATCAGGCAAGAAAGTCATCATCAGCTGCGCGCTGACGGGCTCGATCCACACGCCCACCATGTCGGACGCCTTGCCGGTCACGCCCGACGAGATCGTCGAGCAGGGGGTCGGTGCGGCCGAAGCCGGGGCGGCGATCCTGCACCTGCACGCCCGCGATCCCCGCACCGGACAGCCGACACCAGATCCGGCGGTGTTCATGCAGTTCCTGCCGCGGCTGAAGCAGTCCACCGACGCGGTGCTGAACATCACCACCGGCGGTTCGCTCAACATGACGGTTCAGGAACGGCTCGCCGCCCCGCTGCAGGCTCGGCCGGAAATGTGCTCGCTCAACATGGGTTCGATGAACTTCGGCATCTTCCCGCTGGCCGACCGGTACAAGAACTGGAAGCACGACTGGGAGGAGCCCTACCTGCGCAGCACCGACGACTTCATCTTCCGCAACACCTTCCGGGACATCGCCTATATTCTGGAACATCTCGGTGAAGGCTGTGGCACGCGCTTCGAATTCGAATGCTACGATGTCGGCCATCTGTACAATCTCGCACATTTCCTGGATCGCGGGCTGGTGAAGACGCCGCTCTTCATCCAGACGATCTTCGGAATCCTGGGCGGCATCGGGGCGGAGGAGCGCAACCTCGTCTTCATGCGCGAAACCGCCGACCGCCTGTTCGGCAAGGATTACGAATGGTCGGTGCTGGCCGCCGGACGCCATCAGATTCCCTTCACGACCATGGCCGCGGTGATGGGCGGCAATGTCCGGGTCGGGCTTGAGGACAGCCTCTATCTCGCCAAGGGCCGGCTGGCGCGGAACAGCGCCGAGCAGGTGGCCAAGATCCGCCGCATCCTGGAGGAACTGTCGCTGGAGGTCGCCACCCCGGAAGAGGCGCGCGCCATGCTCCACCTCAAGGGCGCCGATCAGGTGGCGTTCTGAGCCGCCCCATTTCCCATATCAAGGACCGATAGATGCAGAACAGAAACGCCGTGGTTACCGGTTCCACCAGCGGGATCGGACTGGCGACCGTGCGGGAACTGGCCGGCCGGGGCTGCCATGTGATGGTCAACGGCTTCGGCGACCGTGCGGAGATCGACCGGGCCTGTGCCGAGATCGCGGAACTGAGCGGGACCCGGATCGTCTATTCCGCCGCCGATCTCAGCCGGCCGGAGGAGGCCCGCGCCATGATGGCGGAGGCCGCGAACCGGCTGGGTCCAATCGACATCCTGGTGAACAACGCCGGCATCCAGCATGTCGCCGCCCTGCACGAATTTCCCGACGACAAATGGGACCTGTTGCTGGCGGTCAATCTCAGCGCCGCGTTCCACACCATAAAGGCGGCTGTGCCGGCAATGCGGGAACGGCGCTGGGGACGCATCGTCAACACGGCGTCCGTGCTGGGCATGGTTGGCGCCCCGCACAAGCCGGCCTATGTCGCCGCCAAGCACGGCCTCGTCGGCCTGACCAAGTCGGTGTCGATCGAGGTCGCCGGTCATGGCATCACCTGCAACGCGGTGTGTCCCGGCACGGTGCTGACCCCGATCATCGAACGCCAGATCGCCCAGCAGGCGCAGGTCACCGGCCTGCCCGAGGATCAGGTCCTGAAGGCGGTGTTCCTGGAAAAGATGCCGACCGGCCGGCTGATTGGCCCGGAGGAGGTGGCCGCAGCCATCGCCTTCCTCTGTTCCGACGCCGCGGCGTCCATCACCGGGGCGATCCTTCCCGTGGATGGCGGTTACACCACCCATTGAGCCAAGGTCCCGCGGCCCTTCGGGCGGCGCCCTCGCCGACGACCGCCCCAATCACCAAGAATGTCAGAATTGGGAGTGAAAGATGCGCAAGTTCCTTCTCGCCGGCGTCGCCTTTGCCACGTTGGCCGCGGGTTCGGTTCCGACCCGAGCCCACGCCCAGATGTCCGACAACGTCATCAAGATCGGGATGCTGTCCGACCGCTCCGGCATCTACGCCGACATCAACGGCGAAGGATCGGCGGTGGCCGCAAGGATGGCCGCCGAGGAGTTCGGCAACGCCGTCAACGGCACGAAGATCGAGATCATCGTCGGCGACCACCAGAACAAGGCGGACATCGCCGCCAACCTTGCCCGCCAGTGGATCGATACGGAAAAGGTGGACGTGATCGCCGATGTGCCGAATTCGGCCGCCGCGTTGGCCGTGCAGGGGATCACGCGGGACAAGAAGCGCCTGTTTCTGATGTCCGGTCCCGGTTCGACCGACCTGACGGGCAAGGATTGCAGTCCCTACGGCTTCCAGTGGACCTGGGACAACCATGCCGTCGCCTCCGCCACCGCCCGCGCGCTGGTCGAGCAGGGCAGGAAGAGCTGGTTCTTCATCACCGCCGACTATGCCTTCGGCCATTCGCTGGAGGCCGAAGCGGCCGACACTGTCAAGCAGCTCGGCGGGACCATCAAGGGCAGTGTGCGTCATCCGCTGGGCGCATCCGATTTCTCTTCCTACCTGCTTCAGGCGCAGGCTTCGGGCGCGGACGTGGTGGCCTTCGCCAATGCCGGCGGCGACACCATCAACGGCGTCAAGCAGGCGGCCGAGTTCGGCATTCCCCAGAGTGGGCAGACCTTGGCCGGCCTGCTGCTGAACATCAACGACATCAAGGCGCTCGGACTGGAGACCTCGCAGGGGCTGATGCTGGCGAACTCCTTCTACTGGGACATGAACGACGAGACCCGCGCCTGGTCGAAGAAGTTCGAGGAACGAACCGGCCGCAAGCCGTCGATGAACCAGGCCGGCGTGTATTCGGCGGTCCGCCATTACCTGAAGGCCGTGCAGGAGACCGGCACCGACGATGCCGACAAGGTGGCTGCCAAGATGCGCAGCATGCCCGTCACCGACATGATGATGACGGAGGCGAAGATCGCCGATAACGGGCGCGTTTTCGACGACATGTATCTGGCGCAGATCAAGACGCCGGCCGAATCCAAATACGCCTGGGATTACTTCAAGATCATCAAGAAGATCCCCGGTACGCAGGCCTACATCGACCCGAAGGCCAGCGGCTGCCCACTCGTGAAATGATGGAAAAGGGGAGCGTTCGGGCTCCCCTTTTCACTGCTCTGCGTCAGGCGAACCCTCGGTGGCGGGGGTTGCACGCCGACGGCCGTCCGAAAACATCGGGGTCGGGCTTGAACGGCGGGCGGACGCCATCCATTTACCATCCAGTTGGATGGTGAACGGATGGAACATCATGAGCGACGTGGCGCGAGACCTGCGGCCGAAAGCCGGTGACAGCGAGAAGATCACAATCAATCTCGGCTACGTCGACCTGGGTCACATCGACCTGCTGGTGGAGGAGGGGTTCTATTCGAACCGCACCGACTTCATCCGCACCGCCATCCGCAACCAAGTCGACAAACATGCTGACGTGGTCCGCCAATCCGTGACGCGAAAGAGCGTCGATCTTGGCCTTCGCCATTTCAGCCGCGCCGACCTGGAAGCCGTCCAGGCCCAAGGGCGGATGCTGGACATCCGTGTCCTCGGGCTTGCCGCCATCGCCCAGGACGTGTCACCCGAGCTTGCCCGCGCCACCATCGCCACGCTGACCGTACTTGGCGCGCTCCATGCGCCGGCAGCCGTCAAGGCGGCGCTCGCCGACCGCATCCGCTGATGCGTCCCGCATCGCCGATACCGGCGTCATCCCCGAACCGAGAAAGCATCCAGATGTCCCAAACACGCCCCACCGGCTTGCCGCCCGGCATGGACGAGGTCGCCCGCCTGACCCAGGCCGGCCGGCTCACCGAAGCGACCGGCCTGATCCAGCGCCTGCTGCGGGGAGAGGGCGCGACCGAACCTGCGGCGGCTCCAGCCGCTGTGCCGGACCCGACCGTGCTGGAGGGAGAGTTCGTGCGCCTCGATGCCGCTTCCGGACCTCAAGCCCGGAGCGACACCAAGGATCACGTGCGACCAGCCGGCAAGATGGCGGGAAGCCGGGCCGGAAAGGGTGCGAGGACCGGCCTTGGCGAGACCCTGCGCGGCCTTGCGGCGCGCCTGCAGCCGACGGGGTTGCGGGGTGGCGGTGCTCCGCGCCCGCCCGCCGAACCGCTGCCGGATGGCGCATCCTTTGCGACGGCGTCCCACAGCGGGGCGTCGGGGACGCGGGCTTACAAGCTCTATGTGCCGGCCAACCGCGGCGACGGGCGGCGTCCGCTGGTGGTGATGCTGCACGGCTGCACCCAGTCGCCCGACGATTTCTCCGCAGGGACCCGGATGAACGCCTTTGCCGAGCAGCACGGCGTTTACGTCGCCTACCCCGAACAGCCGGCCTCGGCCAACGCCCAACGCTGCTGGAACTGGTTCAAACCCGAAGACCAGCGCCGCGGCCAGGGGGAGCCGGACCTGCTGGCAGGGATCACCCGCCGGATCATCCACGACCATCCCATCGACCCGAACCGGGTTTACATCGCCGGGCTGTCGGCCGGCGGTGCCGCCGCGGCCATCATGGGGGAGGCCTATCCCGACCTCTATGCGGCGGTCGGCGTGCATTCCGGCCTGCCTGCCGGCGCCGCACACGACCTTCCCTCCGCCCTCGCCGCCATGCACCAGGGCGACTATGGGGCCATGGGCAGGGCAGGGGCGGGAAGGGCGGGTGCCGGCCGCCCGGTACCCACCATCATCTTCCACGGTGATCGCGATACCGTCGTCCACCCGCGAAACGGCGATCATGTGGCCGCCCGCGCGACGGCCGCCGCGGCCGGCCTCGGCACCGAGGTGCAACACGGCGAAGCCCCCGGCCGGCGTTCCTACAGCCGAATCCTGCACACCGACCCTTCCGGCCGGACGCTGTGCGAGCAGTGGGCGATCCATGGCGCCGGACATGCCTGGGCGGGTGGGAGCCCCGCCGGCTCCTACACCGACCCGCAGGGTCCGGACGCCACGGCGGAGATGATGCGCTTCTTCCTGGAACACCGGGCGGAACCAAGCTGAAGTGCGACAACACGTTCTCATGGATCTGTTGGCCTGCTTGATAGGCGTTGCTTCAGGAAGAGAGAGGTCGTGGCGGTAATCCACAGGCTTGATCCGTGCGCCTCCATCGCGATTATGGATCACGTCTGTGGAACCACCGGGGCAAGCGGCGGGGCAGGGAAGACTAGCTGTCTTCCCGGCCTCTCAGGCTATACCGTCGGCTGAGCGGCGATCCTCATTGGCAATGAGGATGTGATAGCGGCTCTGACGCTCCTGAAGAGACGTGATGTTGGATTTTCCGAACTGAGGGCTGAAGATCACCAAATCACGTTCCCAGTGCCCGAAACTCTGCCGGGTCTCCACCTCTGCCGGACGATGGGCGATCGAGCACCACCGTGCTGGGCTCCGCGGTATCACCGCAGGCCAGCCGCCAGGTCTGACGCAGCCGGCCGAGCAAGCGGCACCAACGCCCCAGGCGCGTCCATCGGGCAAACTGCGTGTACAATGTTCCAAACGGAACGAGATCACTGTCCGTCCCGTCCCCCGGAGTTGGGGGCAGGGCAGGCTGATCCATCAACCACTCATCCCTGACGTGGCTCCGTCGTCCGTCCCCCGGCAGGCTGCGAGCACCTGTCCGCGCAGCCAGCGGTGGGCGGGGTCGGCATCCTGGCGCGGGTGCCACATCTGGGTCACCGTGACGTCCTTCATGGGCACCGGAAGCGGGAAGGTGCGAACCCCGGTTATGCCGGAGGCGACCTGCCGCTCCGACACCAGGGCGACGAGGTCCGACGCGCGGACGATCGCCAGGGCGGCCGGGAAGCTCGGCACCACGGCGACCACCTTACGGGAGAGGCCGAGGGCGGCGAGGGCATCATCGACCTGATCCCTCGCCCGGCCGCTGCGCGAGGTGACCACATGGCCGCAGGCGGCATACTGGTCGGCCGTCACCGCCTCCCGCAGCATCAGCGGATGGCCGCCCCGTACGGCGCCGACCAGCCGGTCGCCGATCAGCTTCTGCACCTTCAACTCGGGCGCGGTTTCCGCATGGGCGCCAATCTCCAGATCGATGCGTCCATCGCGCAGCGCCTGTGCATCCCGATCCGTCCTCGGCGCGAACCGCAGCAGAACGCCCGGTGCTTCGGCGGTGACCCGGCTGACCAGCCGGGCGGCGAAGACCTCGATGAAGCTCTCGCTGGCGCGCAGGGTGAAGGTGCGTTCCAGCCCGGCAATGTCGATCGCCGCCGCCGGACGCAGCGCCGCGCGCACTTCGTCGGCGAGATCTTGCACCCGCGCCCGCAGCTGGATGGCCCGCGGCGTGGGGACCAGCCCGCGTCCGGCCCGGACGAGCAGCGGATCCCCGGTGGCGTCCCGCAGGCGCGCCAATGTGCGGCTCATGGCGGAATCGCTGAGACCGAGCCGCCGGGCGGCATTGACCACGCTGCCTTCCGCAAGCAGCGCGTCGAGCGCGACGAGGAGGTTGAAATCGGGATCGGCCATGGGTGGAAACGCTAACACATGGCGTTCCATGCAGGAATACTCTGCATAAGCTGCGTCTACCGCCATGTCACAGCGTCGCCATACTGATCTCCGACACTTCCTGGAGACATGCGATGCCCCAATCCACCGCCGCCCGGCCGGCCGCTTCCCCACCGTCGGAGGGGCTGTCGGGCTTCCGCCGCGTCGCCGCCGTCGCGTCCATCCTGACGGCGATCGTGCTGGTCGTGCTCGATGGCGCCGTCGTCAACATCGCCTTGCCGACCATCGCCGACACGCTGGGCGTCGCGCCAGCCGGGTCCGTTTGGGTCATCACCGGCTACCAACTGGCGCTCGTGGTCGCGCTGTTGCCGGCGGGCGCGCTCGGCGAGAGCCTCGGATATCGGAAGGTGTTCGCCGGCGGCGTGCTTCTGTTCACCGCCGCCTCGGCCGGCTGCGCCCTGGCGCCGACGCTTCCCTGGCTGGTCGCCGCAAGGCTGATGCAGGGCCTGGGCGGCGCCGCGGTGATGTCGCTTGCCGTCGCCCTGCTGCGTTTCGTTTATCCGCCGCGGCTGCTGGGGGCCGCCATCGGCTGGAACGCCCTGGTCATCGCCCTGTCGTCGGCGGCAGGACCGACCGTCGGGGCGGCCATCCTCGCCATCGCTCCCTGGCCGTTCCTGTTCGCCGTCAACATCCCGATCGGCGTCATCGTGCTGATGACGGCGCGCGCGTTGCCCGCGGTCGAGGGGGTGAAGCGCCGGATCGATCCCGTCAGCGTCGTCCTCAACGCAGGCTTCTTCGTGGCATTGGTGATGGGAGCCGAGACCGTCGCGTCACGGGTCGGGGCCGGCAGCGCGCTGCTGCTGGTCGCGGCGCTCTGCCTTGCCGGCCTGATCCGGCGGGAACACGGGCAGGACGCGCCGCTGATCCCCCTCGACCTGCTGCGGGTGCGCTCCTTCCGCCTGTCGGTGGTCGCCTCCGTCCTCTGCTTCACGGGCCAGATGGCGAGCACCGTGGCGCTGCCCTTCTATCTGCAGAACGGGCTGGGGCAGGACGCCTTCACCGCCGGGCTGTTCATGGTGCCGTGGCCGCTTGCGACCGCGGTCGCGGCGCCGGTCGCGGGGCGGCTTTCCGATCGCCTGGCGACCGGCTGGCTGTGCGCAGCCGGCGGCCTGCTGCTCGCCGCCGGCCTCGCCCTGTCGGCAGTCTGGCCGCTCCAGCGCGATCCGCTGCCCCTGCTGGCCTTCATGGTGATCAGCGGCTTCGGCTTCGGCCTTTTCCAGACGCCCAACAACCGCAACATGCTGCTCACGGTGCCGAAGGCGCGCAGCGGTGCCGCCGGAGGGATGCAGGGCACCGCAAGGCTGGTCGGGCAGACTGCCGGTGCGGTGACCATGACGCTGCTCTTCTCCCTGGTTTCCGGCCCGGTGGAGGCGCCCCGGATCGGGCTTGCCGTGGCGGCCGTCCTCACCCTGGCCGGCGGCGTCGCAAGCCTGCTCCGCGTGCCGGCGGACGTTGGAACGGCCCAGCCGTCTCTATCGGCAAGGGTCGGGGTCAGAAGCCGAAATGGCTGAGACCGGGATGGTCGTCGGGCCGGCGGCCGAGCGGCCAGTGGAACTTGCGCTCCGTCTCCGCGATCGGGTGTTCGTTGATGCTGGCGTGCCGGGCGCGCATCAACCCATCCTCGGCGAATTCCCAGTTCTCGTTGCCATAGGCGCGGAACCACTGGCCGCTGTCGTCGTGATACTCATAGGCGTAGCGCACCGCGATACGGTTCCCGGCGAAGGCCCAGAGTTCCTTGATCAGCCGGTAGCCCAACTCCTTGTTCCACTTCCGGGTCAGGAAGGCCTGGATTTCGGCGCGGCCGGTCACGAACTCGGCGCGGTTCCGCCACCGGCTGTCCTCGGTGTAGGCGAGAGCGACCTTCGCCGGATCGCGGCTGTTCCAGCCATCCTCGGCGAGCCGGACCTTCTCAATGGCGGATGCTTCGGTAAAGGGGGGAAGCGGCGGACGGGACATGGCAGGTTCCTTGACGGTGGATGGGATGGTTCCCCATCGCCAGACTGCTGCATCCGCAGGGCGGCGGGAATGACCAGCCTTGGCATTTCATTATTGCGCTGGATGAAATGATCCGCCCTGCCGATCGGCCATACGGGGAATCGCGTATTCCGGTGGATGGGCCGCTCCCCGATGATCGGTGACGACGAAGACGCGTGCGAAAACAATGCGGAAGCCGGCCGTTCCTCCTGCTTCCCGCACGCGCCGCCCCATGCCCCGTCACGCAGGGAGACCGAGATGATTCACGGCGATATCACCAGCAGCAACGACACCGTCGGCGTCGCCGTCGTCAATTACAAGATGCCGCGCCTGCACACCAAGGCGGAGGTGCTGGAGAACGCGCAGAAGATCGCCGACATGCTGATCGGCATGAAGACGGGTCTGCCCGGCCTCGACCTCGTGATCTTCCCCGAATATTCGACCCATGGAATCATGTATGATTCCAAGGAGATGTACGAGACTGCCGCGACCGTTCCCGGCGACGAAACGGAGATCTTCGCCGCCGCCTGCCGCAAGGCGAAGGTGTGGGGGGTGTTCTCGCTGACCGGCGAACGCCACGAGGAGCATCCGCACAAGGCGCCGTACAACACGCTGATCCTGATGAACGACCAGGGCGAGATCGTGCAGAAATACCGCAAGATCATGCCCTGGGTGCCGATCGAGGGCTGGTATCCCGGCGACTGCACCTATGTGTCGGAAGGTCCGAAGGGGCTGAAGATCAGCCTGATCATCTGCGACGACGGCAATTACCCCGAAATCTGGCGCGATTGCGCCATGAAAGGGGCGGAGCTGATCGTGCGCTGCCAGGGCTACATGTATCCGGCCAAGGAGCAGCAGGTGTTGATGGCGAAGGCGATGGCCTGGGCCAACAATGTCTATGTCGCCGTGGCGAACGCCGCCGGGTTCGATGGCGTCTATTCCTACTTCGGCCATTCCGCCATCGTCGGCTTCGATGGCCGCACGCTGGGCGAATGCGGAGAGGAGGAGTACGGCATCCAGTACGCCCAGCTGTCCAAGACGCTGATCCGCGATTTCCGCAAGAACGGCCAGTCGGAGAACCACCTCTTCAAGCTTGTCCACCGCGGCTACACCGGCATGATCGCCAGCCTCGACGGGGTGAAGGGCGAAGCCGCCTGTCCCTACGACTTCTATCGCCAATGGGTGAACGACCCGGAGGGGACGCGGGCCATGGTGGAGGCCTTCACCCGGCCGACGGTCGGCACGCCGGAATGTCCGATCGATGGCATCCCGACGACCGAGCTTCCCCGGAATTGACCGTCTGCGGCGGGAGAGGGGCTGTTCCTCTCCCGCGTCCGTTCGGATCATGCCGCACGGTGATCCTGATCCTGTCTACCGGCCGTTCAGCGCGCGCACCGCCATCGCGGCCGCTGCCGCCCGGTTCTCAACGCCGAGCTTCGAATAGATCTGCTCCAGATGCTTGTCGACCGTGCGTGGGCTGAGGCCGAGGATTTCGGCGATGTCGCGATTGGGCTTGCCGTTGGCGACCCACATCAGCACCTCGGCTTCCCGCGGTGTCAGGGACAGCTTGTCCTTCAACTGTCTGTCCTCGCCGGCATCCGACTCCTCCGCCAGTTGCAACAGGATCTCGTCGGGGCCGGTCTGCCCGACCGGGCTGAGGCGCAGGCGGCGGCCGTCGGCAAGGGTGGCGAGCACCACGCTGTCGGCTTTGCGCGTGGCGCCGCCGGCCTGACGCTCCGCCAGCCAGCGCCGCGCCTCCTCCGGCAGGGACACGCCGCTTCCCGTGTCATCGCCGAAGGCCGCCTCCAACATGCGGGTGGTTTGCGGCGTGCACCACAGAACCTCGCCCTTGTGGTTGGCGGCCAGCAGGGTGCGGCCGGTGACGTCCAGCGCCGCCCGCGTGCTCTGCGCCACGCGGGCGTTGGCGAGATGGGCGTACATGCGGGCGATCAGGGTTTCGGCGACGATGGGCTTGGTGACGTAATCCACCCCGCCGGCGGCGAAGCCCTTCAGGATATGTTTGGTTTCCGTCAGGCCGGTCATGAAGATGACCGGAACATGCGCGACCTGACTGTTACGCTTCAGCTGGCGGCAGGTCTCGAAGCCGTCCAGCCCCGGCATGATGGCGTCCATCAGGATGACGTCGGGCGTCACCTGCTCCAGCAGCGCCAGCGCCTTGCGGCCGTCCAGCGCCACCAGCACGGTCACCCCGGCCTCCTCCAGCGCGTCGGTCAGGAAGCTGAGGGCTTCGGGCGAATCGTCGACGACGAGGACGACGTCACGCGGTCTGGTTGCGGATTTCATCGTCATGGCCCGATTCGTCATAGCTGGCTTCATCATGGCTGTCATCGCGGTAAACCGCCTCCAGCGCGGCCATATACTGGTTCAGGTCGTAATTGCTGACGAGCGTGCGCATACGGCCGACGAAGCGATCCAGCTCCGGATGGGCGGCGGCGATCTCCGCCAGCTTGGCCTGCATGCCGCGGACATAGCCGATGCGGCCGAGATGGATCAGTTCGGCGATGTGGTTCTGCGACGGCAATTCCGACGCGGTGAAGACCGGCGGGCCGTCGTCGGTGCCGGCTGGCGTCTCGTATTCCCACTCGATGCCGCGCAGCCGGCCGATGCAGGCCAGCAGCTTCGGGATCGACACAGGCTTGGCGACGAAGCCGTCATGCGGCTGGCCGGGAACGGGGGCGGAGCGGTCCTCCCGCGTGTCGGCCGACACCAGGATGATGGTGGTGTCGCCGTGGCCGGTGGCGCGCAGGTGCCGCGCCACCTCCAGCCCGTTCATGCCGGGCATGGAGATGTCGAGCAGCAGGATGTCGGGCCGGTGCAGTTCCGCCAGGGCGAGGCAGCTCTGGCCGTCGGTCGCCTTGAACACGGTGAAGCCCATCTCGGTCAGCAGATCGCCCAGCAGGTTGCGGTGGGCGAGGTCGTCGTCGGTGACCAGCACGGTTATACGCGGCCCGCGATAGCCGCGGATCGGATGGTCGGGCTGAGCGGCGGCGGTGGACAGCATCGCCGCCGACATCATCAGCCGCACCCGGAACAGGCTGCCCTTGCCGGGCGTGCTGGTCACGGTGATCTCGCCCCCCATCACCTCGGTCAGCAGCTTGGTGATGGTGAGGCCAAGGCCCATGCCGGGCACCATCGGATTGGCGGCCGATCCGCGTTCGAAGGGTTCGAAGATGCGGTCGAGATCGCCGGCGGCGATGCCGGGGCCAGTGTCCTCCACCTCGAACTCGGCGATCTGGCTGCGGTGGCGCACGCGCAGGCTGACGGTTCCGCTGTCGGTGAATTTGATGGCGTTGGACAGCAGGTTGATCAGGATCTGGCGGATGCGGCCTTCGTCGGTGAAGACGACCGGCGGCAGGTCCTCCGGCGCCTCGAAGCGGAAGGCGATGCCCTTGCCTGCCGCCTGCAGCCGGAACATACCGACCAGCTGGTCAAGCAGATCGCCGAAACGCACCTCACCCCGGTTCAGCTGCAGCCGGCCGCTTTCGATCTTCGACACGTCGAGCAGCCCGTCGAGCAGGCCGGACAGGTGTTCCGCACTGCGCCGGATGACGCGGACGGCGTCGATGCGGTGCGGCGGCATGGCCGGATCGCGCTCCAGCATCTGCGAATAGCCGAAGATGGCGCTCAAGGGCGTGCGGAACTCGTGGCCGATGCCGACCAGATAGCGGCTCTTGGCGAGGTTGGCCGCTTCCGACGCCTCCTTGGCCTTCTGAAGCTGGGCGTCGGTGCGTTCGTGCGCCTCGATCTCCTGCATCAGCAGGTCGGTCTGCTTGCGCGTTTCCTCCTGAGCCACCTTGCGGCTTTCGCGGGCCAGCACGAACAGCCAGGTGGCGACGCCGGCGACGATCATCAGGATGAAGAAGACCTTCCACAGCGTGCTGCGGATCAGAGCCTGCGCCTCGGCATTGACCGAGGCGACCTCGACATAGACCAGTGACAGCACGGCGCCGACCGCCAGCCCCAGCATCAGCAGCACCGCCAGATAATGGCCGAACCGCGCCTTCAGCGCCGTCGCGGCCTTCGCCGGCAGGACGGCGTCGAGCGCGTGGCGCAGCTGCACGCCGAGCCGGGCGTCGCGCTTGCAGCCGTCGCCGCAGCGGGCGTCCAGCGAACAGCAGAGCGAGCAGATCGCACCGGCATAGACCGGGCAGAAGGCCATGTCGTCCGGTTCGAAGGCATGCTGGCAGATGCGGCAGCGGATCGCCTCCTCGCCGTTCCAGCTGTCGAAGGGGCGGCGGGCGATGTAGTAGTGGCCGCGGGTCGCCCAGGCGATGGCGGGCGCCGCGGCGAAGGCGGTGGCGAAGGCGAGGAAGGGCGCGCAGACCTTCAGCGTCGGTCCCAGCGCACCCAGGAAGGCCAGCATCGACAGCACCGTCGCCAGCAGCATGGCGCCGACGCCGACGGGGTTGATGTCATAGAGGTGGGCGCGCTTGAACTCGACATGGCGCGGGCTGAATCCCAGCGGCTTGTTCACCACCAGATCGGCGACCAGCGCGCCGATCCACGAGGCGGCGACGCTGGAATAGAGGCCCAGCACCGGTTCCAGCGTCTTGTAGATGCCCAGTTCCATCAGCATCAGGCCGATGACGACGTTGAACACCACCCACACCACCCGGCCGGGATGGCTGTGGGTCAGTCGCGAGAAGAAGTTCGACCACGCGATCGAGCCGGCATAGGTGTTGGTGACGTTGATCTTCAGCTGCGACAGCACGACGAACAGGCCGGTGAGGCCCAGCGCCAGCTGCGGCGACGGCGTCACATACTGGAAGGCGACCAGATACATCCGTGTCGGCTCCGCCGCCAACTCCAACGGAACGGCGTTCTGCAGCGCCAGCACCACCAGGAAGGAGCCCAGCAGAAGCTTGATCGTGCCGATGACGATCCAGCCCGGCCCGGCCGCCACCAGCGCCGCCCACCAGCCCAGCTTTTTGCGGCCCGTCGCGCCGGGGTCGTAGGGCAGGAAGCGGATAAAATCGACCTGCTCGCCGATCTGCGCCAGCAGCGAGAACACCACCGATGCCGCCGCACCGAACAGCATCAGGTCGAAGCCGCCGTCACCCGTCTCCGCTGCCCGGCCGGAGAAGCGGGTCCAGGCGGTGAAGGCGTCGCTGTCCTGGATGGCGATGAACAGGAAGGGCAGGGTGTGCAGGGCCAGCCACAAGGGCTGCGTCCACAGCTGGATGCGGCTGATGACGGTGAAGCCGTAGGCGACCAGCGGGATCACCAGAAGCGAACTGACGACATAGCCGGCGGCCAGCGGCAGGCCGAACACCATCTCCAGCGCCGTCGCCATGATCGCCGCTTCGATGGCGAAGAAGATGAAGGTGAAGGAGGCGTAGATCAGCGAGGTGATGGTGGAGCCGATATAGCCGAAGCCGGCGCCGCGGGTCAGCAGATCCATGTCCACGCCGTATTTGCTGGCGTAGTAGCTGATGGGCAGCGCGCTGGCGAAGATCAGGACGGCGCCGGCCAGGATGGCGAACAGCGCGTTGGTGAAGCCGTAATTCAGCGTGATCGCCCCGCCTATGGCCTCCAGCGCCAGGAAGGAGATCGAACCGAGTGCCGTGTTGGCAACGCGCGTCGGCGACCAGCGCCGCGCCTTCCGCGCGGTGAAGCGCAGCGCGTAATCCTCCAGCGTCTGGTTGGCGACCCACCTGTTGTAGGTCCGCCGCACCGCGACCACCCTCTGGCGCCCTGCCATCGGCCCCATTCGCCCTCCTGAAAATCAGTTGGTGTTACGTACAGTCCGTAGATTCCGTTTCCGTGGCGCTTCCATAGTAAAGCCGGTTCCTCCGTCAGTCTGTCAGGAATAAAGCCGTCGAACAATAAAGCCAAAGCACCGGCGTATTCTGCGAGAAAACACGCGTGTTCAACTCGCCGCTGGGTGGTTGCGAGTGGTGAGCCGATTTCAGACTGCCGCAAGTTTATAGCGATTTGCGCTCCGGCACCCCTATACGCAAATCCACGTATTGCTGCGCCGCACAGTTCGGCCAACCATCGGCTCGTCCAGTCGCGGATCGCTCCGCCAACTCCCCCCAAAAAATACCGCCTTTCAAAAAGGCCGCATCCGGATCGCGGACGGCATTTGCAAGGCGACAATGGCCAACATCAGGAGGTTTCATGTCCTCTGACAAGATGGATGCGGACAAGACCATCGGCGGCGTTCCGTCGCCGCTCCGCCGCAAGCTCCTCCTTGGCATGGCGGCTTTGCCGGCCGTGGCGCTGCTGCCGCGCGGCGCGCTGGCCCAGGCGCTGCCGACCGATGCGGTCAACACCACGAAGCTGGCGGTCACCGACGGCACGGTGAAGGTCGGCATCCTGCATTCCACCACCGGCACCATGGCGATCTCCGAAACCGGCTCGGTGCAGGCCGAAAAGCTGGCCATCGCCCAGATCAACGAAATGGGCGGCGTGCTGGGCCGCAAGATCGAGGTGATCCAGGAGGACGGCGCCAGCGACTGGCCGACCTTCGCCGAGAAGGCGCGCAAGCTGCTGGTCGAGGACAAGGTGGCGGCGGTGTTCGGCTGCTGGACCTCGGCCTCGCGCAAGGCGGTTCTGCCGGTGTTCGAGCAGTATAACGGCATGCTCTATTATCCGACCTTCTATGAGGGGCTGGAGCAGTCGAAGAACGTCATCTACACCGGACAGGAAGCGACGCAGCAGATCCTGGCCGGTCTGGACTGGGTGTCGAATGAGAAGAAGGCCAAGACCTTCTTCCTGATCGGCTCCGATTACATCTGGCCGCGTACCTCCAACAAGATCGCCCGCAAGCACATCGAGATGCACGGGCAGAAGGTGGTCGGCGAGGAGTATTTCCCGCTGGGCCACACCCAGTTCAACTCGGTCATCAACAAGATCAAGCTGACCAAGCCGGACGTGATCTACGCCTCGGTCGTCGGCGGGTCGAACGTCGCCTTCTACAAGCAGTTGAAGGCCGCCGGCATCGACCTGAACAAGCAGACGCTGATGACCATCTCCGTCACCGAGGACGAGATGCTGGGCATCGGCGGCGAGAACATCGCCGGCGCCTATGCCTGCATGAAGTATTTCCAGTCGCTGAAGAATCCGAACAACGAGAAGTTCGTCGCCGCCTTCAAGAAGATGTGGGGCGGGGAAAGCGTCATCGGCGACGTGACCCAGGCCGCCTATCTCGGCCCCTGGCTGTGGAAGCTGACGGCGGAGAAGGCGAAGAGCTTCGACATCGACAAGATCGCCGCCGCCTCCCCCGGCATCGAGTTCACCGGCGCGCCGGAAGGCTATGTCCGTATCCACGAGAACCATCACCTGTGGAGCAAGACCCGCGTCGGCCGCGCCCGCACCGACGGGCAGTTCGACATGGTCTATGAGACCGCCGACCTGATCGAGCCGAACCCGTTCCCGAAGGGCTACCAGTAAGGGGCGGTGGGCGTCGGCTTCGATGCCCCCTCCCCGACCCTCCCCCGCTATCGCGGGAGAGGGGGTGATTTGCGAGGCGGCGGCAGTTCCCTCTCCCTCGAAGAGGGGGAGGGTTAGGGAGGGGGCATTCGCTTCCGCACTCCGCCGCATCACCGCACAGGAGTACCCATCATGTTCGAGGGCTACAGCCTGGCCGAGCTCGGGTCGATCTTTGCCATGCAGGGATTTGCCGGACTCATCCTGTTTTCCGTTTTCGTGCTGATGGCGCTTGGCCTCGCCATCATCTTCGGGCAGATGGGCGTCATCAATATGGCGCACGGGGAATTCATGATCCTCGGCGCCTATGTGACCTATCTCTGCTCGAATTTCATTTCCAGTTACGCGCCGGCGCTTTTCCCGGCTTATTTCTTCATCGCCATGGCGCTGGCCTTCGTCGCCAGCGGGGCGCTGGGCATGCTGGTGGAATGGGGGATGATCCGCTTCCTCTACCGCCGTCCGCTCGACACGCTGCTGGCGACCTGGGGGTTGAGCCTGATCCTGCAGCAGGTCTTTCGTTCCGTCTTTGGCGCGCGCGAGGTCGGCGTGGTGCTGCCCGACTGGCTGATGGGATCGGTCGCCGTCACCGACACCATCGAGGTGCCGATCAACGGCCTGTTCGTCATGGCGCTGACCATGGCTATCACCATCGTGATTTACGCCGTCATGTTCCGTTCGCGCTGGGGACAGGGCGTGCGTGCGGTGATGCAGAACCGGGTGATGGCCGGCGCCGTCGGCATCAACACCGAGAAGGTCGACCGCTACACCTTCGGGCTCGGCTGCGGCATCGCCGGGGTGGCCGGCAGCGCCTTCACCATGGTGGGCTCCACCGGCCCGACATCGGGCCAGCTCTACATCGTCGACACTTTCCTGGTGGTGGTGTTCGGCGGCGCCCAGAGCCTGATCGGCACCATCGCGTCCGCCTTCACCATCAGCCAGGCGCAGTCGACGATGGAGTTCTTCCTCAGTGGTTCGACCGCCAAGGTCCTGACCCTGCTGACCGTCGTCGTGATCCTGATGCTGCGCCCGCAGGGCCTGTTCGTCCTCAAAGTCCGCCGCTGAGGAGACAATCACCATGACGCGCACCCCTCAAAGCAACCTTCTCGGGCGCAGTTTCTGGCGCATCGACGGCGACATCGCGGGCATCCTGCTGCTGGCCGCCCTGCTGGTGATCGTCCTGCCGCTCGGCCTCGACATCTTCCGGCTGAACATGGTCGGCAAATACCTGACCTATGCCTTCGTGGCGCTCGGCCTCGTGCTGTGCTGGGGCAGCGCCGGCATCCTGTCGCTGGGGCAGGGCATCTTCTTCGGAATCGGCGGCTATTGCATGGCGATGTTCCTGAAGCTGGAGGCCTCCAGCCCCGAAGCGACCAAGATCCAGTCCACGCCGGGCATCCCCGATTTCATGGACTGGAACCAGCTGAAGGCGCTGCCCTGGTTCTGGGAGCCGTTCCACAGCCTATCCTTCTCCATCGTCGCGGTGGTGGCGGTCCCGGCGGTGCTGGCCTTCGTTGTCGGGCTGGCGATGTTCAAGCGGCGGGTCGGCGGCGTCTATTTCGCCATCATCACCCAGGCCTTCGCCGCCATCCTGACCATCCTGATCGTCGGCCAGCAGGGCTACACCGGCGGCATCAACGGCATCACCGACCTGCGAACGCTGAAGGGGTGGGACATCCGCACCGACGAGGCGAAGCTGGTGCTGTATTTCGTCAACGCCGCTCTGCTGATCGGCTGCCTGCTGCTGTGCCTCTACGTCCGCCGCTCCAAGCTGGGCCGCATCCTGGTGGCGCTGCGCGACAAGGAGGACCGGGTCCGCTTCTCCGGCTACGACGTCGCCAACTTCAAGATCTTCGTCTTCTGCTTCGCCGCGGCGCTGTCGGCGGTTGGCGGGGCGATGTTCACGCTGCAGGTCGGCTTCATGTCGCCGTCCTTCGTCGGCATCGTGCCGTCGATCGAGATGGTGATCTATTGCGCCGTCGGCGGGCGGCTGTCGCTTCTGGGCGCGGTGTACGGCACGCTGCTGGTCAATTGGGCCAAGACGATGCTGTCGGAAAGCTTTCCGGAGCTGTGGCTGTTCGCCATGGGCGCGCTATTCATCGGCGTGGTGATGGTGTTCCCCAACGGGCTGGCCGGCCTCTACCAGCAATTCATCGCCCCACATCTGCGCCGGCTGACCGCCCGCCGGTCGGACGGAGCCGCCGCCGGCGCGCCGATCATCCCGCCCCACACCGCCGCCGACTGAGGAGGGACGGATCCCATGGCAAACCCCACCGATTACCTGCTGGCGGTCGAAGGGCTGACCGTGTCCTTCGACGGGTTCAAGGCGGTCAACGACCTGTCCTTCTACGTCGACAGCAACGAAATCCACGTCATCATCGGCCCGAACGGTGCCGGCAAGACCACGGTGCTCGACCTCATCTGCGGGCGGACCAAGGCGTCCGGCGGCTCCATCAAGTTCCGCAATCGGGAACTGACGGCAATGAAGGAGCACCAGATCGTCAAGGCCGGCGTCGGGCGCAAGTTCCAGAACCCGTCGATCTACGACGACCTGACGGTGTTCGAGAATCTGGAGATCTCCTACCCGCGTGGCCGCACGGTGTTCGGCGCGCTCGCCTTCAAACGCGATGCCGCGGTGCGCGACCGAGTGGGGGAGATCGCCGAGATGATCTTCCTGGCCGACCATCTCGACCAGCGCGCCGAGTATCTCAGCCACGGGCAGAAGCAGTGGCTGGAGATCGGCATGCTGCTGATCCAGGACCCCGAACTGCTGATGCTGGACGAGCCGGTGGCCGGCATGAGCGTCAACGAGCGCAAGAAGACCGCCGAACTGCTGAACCGCATCATTCGGAACCGCTCGGTGCTGGTGATCGAGCACGACATGAAGTTCGTCGAGGACATCGCCCACCGCGTCACCGTGCTGCACCAGGGCAGGATCCTGTCGGAAGGCAGCATGGAGCGGGTGAAGACCGATCCCAAGGTCGTCGAAGTCTATCTGGGCCATTGAGCGGGGGATCAACAGATGCTGTCCGTCAATCAACTCCGCGTGTCCTACGGCGAGAGCGAGGTCCTGCACGGGCTGGACTTCACGGTCGCTCCCAATGAGATCGTCGCCATCATGGGCCGCAACGGCATGGGCAAGACCACGCTGATGAAGTCGCTGATGGGGATCGTGCCGGCGCGCTCCGGCGCCATCCGCATCGGCGAGAGCGAGATCACCAGCCTGAAAAGCTACGAGCGGGTGGCGAAGGGCGTCGCCTATGTGCCGCAGGGCCGCATGATCTTCCCGACCATGACGGTGCAGGAGAACATAGAGACCGGCCTGACCGTGCATGGCGGGCGCAGTGTTCCCGGCGATCTCTACGAGCTGTTCCCGGTGCTGCTGGAGATGAAGGGCCGGCGTGGCGGCAACCTGTCGGGCGGCCAGCAGCAGCAGCTCGCCATCGCCCGCGCGCTGGCGACCAAGCCCAAGGTTCTGCTGCTGGACGAGCCGACCGAAGGCATCCAGCCGTCGATCATCCGTGAGATGGCCCGCACGCTCCGCCGCATTCGCGACGAGAAGGGGCTGAGCATCATCGTGTCGGAACAGGTGCTGAGCTTCGCGCTCGACATCGCCGACCGGGTGCTGGTGATCGAGAACGGCGAGATCGTCCACGAGGACAGCCGCGGCGCCATCGACGAGGCCAAGGTCGCCCGGCTGCTGTCGGTGTGATGCGCCGCTACTCCCACTCCCTTGAAATCAGTCCACAAAAAGGAAGAGCAACCCATGGCTGACACCCTGATCAAGGTCGATCTGTCACAGACTCCCTATGAAAACGACATGATCCACAACCGCTGGCACCCGGATATCCCGATGGCGGTGACGGTGAAGCCGGGCGATGATTTCATCCTGGAATGCTACGACTGGACCGGCGGCCAGATCAAAAACGACGACGATGCCGCCGACGTGCGCGACGTCGACCTCAGCCAGGTGCATTTCCTCAGCGGTCCGGTCGGGGTCGAGGGGGCGGAGCCGGGCGACCTGCTGGTCGTCGACCTGCTGGACATCGGCGCCTTCCCGCAGCAGCAATGGGGCTTCAACGGCTTCTTTTCCAAGCAGAATGGCGGCGGCTTCCTGACCGAGCATTTCCCGCTGGCCCAGAAATCTATTTGGGATTTCGAAGGCATGTTCACCAAGTCGCGCCATATTCCCGGCGTGCGCTTTGCCGGGCTGATCCACCCCGGCCTGATCGGCTGCCTGCCGTCGCACGACCTGCTTGCCAAGTGGAACAAGCGCGAGCAGGCGCTGATCGACACCGACCCGACCCGCGTGCCCGGCCTCGCCAACCCGCCCTATGCGCCGACCGCCCATATGGGCCGGCTGAAGGGCGATGCCCGCGACAAGGCGGCGGCGGAGGGCGCCCGCACCGTGCCGCCGCGCGAGCATGGCGGCAACTGCGATATCAAGGATTTGTCGCGCGGCTCGCGCATCTATTTCCCGGTCTATGTGAAGGGTGCCGGCCTGTCGATGGGCGACCTGCATTTCAGCCAGGGCGACGGCGAGATCACCTTCTGCGGCGCCATCGAGATGGCGGGCTGGGCGCATCTGAAGGTGAACCTGATCAAGGACGGCATGGCGAAATACGGCATCAAGAACCCGATTTTCAAGCCGAGCCCGATCGTCCCGACCTACAACGACTATCTGATCTTCGAGGGCATCTCGGTCGACGAGGCGGGCGAGCAGCATTATCTCGACGTCCATGTCGCCTATCGCCAAGCCTGCCTGAACGCCATCGAATATCTGAAGAAGTTCGGCTATTCCGGCGCCCAGGCCTATTCGATCCTCGGCACGGCACCGGTGCAGGGCCACATCAGCGGCGTCGTCGATGTGCCCAACGCTTGCGCCACCCTGTTCCTGCCGACGCAGATCTTCGACTTCGACATCAGCCCGAACGCCGACGGGCCGACGAAGTTCATCAGCGGCGACATCGACATGCCCATCGCACCGGACCGCGTGTAACCGCCAGAGGAAGGAGGCCACGCCATGCCGATGTACGACTATGAATGCCCGACATGCGGCGACTTCACCGAAATGCGGCCGATGGCGGAAAGCAGCCTGCCGCAACCCTGCCCCTGGTGCGAGACTCCGTCGCGGCGGGTGATCCGCATGGCGCCGGCCTTCTCCACCCTGTCGGCCGCGACCCGGGCGGCGCATTCCACCAACGAACGCAGCGCCGACCGGCCGAAACTGTTGTCGGAGGTTGGGCCGGCGCACAAGCACGGCCCCGGCTGTGGGTGTTGCGGCGGTGGCAAGAAGGGGCGGTCGGTGCAGCGGACCGCGGACGGTGCCAAGGGCTTCCCCACCGCAAGGCCATGGATGATCAGCCACTGACGCATCGGGGCGGTGAAGCCGAAGCGCGCCGGTCGAAAAGACGGCCATGAAGAACGGGTTGGAACCGGGCGACGCTCCCACACGGCGTCGCCCGGTTCCAGCCCGTTTTTTCTCCTGCAGGCTTTTGCTGTATGATGCATCATAGTGATGCGGGGGATGGGCGAAGTCCAGCTCCGGCCGCACCGCGTTTCCATATCCGACATCACCGCGCAGGAGAGTTTCCAATGCCGTCATCCCCGCTGCCGATCTCGTCCGTTGCTGTTCTTGGCTGCGGGCTGATCGGGCAGAGCTGGTCGGCGCTGTTTCTGGCCCATGGGCTGGATGTGGTCGCCTGGGATCCCGACGGCGGCGTGCTGGCCGCCCTGCCGGAACGCGTGGAGCCCCTGCTCGGGCAATTGCGGGCGCTCGGGGCCACGGCGGACCGGCCGGGCCGCCTGGCCGTCGCGTCATCGGTCGCCGAGGCTGTCCGGGGCGCCGCGTGGATTCAGGAGAACGCGCCCGAGAAGACCGCCATCAAGCATGCGCTCTATGCCGAGGTCGAGGCTGCGGCTGCGCCCGACGCGGTGATCGCCAGCAGCACCTCTTCGCTGACCTGGACCGATCTGGCGGCGGGCGTGGCGCGGCGTGACCGTTTCATCACGGCCCATCCCTTCAATCCGCCGCATCTGATGCCGCTGGTCGAACTGTTCGCCGGCGATGCGGAGACGCTGGGCCGGGCCGAGACCTTCTACCGCGGCATCGGCCGCGTGACGGTGGCGCTGAAGAAGGATGCGGTGGGCCACATCGCCAACCGTCTGGCCTCCGCCCTGTGGCGTGAGGCGGTGAACATCGTCGCGGAGGGCATCGCCGATGTCGCCGACGTCGATGCCGCGCTCGTGCATGGTCCCGGCCTGCGCTGGTCGGTGATCGGCGCCCACATGGCCTATCACCTGGGCGGCGGGCCCGGCGGCATCGCCCATTACCTCGACCATCTCGGGCCGAGCCAGGAACGGCGCTGGGCGACTCTCGGTACCCCGAGCCTGACGCCAGAAGTCTGCCGGCTGCTTGTCGACGGCATCGCACGGGAAGCCGCCGGCCGCTCCGTCGCCACGCTGGAGGTCGAGCGCGACCGCGGGCTGATGCTGGCCCTGGCCGCCCGGCGGAAGGCCGGGGAGGGAGAGAGCGCATGACTGCGGAGACGACCATCCGCGCCCGGATGGCGGGGCCCCTCGCCCCGCACTGGAGAGCGGCCCCGCCACCGGTCACGCCACCCGCTTTTCGCGGAAGGCTTCGATGGTGCGCATAACGCCGCGCAGTTCGGCCAGACCCTTCAAACGCCCGACGAAGGAATAGCCGGGGTTCATCGTCTGTCCGATGTCGTCGCCCAGCAGATGGCCGTGGTCGGGGCGCATCGGGATCTGGGCGTCGGCACGGCCGATCTCCTTGCGGCGGGCCTCCTCGTCGATCATCGCCGCGGCCACGCCGATCAGGTCGGTGTCGCCGCCGAGATGGTCGGCCTCGTAGAAGGAGCCGTCGGGCTCGTGCGTGGTGTTGCGCAGATGGACGAAATGGATGCGCGGGGCGAACTCCTTCGCCATCGCCACCAGATCGTTCTTCGGGTTGGACCCGAAGGAGCCCGTGCACAGGGTCAGGCCACAGGCCTCCTGCGGTACGGCGTCGAACAGCGCCCGGACATCCTCGGCGGTGGACATGACGCGCGGCAACCCGAAGATGGGGAAGGACGGGTCGTCGGGGTGGATGCACAGCCGCACCCCCTCTTCCTCGGCGACCGGCGTGATCTCGCGCAGGAACTCGATCAGGTTGGCGCGCAGATCCTCCACGCCGATCTCCTGGTAAAGCTCCAGCATGCCGCGGAAGCTGTCGCGGTCATAAGCGAAGTCGCGGGCCGGCAGCCAGTCGATCAGGTTGCGTTCCAATTCGGCGACCTGCTCCACCGTCATCGCCTCGAACCGCGCCTTGGCGGCGGCGATGTGGGCGGGGTCGTAGCTGGCCTCCGCATTGCGGCGCTTGAGCACGAACAGGTCGTAGGCGGCGAAATCGACGCTGTCGTAGCGCAACGCATAGCCACCGTTCGGCAGCCGGTGCATCAGGTTGGTCCGGCTCCAGTCGGTGATGACCATGAAGTTGTAGCAGATCACCGGGATGCCGGCGCGGGCTACATTGCGGATCGACTGCTTGTAATTGTCGATCTTGGTGCGGAAGTCGCCGGTGCGGGTCTTGATCTCCTCGCCGACGCCGATGCTTTCCACCACCGCCCAGGTCAGGCCGGCGGCCTCGATCATGGCGCGACGCTTCTGGATTTCCTCAGGCGTCCAGACGCTGCCCTGATTCATGTGGTGCAGCGCCGTGACGATGCCGGTCGCACCGGCCTGACGGGCCTTTTCCAGAGTGACGGGATCGTCTGGGCCGAACCAGCGCCAGGTTTCCTGCATGATGGGGTCCTTTCAAATTCGGGTGCGTTGGCGGGGTTGATGGCCGCCGAAAGTCATGGGGTGGCGAGGAAGGCGGTCAGCGTCTGCTGCACACCTGCGTTCATCAGGCTGTCCAGATGGCGGACGACCTCATTGCGGAAGGCGGTTTCGGCCACCAGTTCGGGTGCGAAGATGTCCTCGATGGCGAACAGGGCCGCCGCCAGCGCGCCGGCATCGCCGCTGTTGGCGCGGGCGACGCGGGTCAGCACCGCCGCCATCGGGTCGGCGACCGTGTAGGTGTTGCCGGCCTCGTCCTTTTCCAGCAGGAAGCGCATCCAGGCGGCGACGGCCAGCGGGATCACCGCCGGTGCCTTGCCGGCGGCGAACAGCTCTCGCGCTGGCTCCAGCAGGCGCGGCGGCAGCTTCTGCGAGCCGTCGGAGGAGATCTGGATGGTGCGGTGACGGATGCCGGGATTGCGGAAACGCGCCTCCAGCGCCTCGGTGTAGGCGGGGATGTCGGTTCCCGGCACCGGCGGCAGCGTCGGGATGAGGTCGAATTTCCACAGACGGCGCATGACGGCCGGCAACTGCGGGTCGGCCATGGCGTCGGCGATGGTCTCGATCCCGGCGATCACCGACAGGTAGGCCAGCAGCGAATGGGCACCGTTCAGGCAGCGCAGCTTCATCAGCTCGAACGGGTGGACGTCCTCGACCAGGATGGCACCGGCCTTTTCCCAGGCCGGGCGGCCGAGCGGAAAGCGGTCCTCGATCACCCACTGCTTGAACGGCTCGCTCACCACCGGCCATGCATCGGCGCAGCCGGTCGCTTCCTCCACCGTGGCGCGGTCGGCGTCCTGGGTGGCTGGGGTGATGCGGTCGACCATCGTGCAGGGGAAGCTGACCTGCCCGGCGATGTAGGCGGCAAGCTCCGGATCGCGCAACTCGGCATAGCGCACGACGATGCCGCGCACCTTGATGCCGTTCTGGGCGAGGTTGTCGCAGACCAGCACGGTGAATGGCGGCACCCCGGCGGCGCGGCGGCGGCGGATCGCTTCCGCCAGCAGGCCGGGGACGCTGCGCGGGTTGGCGGGGTCGGCAAGGTCGGCGCGGATCAGCGGATGCGCTTCGTCCAGCGAACCGGTGGCGGCGTCCTGGCAATAGCCCTTTTCCGTGACCGTCAGGGTGACGATCCGGATTTCCGGCTTCGCCATCAGGGCCAGCACCTCGTCCAGCTGGTCGTCGGTCGCCAGCGCGTCGAGGAAAGAGCCGACAACGCGCAGCCGGTCGCGGTTCTCCTCGCGCACCAGCAGGGTGTAGAGGCAATCCTGCGGCTTCAGCGCGTCGCGGATCGCCGGGGAAAGCGGATCGACGCCGACGATGCCCCAGCTCCGGTCGCCGGTCGCCAGCACGTCGTCGGTGTAGGTGGCGAGATGGGCGCGGCAGAAGGCGCCGAGGCCGATATGGACGATGCCCGGCGTCACCGCGGCGCGGTCGTAGGCGGGACGCTCGATGGCCGGGGCCAAGCGGTCGAGGTTGTCGGTGGATAGGCGGGTTCGTGAAGGACGGGCCGCCAGCAGGGCGGTGTTCGCGTCGGGCATGATGGGCTCCGGTTCGCGGCGGTCGCTGCGGTCCCCCTGTCCGCTGCCCCTGGGGGCAGTGCGGGTGGCCGGTGCACCGTCATTCGGTAAGACTATCGGTCGCTGGTGAGGACTCCGGGGCGGGGCGCCCCGGAGTGGCGAGGCGGAGTGGACGGAAAGATCAGACCTCGATCCCGGCCGGGGTCTTGCCCGATCCGGTTTTCGGCAGGATCAGATGCATGATCGCCAGACCGACGAGGTAGAGCACCGACGCGATGCCGAACAGCACCTGATAGTTGCCGTTGGTGGCGTCCAGCAGGCGGCCGACGCCCATCGACACGAACATGCCGACGAAATAGGCGCAGAAGCCGCCGATGCCGACCACCGATCCCACCGCGTTGCGCGGCATGGTGTCGGACACGATGGTGTAGACGTTGGCCGAATAGCCCTGATGGGCGGAGGCGGCGATGCCGATCAGCAGAACGGCCAGCCACATGTTGGACACGGTCGAGGCGAAGAACACCGGCAGCACGCACAGGCCGCAGACCAGGAAGGTCAGCTTGCGGGCGCGCAGTGGCTTCACGCCGCGCTTGATCAGGTGGGAGGAGAACCAGCCGCCGCCGATGCTGCCGAAATCGGCCATGGTGTAGATGATGATCAGCGGCAGCATCGCTCCGAACAGGTTGACGCCATACTGCTTGTTCAGGAAGCCGGGAACCCAGTTCAGGTAGAACCACCAGACGGGTGCCGAGAAGCAGGTGCCGGCGATGTTCGCCCAAGTGCCGCGATAGGTCAGCAGCTTGATCCAGGGAATGTTCTCCTGCGGCTCGACGGGATCGCTGCGGATATAGGCCAGTTCCTCGGCCGTCAGCTTCGGATGCTCCTCCGGCTTGCGGTAGATCAGCAGCCAGGCGATGACCCAGAAGAAGCCGATGCCGCCGGTGACCAGGAAGGCCGCCTGCCAGCCATAGAGGGCGAGCAGGATCGGCACCAGGATCGGCGCCACGACCGCGCCGACGTTGGAGCCGGCGTTGAAGATGCCGGTGGCGAGCGCCCGTTCCTTGGCCGGGAACCACTCCGACACCGCCTTGATCGAGGCCGGGAAATTGCCGCCTTCGGTCAGGCCGAGGCCGGCGCGCGCCACCTTGAAGCCAAGGACGCTGCCCATCAGGGCATGGATGCAGGCGAAGAAGCTCCAGCCGGCGACGGCCGCCGGCAGGCCGATGCGGATGCCGACCTTGTCCATCAGCCGGCCGCAGCCGACATAGCCGAAGGCGTAGGCCAGCGAGAAGGCGGCGACGATGTCGCCATAGTCGGACTCGGTCCAGCCCATGTCGCCCATCAGCGTGGACTTCAACAGGCCCAGCACCTGCCGGTCCATATAGTTGATGGTGGTCGAGAAGAAGAGCAGGCCGCAGATGGTCCAACGGTAGCGGCCGATGGTCTTGCTTACCGTGACCGCCGCTTTGCCCGCCGCTTTGCCGAAGCCGCCGGCTTTACGGGCCGGTTCCGCCGACTGGCCGGGTGGGGCGTCGGCAATAGTCTGTTCGCTCATGATTGGCATCTCCAGCCAGGACGCACGCCGCCGCCGGTCACTGCGCAGGATCTGCGCACCGGATTCGGTCCAAATACCGTGGCCCAATGGTTCGGGCGCACCGGTGGACAAGTGCGGGAACCGGGTATCCAGGTTTCCCGCGGCACCACCGGGCGGCGGTCGCACGTTTCAGCACTGTCTCCTGGAGCAGTCCGGCCATCGTCGGGAGCGGTGCCGCTTCGGGACCGTTCGTGGCGTTGCATACTACCATTCCAGTTGCTGGTATGGTAGTTGCGCGCCCGGCTGACGGTCAACCGTGGCGTCTGCGGCATTTCGTCAGGTAAGGTCCCGCACGCCATCCGTGACGATGTCGATCAGCCTTTCCGCCAGAGGATCGAGCGTCGCATCCTTCCGGTAGATCGCGAGGCTTATCGAGGGAAGCGGAGGTAGGCCGTGGGTCCCTTCCTCCAACACGCGGACGCCGGACGACAGGCCGATTGACGTTCGGAGGGTGAGTCCCAGCCCTGCTTCAACGCCGGCCCATAATCCCGAAAGGCTGGGGCTTGTCAGCGTGATGCGCCATGCGCGGCCGGCACGGTCGAGCGCAGCCGTGCCGACGCCCCGGAACCAGCAGCCGTCATCAAATGATACCAGCGGCAGCGCTCCGTCCTCGGATGTTGGCATCGCCATGCCGGCGCCGGGCGCGATCCAGCGGACGGGAAGAGTGGCGATATCCGTCTTGAACGGCGCCGCCGATCCGTTGTCCCAGGCGAGGGCGAAATCCAGTTGTCCCCGCGCCACCCGGTCGAGCAGGTCGTTGTTGCGGCCGACGCGCGCCTCGATACGGACCTTGGGATGCGCGCGGGCAAAGCGGCCGAGCGCCGCCGGCAATAGCTTTTCCGCGAAATCCTCCTGCATGCCGACCCGCAGCCACCCTTCCGACGTCATGCCGTGAAGAGCGGTGACTGCTTCGTCATTGAGGTCGAGCAGGCGCCGGGCGTAGGCGAGCATGGTCTCCCCCGCCTCGGTCAGGGCAAGGCCACGACCCGCCTTGCGGAAGATCGCCATGCCGGCCTGTTCCTCGAGCTTCCTGATCTGTGCGCTCACCGCCGAGGTCGAGCGGCCCAGCCGGTCCGCGGCCTTGGCAAAACTGCCGAGGTCCATGCCTGTGACGAAGCTGCGCAGCACGTCGAGATCGAAGATCACTTTGCTCACGGCCAACAATCCTGATTTTCGGGATCGACTGTATAGATAATCCTGATTATCAGAATGATTGTGACGCGGTATCAGCAAGGAGGCAAGCACAAGCGACATCGAGGCTTCCGGACATGACGACGACCAGTGACGAACGGGCCCGACGGGCCTCATTGAGAGATATCGGCGACAATGGCGCCGGCAGGGATTCCACCGACAAGGCCACCGGCAAGGACCCCCATCGCTGGAAGGTGCTGGGGGTCGGCGTGGCCGCCAACGGCAGCTTTGCCGCGGCCTTGACGGGACTTCCGGCGACGGCCGTTTCCATGCGGGCCGATTACGGGCTGGCGGCGACCGATCTGGGGCTGGTGATCGGGGCCATGGGGCTGGGGGTCGCCGTCAGCGAATTGCTGTGGGGGATGCTGACCGACCGCTGGGGCGACCGCAAGGTGCTGCTGACGGGGCTCGGCCTGACCGGTTTGGTGCTGGCGCTCATGGCGCTGCTGCTATCGCCGGTGCCGGGCCGCATTCCGTCCACCACGCTCCTCGCAGGCGCCTTCCTGATGGTCGGCATGATCGGCGGCAGCCTGAACGGGTCGAGCGGGCGGGCGGTCATGGCATGGTTCGGTGAAGGCGAGCGGGGTTTCGCCATGAGTGTCCGGCAGATGGCTTTGCCAGCCGGCGGTGCCGCCGGGGCGCTGATTCTTCCGCCGCTCGCCGACGGCGTCGGATTCCAGGGAGTCTACGGCACGCTGGCGGCGCTCTGCCTCGCCACCACGGGGTTCGTGTGGCTGTGGGTGAGCGAACCTCCTGAGATGGCGGCCACGATGCCGGCAGGGACCGCTTCGCAGATGTCTGGAAAGGGACCGCTGCACAACGGGCAGGTTTGGAAAACGGTCTTCGGCGTCGGCGCGCTGTGCATTCCGCAGGTGGCGGTCGTCACTTTCGCGGCGATCTTTCTGAACGATGTCGGTCATCTCGGCACCGCCGCGGTGAGCGCCAGCATCGTGACGATTCAGCTTGGCGCGGCCGTCGTCCGCGTGTGGAGCGGCCATTTCACGGACCGTCACCGCAACCGGCGGCCGTTCCTCAAGGCATGCGCCTTGCTGACGGCCGTCGTCTACTGCGTGCTGGCCGGCTTCGTCGCGATCGACACCGCACTGCCGCAGTCCGGCGGAGCGCTTGTGGCGGCGGTGGTCGTCGCCCTGGTCGCCGGCGGGATCGTCGCGTCCAGCTGGCACGGTATCGCCTTCACCGAACTTGCCAGCATCGCGGGCATCGCGCACACCGGCACGGCTCTCGGCCTCGGCAACACCTTTGCCTTCGGCGCCTATTTCCTCGCCCCGATGGCGATCCCTCACGTCCTGGAACGGGCGAACTGGAGCGGGGTGTGGCTGGCGGCGGCCGTGGCTGCGCTGGCGGCCTTCGTCCTGTTCCCGAAGGTGGCGCCAGCGGCAGTACGCTGAAAAGCCGGAGCGAACGGCGCAATCACGGGCGACGCATGGTCACCACGAGAACGTCACGGAAGGCGGGCCGGTCCGGGTCGGCTGGCTCCACCGGCGTCACGCCATGGAACACCCGCGCGTCGTTCAGCACCGCCGACTCCAGCGGATGGCGCAGGGTGAAGCTTCCCAGCGGTCGGCCATCGAGGTCGTGGATCGTCGTGGTGCCGCTTGCGATGTTCTCGCGCCGGATCAGCATCACCAGGACCCAGTCGACACCGTCCCGATGCATGCCTTCGGGGGTCGGTTGGGCGGCCTCGCCCGCGCGCGCCTCGATGCGGAACTGATGAACCTCCGTGTGCCAGACGTCGGGACGGACGTCCGGCGGCGTCAACGGATCGAACAGGGCGAAGCTGGTCGCCAGGATCGCACGCAGGGCGGGGTGGGCCGCGATCCCGTCGGTGACCGGCTCGAACCAGCGTTCGATCCCGCCGTTCAGCGGATTGTAATCGCGGCTCTGGTAATGGGGCTGGTGCGGCTTGCGCCGGATATCCCCGGCCGAAAGGGCAAAGGCGGCATGGCGCCGCCGCCGGTAACGGCCGCCGTCCGCCATGTAGAGGTCGAGGCCCAGGTCGTCCCAGCTGCTGCTGAAACCGTCCCAATCCGCCATGCCGGCCTCGCCGAGCAGAACCTGCATGTCGGGTGCCGCGATGAAGGAGAAGCCGCTCGACGCGATCCCGTCCCGCATCCGTTGCATCAGCATATCCATGTCACCTCCCTGTCGCCGGCCTTGCAGCCCTGGCGAAACCTCAATTCGCATAGTGTCCGCCCAGGGTCTCGGACAGCCGGCGGCCGGCGGCCAGCAACAGGGGCGCCATCACCGCCACGCGTTCCTCGGTGAAGCGGGTCAGCGGACCCGACAGGGTCAGGGCGCCGATCAGCCCCTCCCGCTGGGAAAAGACCGGCACGGCGGCGGCCCCGGTTTCCGACTCGCGCTCGCCGAAGGAGCGCAGGGGAAGGGCGGCGAAATCGGCCGCCGACACCGTTCCGGCGAAGCGGGTGAGCACATGGCCGGCCGCCCCCCGATCCAGGGGCAGGCGGTCGCCTTCGTGGACATGGTCACGGATCGCCTGGGTCGAATCCTCGCGGAACGCGCAGATGCGCCACGCCCCTTCGCGCCGGAAGAACGACGCGCTTTCCCCGCTTTCCCGCATCAGTTGGCGCAGCACCGGCCGGACATGATCCTCCAGCCGCAGCGAGCGCTGGTAGAGCCCCCCCAGCCGCATCAGTTCCGGGCCGAGCCGATAGGACTTGTCCTGGTGGCGGACGAGATAGCCGGCCTTCTCCAGCGACACGGTCAGCCGCAGGATGGTGCTTTTATAAAGACCGGTCCGCGCAGCGATCTCCGTCAAACTCAGGGCGTGATCGCCCGCCTGGAAGCAGCCGACGATGCTCAGCGCCCGGTCGACGGACTCCACCCCGCCGGAGGATGTGGTCGTCGTGTTGGCCTTCGCGTCGGTCATATCGCGTCCTTCATTGGCAGACGGGGCGTCATTGGCAGATGGGCCATGGGCATCTCCGGCGCGCATTTTTCCCCGACACCACCATCGTACGTCAAGGACGGCCGGTACAAGGCCCTGGCTGAAAAAAGTGGGGAGGCGAATGGTTAGGACTTGACGCATTTGGCGCACCTATGTTCTCTTAGATGAAACACGGTTCTATCTAACAGAACTTTTGCGAGGCCGAGGGTGGAACGCTACAAGCTGTTCATCGACGGGGACTGGTGCGATCCGGTTTCCAACGAGTGGTATGAGACGACGGAGCCCTTTTCGGGGCGGGCCTGGGCGGAGATCCCGCGCGGCATGCAGGCCGATGCCGACCGCGCGGTGGATGCGGCGCACCGCGCCTTCCTGTCGCCGGACTGGGCCGGGCTGACCGCGACCCAGCGCGGCGCCCTGCTGCGCCGGCTGGCCGAGCTGATCGAGGCCAATGTCGACCGGCTGGGCGCCATCGAGCAGCGCGACAACGGCAAGCTGATGGCCGAGGTCAGCGGGCAGGTGCGGAACGTCGCCCAGTGGTTCCATTATTATGCCGGGCTGGCCGACAAGGTTCAGGGCGCCGTCGTGCCGATCAACAAGGCCGATGTCTTCAACTATGTGAAGTACGAGCCGCTCGGCGTCGTCGTCGCCATTACGCCGTGGAACTCGCCGCTGGCGCTGACCACCTGGAAGATGGCCCCGGCGCTGGCGGCCGGGAACACCATCGTCATCAAGCCGTCGGAATACACCTCCGCCTCCATCCTGGAGCTGGCGAAGCTGGCGCATGAGGCGGGTTTCCCGCGCGGCGTCGTGAATGTCGTCACCGGTTTCGGCGCGGAGGTGGGCGAGCCGCTGGTGCGTCATCCGCTGACCGCCAAGATCGCCTTCACCGGCGGCGACATCGGCGGCCAGCGCGTCAACGAGGCCGCGGCGCCGGGCCTGAAGAAGGTGACGCTGGAACTGGGCGGCAAGTCGCCGAACATCGTCTTCGACGACGCCGATCTCGACCAGGCGGTGAAGGGCGCGATCTCCGGCGTGTTCGGCGCCTCGGGCCAGACCTGCATGGCCGGCTCGCGCCTGCTGGTCCAGAAATCCATCCACGACGCCTTCGTCGAGAAGCTGGTCGCGGCGGCAGCCGAGGCGCGCATCGGCGACCCGTCGAAGATGGACACGCAGATCGGCCCTATCGCCACCCGTCCGCAATGGGAGAAGATCCTGCGGATGATCGCCATGGCGAAGGAGGAGGGCGCGGTCTGCGCGCTCGGCGGCCATGCCCTGTCGGGACCGGAATACGGCCAGGGGCAGTTCGTGGCGCCGACCATCTTCACGCAGGTGCGCAACGACATGCGCATCGCCCAGGAGGAGGTGTTCGGCCCGGTCCTCTGCGTCATACCGTTCGAGGACGAGGACGATGCGCTGCGCATCGCCAACGACGTCGAGTTCGGTCTGGCGGCCGGCGTCTGGACGCGCGACCTTCACCGCGCGATGTACTGCGTCGACCGGCTGCGCGCCGGGACGGTGTGGGTGAACAACTACCGCTCGACCAGTTTCACCACGCCCTTCGGCGGCTACAAGCGTTCCGGCCTCGGCCGCGAGGGCGGAGTGGAGGCGATCAAGGAATATCTCCAGACCAAAAGTGTCTGGATCACCACCAAACCCAACCGCGCCAACCCCTTCGTGCTCGGCTGAGGCCGGGCCTGCGAAGGGAGTCCTCCGGGAGCATTCCCATGTCCGAAGCGACCATCGACAGCGCCACCGGCTGGTGGCGGACATCGATCATCGACATCCATCCGGGCTCGATCCGGGTGCGCGGCTACGCCATCGAGGAATTGATCGGCACGATCGGCTTCCCCGACATGGTCTGGCTGATGCTGCGCGGCGAGCTGCCGACACCGGCGCAGGGCCGGCTGCTGGGTGCAGCACTGGTGGCGGCGGTGGACCACGGGCCGCAGGCACCGTCCATCGCCACCGCCCGCATGGCCGCCACCTGCGGCGTCGGGCTGAACAACGCCATGGCCTCCGGCATCAACGCGCTGGGCGACGTCCATGGCGGTGCCGGCCAGCAATGCATGGAACTGTACGCCGCCGTCGCCGCCCGCCTGGCCGATCACATGGCGGACGGCATGTCCGTGGCCGGGGCGGCGGAGAGCGAGATCGCCGCCCGGCTTGAGCGGCGCGAGCATATCCCCGGCTTCGGCCACCGCTTCCACCCCGTCGATCCCCGCGCCGGCCGGCTGCTGGCCCTGGTCGATGCGGCGAGAGGGGAGGGCGCCGTGACCGGAGAGGCCGCCGCCATCGGCCGCGCGGTGGAGGATGCGCTGGCCGCGCGCAAGGGCAGGCGGCTGCCGATGAACATCGACGGCGCCACCGCCGTGGTCTTCGCCGAACTCGGTTTCCCGGCCGGTCTCGGGCGCGGGCTGTTCGTGCTGTCGCGCTCGGTCGGCATCCTGGCGCACGCCTGGGAGCAGTCGCAGCAGGGCGGCCGCATCAAGGGACCGATGCCGCCGTCCATTCCCTACCGCTACGACGGGGCGTCCCCGCGTCCGGTTGCAGGAGAGGACGCATGACCGCCCAACCCCTCGACAAAAAGCTCCCCCTGGCCGGCGTCAAGATCCTCGATTTCGGCCACACGGTGATGGGCCCGTCCTGCGCGATGATCCTCGCCGACCTCGGCGCCGACGTGGTGAAGATCGAGCCGGTGCCCAACGGCGAGCCGACCCGTCATCTCAAGGGCTTCGGCACCGGCTATTTCGGCTATTTCAACCGCAACAAGCGCTCGGTCGCCGTCGATCTGAAGACGGCGGAAGGCCGTGACATCGCGCGCCGTCTGGTCGCCGAGGCGGACGTGCTGGTGGAGAATTTCGCCCCCGGCACGATGGAACGGCTGGGGCTGGGTGCCGAGGCGCTGGCCCGCGTCAACCCGCGCCTGATCTATGCCAGCCTGAAGGGATTCCTCGACGGCCCCTATGCCGGCCGCCTCGCGCTGGACGAGGTGGTGCAGATGATGACCGGCCTCGCCTATATGACCGGACCGAGCGGCCGGCCGCTGCGGGCGGGCACCTCGGTCGTGGACATCACCGGCGGCATGTTCGCGGTCATCGCCATCCTGGTTGCACTGCGCGAGCGTGAGCGGACCGGCAAGGGCCAGACCATCGAAACCGCGCTGTTCGAGACCACGGTTTTCCTGATGGGGCAGCATCTCTGCTACGCCGCCCAGTCGGATGGGCCGATCCCGCCGATGCCGGAGCGCGTGTCGGCCTGGGCGGTCTACGAGACCTTCCGCACCGCCGACGGGCGGCCGATCTTCGTCGGCATCACCACCGACAGCCATTGGGAGCGCTTCTGCGCCGTCATCGACCGGCCGGACCTGCGCGACGATCCGGATTTCCGCACCAACAACGACCGCATCGCCGCCCGGCCGCGCCTGCTGCCGCTGATGACCGGTCTGTTCGGCAGCCTGTCGATGGACGAGGCGGTGTCGGTGTGCGAGCGCGCCCGCATTCCCTTCGCACCGATCGCCCGGCCCGAGGATCTGTTCGAGGATCCGCATCTGCGGGCGACCGGTGGGCTGATGCCGACCACCCTGCCCAACGGGGTGCGGACCGCTCTGCCGCGGCTGCCGATCCATGTGGCGGACGCCGATCTGGCGATCCGCCGCGATCCGCCGCGCGTCGGGCAGGATACGCGCGCGGTGCTGGCCGAACTCGGTTACGGTCCGGCGGCGATCGAGCAGCTGACGGAGGCTGGAATCGTGGTGGCCGACAGCGAACCCGGCAGCGACCGGGAACGTCTCGCAGGATGATGCGGGACAGGTCGGAAGATCAATGAAATGACGGAGGAAACACGGATGTCTGATTACGCCATCAGCGATCTGGTCATCGTCGGCTGCGGCATCGCCGGGCTTTCGGCGGCGGTGACGGCGCTGCAGGCCGGCCTGTCGGTCACCCTGCTGGAGCGGGCACCCGAGGAGGATTTCGGCGGCAACTCACGCTGGACCGAAGCCTATATGCGGATGAAGAACGATTCCGAGATCGCCGACGATTTCGAGGAGCATTTCGCCGCCAACGCCGGGCTGAACATCGACCCCAACGTGCTGGCCGCCGCCTCCGAACCGTACGAGCATTGGCCGGACTATGTGAAGGCCCACCCCTTCCCCGATCCGGAGGTGATCTCCCGCTTCGCCGAGCGGGTGCCGCCGACCATCGCCTGGTTGAAGGGCTTCGGCCTGCGGTTCGAACCGCAGCCCATCTATCTGCTGACCCAGAACACCCAGCGCATTGCCGCGCAGGGCGGCGGCCTCGCGCTGATCGAGCGCCTGATGGCGGAGGCGAAGGCACTGGGCGCCCGCGTGCTCTACCGCACCACCGCGCTGGAGCTGCTGCGCGACGACCAGGGCCGCATCGGCGGCGTCTATGCCACCGGGACCGACGGCCTGCGCGTCGCCATCCGCGGCCGTTCGACGATCCTGGCGTCGGGCGGCTATCAGGGCAATCCGGAGATGATGACCCGCTACATGGGCCAGCGCGCCAAGCATGTGCGGCCGGTGGCGCGTGGCGGCTACTACAACCGCGGCGAGGGCATCCGGATGGCGCTCGACGCCGGGGCGGCGGCGGCCGGCGATTTCGGCTCCTACCATGCCGAACCGGTCGATCCGCGGTCGCGCCAGCCGGAAGCGGTGATCTTCATCTGGCCCTATGGCGTGCTGGTCAACAAGCGCGGCGAGCGCTTCCTCGACGAGGCGCCGGGCACCGCCGACGCGACCTATGACGCCATCACCCGTGTCGTCGCCGACCAGCCGGAGGGGATCGCCTATGTCCTGTTCGACGATCAGGTGGAGGACATCCCGCGCTGGCGCGCCAGCATCCGCAGCGACGTGCCGGCCATCGAGGCGCCGACGCTGGACGCGCTGATCGACAAGCTGGGTCTGCCGCCGGAGGCAACGATGGCGACGGTCGCCGCCTACAACGCCGCCTGTCCGGCCGATGCCTCCCGCTTCGACCCGACGCGGGTGGACGGTCTGGCGACCATCGGTCTGAACCCGGCCAAGACCAACTGGGCGCGCCCGCTGACCAAGGGTCCGTTCCGCGCCTTCCCCATCGTCTCGGCCAACTGCTTCACCTTCGGCGGATTGAAGGTGGACGTCGATGCCCGCGTGCTGGACGGCAATGGCCAACCGATGCCGGGACTCTATGCGGCGGGCGAGACGGTCGGCCTTTACCACCAGGTCTACACCGGCTCGACCTCGGTCCTGCGCGGCGCCGTGTTCGGCCGGCTGGCCGCCCAGCATGCCGCCGCGTCGAGGGACGCCGGCTGAGCGTCCATAAAGCCGACCATCCATAAAAATACCCTAGGGAGGAACTGATGAACCGTTACGCCGTGACGGCGGCCGTCGCCGCCTGCCTGTTCGCCCATACCGTGTCCCAGCCGGCGCTCGCGCAAAGTGCCGCCTACAGCGACGGAAAGATCAAGATCGGCGTCCTGACCGATCTGTCGGGCCAGTTGTCCGACAGCACCGGGCAAGGCTCGATCACCGCCGCGCAGATGGCGGTGGAGGACTTCGGCGGCTCCGTCAATGGCACGCCCGTCGAACTGATCTTCGCCGACCACCAGAACAAGGCCGACGTCGGTGCCTCGACGGCACGGCGCTGGTACGATGTCGATCAGGTCGACGCCATCATGGACGTGCCGAACTCCGCCGTGGCGCTGGCGGTGCAGCAGATCACCAAGGAGAAGAACCGCGTCGCCATCTTCTCCTCGCCCGCCAGTTCGGACCTGACCGGCAAGGCTTGCACGCCGAACGGCATCCATTGGACCTACGACACCTATGCGCTGGCCCATGTGACCGGCGAGGCGGTGGTGGCCTCGGGGCTCGACAGCTGGTACTTCCTGACCTCCGACTATGCCTTCGGCCATGCGCTGGAGCGTGACACCGGCGCCGTCGTCGAAAGCCAGAAGGGCAAGGTGGTGGGAAGCGTGAAGATGCCGGCCAACAATGCCGACTTCTCCTCCTTCCTGCTCCAGGCCCAGGCGTCGCCGGCCAAGGTCGTGGCGCTCGCCACCGCCGGAGCCGACACCCAGAACGCCATCAAGCAGGCGGCGGAATTCGGGCTCGGCCAATCGGGCAAGAACATCGTGGCGTTGCTGCTCGCCATCAGCGAGGTCCATGCGCTGGGCCTGCCGGCGACCCAGGGCATCATGCTGACGACGCCCTTCTACTGGGACATGAACGACGAGACGCGCGCCTTCTCCAAGCGCTTCTTCGAGAAGCGCAAGGCGATGCCGACCTTCTACCAGGCCGGCGTCTACGGCGCCGTCAGCCATTATCTGAAGGCGATCAAGGCCGCCGGGACCGATGCCGCCCCCACCGTCATGAAGACGATGAAGGAAACGCCGGTGAACGACTTCATGACGAAGAACGGCACGGTGCGCGAGGACGGCCGGGTGCTGCGCGACATGTATCTGTTCCAGGTCAAGACCCCGGCCGAGTCCAAGGCGCCCTGGGACTATTACAAGCAGGTCCGCAGCATTCCCGCCGAGCGCGCCTTCCGGCCGCTGTCGGAAAGCGAGTGCCCTCTCGTCAAGAAGATGTGATGGGCGGCGTGCCGCCGGCCGGCCTCAAGACCGGGAGAGGACAGGAATGACCACCCGACCCACCGACGACATCATCCTGGAAGCGCGCAACCTGACGAAGGAGTTCAAGGGGTTCGTGGCGGTTCGGGATGTGA
>NZ_VTTK01000069.1:0-13992 GCF_008365135.1 Azospirillum sp. Sh1 | reverse complement strand
GGGGGACCCCTGGGGGGGGGGGCCGGGGGGACAAATCGTACGTGGGGGGGGGGGGGGGGGGAGGGGGGGGCAAAAAAGGGGGGGAGGGTTGGGGGCCTCCCCCCCCCCCCCGGGGGGGGGGGGGGGGGGGGGGGGGGGTGCATGGGATGGATTTGGTGGGAAGCGGAGAGTGCGCGAGTCTTGGGAATCCTCGCCGCGCCTCCCCCTCACCCTAACCCTCTCCCCGGGGGGGAGAGGGGATGTGCGCAGAGGGAAAGGGAAGCTACCCCCCGATGTAATGCGGCATCAGCTTCGCCTGATCGCCGATCCAGACGCTGCAGCGGCTGTCCTGGTTGCGGAAGAAATAGGCCTTGCCGGGCTGGCGGCGGTTCTGCGGGTCGATCAGGTTGGCACCGCCGGAGAAGGCGACGCCATAGCGGTAGTCCGGCGTTGCCGCCCAATAAAGGCCGTCGATCCGCTGCAGGAAGGCGCCGCGCTGGCACAGGTGCGACAGGGTGCGGTCCAGCGTGGCGAGGCCCTTCAAGCCATCGGGCAGGCTGTAGACGGCGCGGCTTTCGGTGCGGCGCAGGCGCGGCTCGTGGCCCGGCGGCGGCGGTTCGTAGGCGCGGAAGGGCGGGCGCAGATGGCCGGGTTCGGTGCGGTCGGTGCGCAGCACCTCCTGCGCGCCGACAGCGGCCGGAAGCAGGAGGAGGGCGAGAAGCGGAGGGATGAGGCGGCGGATCATCGCACCGACGGGTTGTTGGCGACGAAGGCGAAATAAGGCAGCCGCCGCACCGCGTCCGCCACCATCAGATAAGCCACCGCGAAGGCGAGCAGCGAGCTGAGGAAATAGCCGTAGCCATACCACGGGAAGCCCATCCGGCTGAACAGCAGGGTGAAGCCGGCATTGGCCGCCATATAGACCAGCTGCACCGTCAGATTCCGCGCCCGCAGGTCGAAATAGGCCAGGATCACCGTGCAGAACAGGAACATCACCTGGAAGAAGGCGCCCAGCACGCCGAAGCGGAACATGCCGATCTGCTGATACTGCAGGCCGATGGCGCCAACGATGGCCGGGGCCAGGAAGATGCAGACGGCGCAGACCGCCCCTTGCAGGATGACGAGATTGCGGCTGCTGTCGAGCAGGGCGGCGATGATGGCGCGATGGTTGCGCGCGATCTGGTCGAAGGTCGCGTGCTTCTGGATGTCGCGGTAGAAGGCCTGGTAATGCTCGAAGAAGCGGGTCTCGATGTTCACCGTGAACAGGGTCAGCGCCGGCAGGGTCGTCAGATAGGCGATGAACATGGCGCCGTCATAGGCGCTGTAGATCGCCATGGCGCCGGAGACCAGTTCGCGCTCCGGCACGAACCACATGATCCACTTGTCGGTCCAGACGGCGGCGTTGGCGAAAAAGCCGATCAGCGCCAGATCGGCGTATTTGCGGAAATAGGAGAGGAAGTCGAACAGCCGGCCGACCGGATAGGGATATTCGGCCAGCACCCGCGCGATCAGCCCGAACTGGATCACCGCCAGCCCGGCGGAGAATCCCCAGATCATCCCCGCCGCGCCGAACCGGTCGCCCAGCAGCACCGCCCCGGCCATGCCGGTGGTCATGCCGACGCCGAAGGCGACGGTGACCGCCAGATAGTCCTTCAGCGCCGACAGGAAGATCGACACCACCCAGATGCCGCAGACCAGGAAGAAATTCGCCAACCCGCCCAGCATGACCGGCATCGGCAGGCCGCTGAGCAGCGGGTAGAACGGCCCGGCGGTCAGGCCGGCGATGGCATAGGCCAGCCCCAGCGTCGCCAGCAGCATGCCGGGCGCCGCCTCCACCTCCTTGGCATAGATGGCGTCGGCGAGATAGCGGGTGGCAACCAGCACCAGCGGCCCGGTGAACACCACCGAGAAGCAGAAATTGTAGATCACCACCACGCGGAACAAAGTCAGCTGGTCCGGCCCCACCAGATCGCGGCCGAACAGCGTGATGCCGGCCAGCGCCAGGATGGTGAACATCCAGGGACCCGACGTGATGAAGGCGGAATGGGCATAGCCCTGCAACACGCCGAGCAGGTCGTCGCGCCGGGCCAGCCGGCGGAGCGCGAAGCCGATGCCGGCCATGTCAGGCGGCTCCCTTCAGGTCGAAATCGGCGCGTTCGAGCGTCGGCCGGGTCGGCATGGCGATGTGCTCGTCATAGATGGCGCGATAGACGCGGTCGATGGCGACCTTGTCGTAGGACTGGGCGACGCGGCGGGCGATGGCCTGCGCACAGCGCTCGCGCCAGGGGCGGTCGAGCAGAAGGGCGCGCAGCTCCCGCGCGGTGTCGAGCGGGCTGGCCAGCGGCGTCACCGCCCCGCCCGGCCCCAGCGGCGGCACCTCGTCCGGACGGCCCATCAGCAGTTCCGAACAGGAGCCGACATCGGTCGCCACCGTCGGCACGCCGGACGCCCCGGCCTCCAGGATCACCAGCGGCTGCGCCTCGCTGACGCTGGTCAGGGCGATGGCGTCGATCCTGCCCAGCCAGTCGGTCAGCTTGACGCGGCCGGCGAAGATCACCGTCTGCTCCAGCCCCAGATGCTTCACGATGGTCCGGCATTCCTCGACATAGCCGGGGTCCTCCTCCAGCGGGCCGAGGATCATCGCCTTCAGGTCGGGGATGTCCTCGCGCAGGATGCCGGCGGCGCGGATGTAGGTCTTCACGTCCTTGATCGGCACGACGCGGCCGATCAGGGCGATGGTCGGCGGGCGCGGCGCGGGATCGCGCCGGACCTGGGAATAGCCGGCATAGTCGATGCCGTTGGGCACGATCATCAGCTTGGCCGGGTCGGCGCCCTGGCGGCGCTGGAACTCCTGGTTTCCGCCGTACAAGGTGATGATGCGGTCGCAGGCGTCGTAACAGGCCTTGGAGTAGCTGGCGAAGGTGTCCAACCACAGATCGCGCAGGTCGCGCTTCTTCCGGTCGAGCGCCAGGGAGGTGTCGGCCCCCTCGAACAGCCATTCGGCCATCAGGATCTCGATGCGCCGTTCGTTGGTGTAGATGCCGTGTTCGGTCAGCAGGGCCGGGCGGCCGGTTTCCAGCCGCGCCCGCGCCGCGAACAGCCCGGCATAGCCGGTGGAGATGGCGTGATAGACCGACGCCTGCGGCATCGGCACCAGCAGCGTGGCGAACAGCCCGCTCATCAGCGCCCGGCTGCCCCAGAAATATTCGAGGAAGGAGGCGTCCGGCAGGGCGGCCCTGCACATGCGCACCACCATCTGGAAGGCGTCCTCGGAATTCAGCAGCGCCCGCTTGCCGATCCGGCCGCGCCGCGGCGCCAGCAGCCGCAGAACCTCGGCGACCTCGGCCAGCCCTCCGCCCTGCTGCAGGCGGGCGAGCGGCTTTTCCAGGGCCGCCACCAGCCGCCCGGTGCCGGGCTGCCAACGCCATCCGGGGGGTGGGTCCTGCAGATAGACGTGGGTCAGGCCGGTGACGTTGGCCGGCAGATCGTAGGCGAGCTTGCGGGCGCCGCGGTCGGCGACCAGTGCCACGATATGGAAGGTCAGGTCGGAGTGGGAGCGGATCAGGTCGTGCGTCCAGGTCGACACGCCGCCGGCGACATAGGGATAGGACCCCTCCATCAGCAGGCAGACGTCGGCCTTGGGGGCGCGGGGCGCTTCGGGCGGGAGCGGCTGGGACGGAGGGCGGCTCATGCGGCCAATTCCTTCGCGGTCGTTTCCGCGGCGGCCGTTTCGTCGTCGCGCCACAGGGCGAAGACGTCGCGCAGCGCATCGGGCAGCGCCGCACCGTCGCCCAGCAGGTCGGGTCGGCGGACGGGCAGCGCCCGCAGATCGCCGAAGCGGCCGAGCCGGAACAGGCTTTCGGCATACCAGAACAGGATGCGGCTGTCGGACGTGCGGTCGATCAGCGGCTCCAGCCTCGCCGCCGCCTCCGCCGCCAGTCCGCAGCGCAGCAGCAGCCGGCCGAGATCGAGGCGGATGCCGTCGTCGTCGGGCGCCAGCTCCAGGCTGCGGCGGTAGCCGTCCAGCGCCTTTTCGCGAATCTCCGCTTCGCGGTTGGAGTCCAGCAGGCCGCAGAAGGCATAATCGTCGAGATGGCGGCAAAGGGCGGCCAGGGCGCCGGCGTCGTCCGGATGGGCGCGGGCGGCATGGTCGAGCGACTGCCAGCGCTCGTTGAACTCATGCTCCACCCGCGCGGTCGCGGTGGCGGCCTGGACGCGGACGGACGGGTCGGCATCGGCGAGGCCGGCCTTCAGCGCGGGCGTGAAGGCGGGGCGGAAATGGCGGGCGACCAGGGCGATCACCGCCTGCTTCTGCTGCGGCGTGCCCATCCACATCATGTCCGTGAAGGATTCGCCCGCCACCAGATGGGCGTTCTCGCGCCCCGACACGATCAGCTCGTACAGCTCCTGCGCCGGGCCGGTCTCGCTTTCGGGGAAGAGGGAGAGATACCAGTCCTGGAAGCCGGTGGCATAGCGGCTGAACAGCGCCAGCAGCGCGGCGGTCACCAGCGTGCAGACGGCGCCCAGCGGACCCAGCGGCACCATGGTGACCAGCAGCAGCCCGGCCAGCCGCAGGTCGCGGCCCCGCCGCGCCCTGCTGCGCAGCCACAGCCCGACCAGCCCGCAGAGCAGCAGATGCAGCGCCGCGGCCGACGGTCCGGCGAAAGGTACGCCGGACAGGCCGAAGGCCAATGCCACGGCGTCGAGCAGGCCGGCGCCGAGCGTCGCCGCAACCAGTTCGGCCGTGCCGGCAGCCGGTCGGTCGCCCGCCAACATGCCGATGGTTTCAGCGGAATCGGACGCGGGGCCGGTCATCCCGCCCCCTCCGTCACGGCCTTCCCGGTGGCCGGCTCGGGCTCAGGCGGCTCGACCCGGCGGGTGACGAAGCCGATGGGGATGTTGGACAGCCCGTCGGGCAATTCCCGGCGCACCGCCCGTTCCAGCTTTGCCTCCACCAGCTTGGCGCCCTCCAGCGGCGTGCCGGCCAGGATCACGCCGAAGGAGGCGCCCTGCTGGCCGAAGTCGCAGGCGAGGTCGGTGTCGCGCAGGCTGCCGCGCACCGCCGTGCCGATGGCGGCGGCAAGGTCGGCGCGCTGGGCGACCGACAGGCGGGACAGGCCGGTGGGGCGGATGGTGATGGCCGTCGTCTCGAACCCCATGCGGCGGCCGAGCAGGGCCAGGAACTCCGCCTGCCGGCCGATGTAGCTGGAGGAATAGAGCGCGTCGTCGGTGAAGACCCGCTGTTCGTTGGCGGTGCGGTACTGGCGCGCCTTGGCCAGCGCGGTGCCGATCCATTCGCACAGGATGCGGAAATTCTCGACCGTGTTGACGCTGAGGTCGGTGAAGCCCAGGCTTTCGACCTTCACCATGCCGACCACCTCGCCGGTGTCGCTGCTGACCAGCGGTCCGGCCAGCACGCCTTCGCCGGCCAGGATGCGCTCGTCCTCGACCCGGTTGACGCAGAGCTGCCGCTGGCGGGCGATGACGGTCTGGAACAGCGGGGTGCCGCTGTCGAACCAGCGGGCATAGCTGTCGTTGTCGTCGTCCCACCCCTCGTTCGTGACCGATTCCAGCACGTCGTTGTTCAGCAGGAACAGCGAGAACTTCTCCGGCTTCATGACGGTGCGGACAAGCTCGGCGACGCCCAGCATCACCTCCCCCTCGTCCAGGTGGTCGATGGATTTGGCGGCCTGATAGAGGGTGAAGACGGTGCGCAGCTGGCCGGCGACGCGGGTCTCCAGGCTTTCCTTCACCGATTTCAAGGCGCGGTAGGACCGGGCGATGGCCTCCGCCTCCTGCCGGGCGGCGGCGAGCCCGGCGCGCAGTTCCTCGCGCTCGCGCAGCTGGCGCATGCGCAGCTCGCCGAACAGCACGGCGGCGACCAACCACAGGATCGGCTCGCGCGTCAGGGCGAAGAGATGGTCGTAGAGGTCCTGATCGATCCCGGCATCGGGCATGTTGCCGAGCCGCAGCGCCACCGACGCCACCAGCGCCGCCAGCACGCCCTCGCTGGTGCCGTACTGGATCGCCAGCAGCAGAACCGGGATCCAGAAGGGATGCGGCTGCACCCCGTCGAAGCGCAGCCCGGCGCCCAGCCAGACATCCAGCCCCAGCGCCACGGCGAAGAACAGCAGCAGTTCCAGCAGCGCGACCGGCCGCAGGCCGAACCAGCGGCGGGGGGATACCGGAGAGGGGCTGGACTCTGCGCTCATGCCTGCACGCTCACTCGCGGTGCAGGTCGTTGGGGAAGTCGGTGTCGGAGGCGCGGCGGGCCTGGGCCGGGGCGTCCGCGGAGGTGGGCACGGCAGGTGCGGCGACCACCGGCCGCAGGCTGTCGATCATCCGCGTCACCACCCGCTGGGCGACGTTGTTGACGCTGTCGCGGCTGAAATAGCCGCGGCCGGCCTCCGACTGGCTGGAGGTCCACAGCACGGCGCCGTCGGAGCTGCGGACCAGCCGGGCGTTCAGGCCGACCACCGGCTCCTCGCGCAGACCATGCTGGTAACCGTATTCCGACACGCTGCCGGACAGCACCGCGTCCACCCCCAGCGTCCGGCCGGCGGCCTGGGCGTCCGGCGGGGCGGCGTCGGCCGGCGTTTCGGTCGCAGTGGCGTCGGCGGCCGACTTGGCGGCGGACAGGCGGCTGCGGACACGGGACGCATCCATGCTGCGGATGCCCTCGACGCCGTACAGCTCGGTGGAGACGATGTCGGCGGCGATCTGGCCGGCGTTGGGGTGGTTGGTCAGATTCTCGAAGGGCAGGACGGCGACGGTCGAGCCGGCCGGCAGCACGGCCCCCGGCTGGGCGAAGTCGCGGCTGTTGATCCGGCCGAAGCTGCAGCCCGCCAGCAGCAGCCCAACCGCCAGCAGCGCCCCGCAGGCCCGCACACCCTTGCCCTTCATTCCCGCACCCTTTCGCCGCATCGCCAGTCCACCTTTTTTAACCATAAAGTGTTGACACACCGTCAATAACGCCAGACCAGAGTGACGCCGGCGCTGTTCACCGCGCTGGCCGTGCCGCGCGAGGTGGAGCGGGCATGGCTGGCCCGGAAGTTCAGCTCCAGATTGTCCGCCGGTTCCCACCCCAGCGAGATGGCGCCCTGCGGTCCGCTGCGGCCCCGCCGGTCATAGGCATAGCCGACCTGCGCCGCGTAGCGGACATAGTCGGTCAGGTAATCCTCGGCATTCAGCTGCAGCGCATGAACCTCGCGGGTCGCCGCCGGCAGCGGGACGTAAGGCTGGCCGAGCGCGTCCTGCCGCTCCTCGCGGTGGGCGACATATTCGGCGTCCAGCACATAGGCGACGCTGGCCAGCGGCCCCGCCGCGTTCAGCGTGTAGCGCAACGATCCCTCCACCGTGGCGCTGCGAGCCAGATCGGCGTCGCCGGCAAGGCCATAGCGGTTGTAGCCGGCGCCAAGTGACAGGAACCAGCGGTCGGACAGCCGGTCCTCATGCTGGACGAACAGGCGATCGCGCCGGCCGCCGTCGACGATGCCCTCAAGGAAGGCGAAGCTCGGCTCGCTCCAGGCGAAGCCGGCGCGGGTCTCCGTCTCGTCGCCGCGCCAGCCATGGGTATAGCCGGCGCCCAGCGTCTGCGGGGCGGCGTAGAGCGCCAGGGTGGAGCGCTCGAACTCCGGCCAGTCATGGACCAGCGCCGCTTCCAGCCGGGAGCGGGCGCCGTGGAACGCCTCCAGCCGGCCGTCTTCCCGGCGGGCGGCGTCGACATCGACATCGCGGCGCTCAAGGCTCCAGGTGAAGGCGGTGGAGCGGCCGAGGTCCTGCACGCCGCTGAAGCGGGCGATGCGCTGCATGTCGGCGTTGCGCACCTTCTGCCAGTCGAGGTCGAGGCGGCTGCGGTCCGCATTCTCATGCAGAAGCAGCGCCTTGCCCTGGATCAGCGAGGGTTCGTCGGGCGTCAGCTCCAGCGCCGTGTCATAGGCCCGGATCGCCTCGCGCCAGCGGCCGAGCCTTTCCTCCGCCTGGGCCAGCAGGGCGGTGGACTGGGCGTCGTCGGGGTCCTGTTCCAGCAGGTCGCGCAGCAGGGTCCGCGCCGGTCGGACGTCGCCGCCCTCCATCAGCGCCAGCGCGCGGAAATAGTCCAGACGCCGGCGGGCGGCACGGTCGGCGGCCTGGGCCTCGCGGCTGGGGGCGGCGGCAGGGGCGCGGGTCATGGCGACGGTGAGGCCGGTGCGGTCGGTCGCGACCGTCGCCTCGACGCCGGTGCCGAGCACCAGAACGACGCTGTCGTAGCCGTAGAGAATGTTGTCGACCCAGGACTCCAGCCGCTCCGGCACACGGTCGAGCGCGACCTCGCCGAGCGGGCGGTTGAAGCGCAGAACCAGTTCGCGGCCGTCGCGCTGGGTTTCGGTGGCGACCGGGCCGGGCCAATGCAGGGCGAAGCGGGCGGCGCGGTCCTCGCGCACGGCCTCCAGCCGGGCCGAGGCCGTTTGGGCGGGGGCGGGGGTGGTGGTGAGGAGGAGGGTTAGGGCGAGGAGTCTCGGGAAGCCACGCAATGCACCCCCCTCACCCCGCCCCTCTCCCCGGGGGGGAGAGGGGGTGAAGGGCGACGAGGCGCAGAACATATCACGGAAGGGCCAGGACACGGCGGGCCTCCGGCAGTCGTCCGTTTTCGATCAGCATCGATGCGTAGTCGGCCCTCAGTTGGCGGTCGGCCGGACGGCGCTTGCGCAGGGTCTCGAACAGCGCCACGGCGTCGTCGACCTTGCCGAGCCGGTTCAGCAGATTGGCCTCCGTCTGGATCGCCGCGTCGCCGCGGCCGGCGCGGTGGCGCAGCTGGGATAGGGCGGTGCGGTAATAGGGAACCGCCGCGGTCGGGCGCTTCAGCGCGGTCAGCGCCTCGCCCAGGAAATAGTAGGCTTCGTAATCGTCGGGGCCGGTGGCGACGTAGCGCCGCAGCAGCCGTTCGGCGTCGGCGAGGCGGTTCTCGTCATAGGCCAGCATGCCGAGCTGGCGCAGCGCGTCGGCGTCCTCGGGCTTGCGCGTCAGCAGGGCGGTCCAGGCCTGGGCGGCGGCGGCCCGCTGCCCGGTCTGCTCGGCGAGGCGGGCGTAGCGGCGCAGGCGGTCGGGGGCGGCTTCCTCGGGAACGGCGGTGCGCAGGGCCTGGGCCAGCTCCTTGCCCTTGCCGGCCGCCGCCAGCGCCTCGATGTAGGGGGCCTTCAGCGCCGGTTGCGCCGGGGCGGCGCCCTGGCCGCCAAGCCCGGCGATGACGCGGCGCCCGCCGCCATACTCGGCGAGACGGTCGTACCACGCCGCCTGCTCGGCCGGGCTGGACGCCGCCTTTGCCCGTGACTCGATCCAGTCCAGACCGGCGGCGGGCGGGCGCGGCCCCCAGAGATAGGCGAGCTGCCGGAAATCCTCGCTCTGGGGCCCCTGTCCCGCCGCCAGCCGCTGCAGGGCCTGCTCCGCCCCCGTTTTGTCGCCAAGCGCCAACAGGGATGATGCCGGCTCCCGCCGTTTGTCGGCGGGCAGACGGCTGTCGGTGGCGCGCGCCAGGAGATAGCGGCGCAGGTCGGCCTTGCGGCCCAACTTCGTCAGGGTATCGCGGTAAAGCGCATCCTCCGCCTCGGCCAGCGGGGCGGCGGCGGCCCGGCTTTGCAGCAGGGCGGCGAGGTCGGGCAGCGCGTTGGCCTTGGCCGCCGCATCGGCATACACGCCGAGCCAATCCCCGCCCTGCCCCTCGGCCCAGCCGCGCAGCAGCGGGAGGGCGGCGCGATAGGCCTTGTGGTCGAGCAGCATGGTGACGATGGCCTGCTGTTCCGCATCGGACAGGTTGCCCTTCGCCAGCTTGGCGGTCAGATGGCGGGTCAGTTCTTCCGACCGCCCGGCGCCGGCCAGCGCGGCGATATAGGCCGCCTCCACCTCCGTGCCGCCACCGGCAAGCAGGGGGGCCAGCAGCGGCAGCGCCTCGGCCGGTTTGCCGGTGGCGGTCAGGGCGTTGGCGAAGGCCAGACGGCTGCGCGGCGACGGGTCGAGCGCGAAGGCGCGTTGCGAGGCGGCAAGAGCCAGCGCCGCCGCCGGGTGAGAATCCGCGGCGCGTTCGGCGGCGCTGCCAGCGATGTCCTGCAACAGGCCGACCGGCAGCTTGGGCTGTCCGGCCAGCCACGCCGCGACGGCGGCGGGATCGCCGGCCTTGGCGGCCAAGCGCGCCCAGCCCTGCGCGGCGGCCGGCGACGGCGTGGCCTGCCGCCGCGCCTCGAACCAGGAAAGCCCGGCCGGCGCGCGGTCGAGGTCGATGAACAGGGCGGCAAGCTCCTCCACCTGCTCGTCGGGGATGCCGCCGGTCAGCGGCAGCCGGTCGAAGGCGGCGGTCGCCGCGCCGTGGCGGCCGGCGCGGTCGAGAATCCGGATGGCGGCCAGTTGGTCGCCAGGAGTCAAGGCGCCACCGGCAAGGCCGCGCTCCGCCCACCCCGCGGCGGCGGCGGGATCGCCGCGGCCGAGCGCGATGTTGGCGGCCAGCAGCGGGTAATCGTCCAGGAATTCGTCGCCCAGTTCGCGGTAGAGGCGGTCGGGGAAGCTGCGGTCGCCGTCGCGCAGGGCGCTTTCCGCCAGCCCGGCGAGGACCCAGTCGGGAACCAGATGCAGGTCGCGCCCCTTGGTCGCCTCCAGCGCCGGGCGAAGCATGCCGGCATTCACCTCCAGCGCCAGCAGGCGTCCGAAATGGACATCCTCCACCGGGCCGGGAAGCGCCGACAGGCGGGTCCGCGCCTCCTCCCGGCGGTCGGCGGCGATCAACAGGTCGATGTAGGTCAGTTCCAGCGCCAGCACATGCTCCCGCCCCGTCACCTGCGGTTCGATCAGCCGCAGGGCGAGGTCGGGGCGGGACGCCGCGGCGAGCTGGCTCGCCAGACCGATCATGTCGGCGACGGTGGGAGTCTCACCCAGCCAGCGCCGGGCGCGGTCGAACGCCTCCTCCTCGCGGTCGAGGTCGATCAGCAGGCTCATCAGCAGTTCGCGGCTGTCGGGCTGCATCTCGCCCTTGGCGCGGTCGTCGGCGCGCAGCAGCCAGTCCACCGCCCCGACATGGTCGCCGCGGGCAGCCAGCAGCGCCGCCAGTTCCTGCTGAGCCTCGACATCATCGGGACGCAGGGTGCAGTAGCGGGTCAGCGCCTCTACCTTCAGCGCCATCCGGTTGCGGAAGCCGGCGGCATAGGCGAGGTCGCGGAACAGGTCGGCGCCGTGGCGCAGTTCCGCCAGCGCCTTCAGGTTTTCCAGATAATCGCCGGGCCGCTGCGCATCCTGGTAGAGGCGGTTCAGCAACTCCCGCGCCTCGACGGACGACGGCTCGGCGGCGACGAACTCCTCGGTCAGGGCGATGGCGCGCTCGACGTCGCCCTGGGCCAGCGACAGCCGGGTCAACGGCATCACCGTGGTGCCGCTGCGGTCGCCGGCGGCATAGCGCTGCTCGTAGACCGCGCGGGCGCTTTCGTAATCGCGGTCGCGGAACTTCTGCAGGGCAAGCTCGCCGCTGTGCGGGATCAGCAGCAAACTGGCGCCGATGCCCACGAGCAGCACCAGCAGGACGACGAGGATGTTCGCGCGCATCGCCGCCCTACCCCGCCGTATCGTCGGTCGGACGAAGCCGCAGCAGCAGCGGCGCAACGGCGGACACCGGCACGGTCAGCGCCAGCCGGCCGTCGGCGTCCGCATCGGCGCTGCCCGACCACAACCGGGTCCCGTCGCGCTCCGCCGTGACCGTCCAGCGGCCGGGCCGAGGCACGTGCCAAACCATGGAACCATCGCCATAGCCGGTGGCGGCGACGCGGAAGCCCTGCCCTTGCGCGGCAAGCGCGAAGAAGGCCCAGCGTCCCTGGATCAGATAGGGCAATGCCGCGGACGGGTCGCGGTCGGCGCGTCCGGTCGCCGTCAGCGCCACCACCGGTTCCGCCACCGCGGGGTCGAGCGCGACATACAGGCTGCCCTGGCTGTGGCGCTGGCCCAGCACGCCGCTGGAGCGGGCGAAATCGACCGCGCTGGCGCTGGCGTTGTCGAAGCGCAGCGTGTTCAGCGCCCCGCGATCCAGCACGCGCCAGCGCCGCCCGCCGTCCGACCCGCCCGCCAGCGGCTCGAACCGGGTGGTGTAGAAACCTTCGGCGATGCGGGCGTAGGTGGAGGCGGCGACCGGCGCAAGTTCCTGCCCGCGGGCGGCGGTCAGCACGGAGACCAGCGCGTTCAGGCTGGCCGCCTTCTGGCCGCTGTACATGTGGTAGTAGACGTTGAAGGGCTTCAGCCGGGTCGGACTGCCGGCGTGGCGCATCGTGTTGATGAGATTGCGGTAACCGTAGAAGCGGCCGGTCCACAGCTCGGTATAGGTGTTCTCGTTGCTGCCTGCGGCGTAGATCTGACGCTCCGCCCCCACCGGCAGGCCGATGGGCGGCAGGCCGGTGATGGAGGGGAAATCGGCGTCGAAGCGGGCGTCGCCGCCGTTGATGTTGACCCCGCCCGCCTTGCGCACCGCGGCCAGCGCCGCCTCGAACGGCGAGGTATCGCCCGACCATTGCACCAGAACCGCCCGCTTGCCGGCCGGAGCCAGCCGGGTGAAGTAATCGAGCGCGCCGCCGATCTCCTGGTCGAGGTCGAAGGGCTGTTGCAGATAGGCGCGCGGCACGGCATAGCGGCCGATGTCCGACACCTCCCCCGCCTCCTCCGCCGCATGGTCGTCGGGCTTGCCGGGGCGATAGCCGCCGTCGCGGTTGAGGAAGGGCGCCTCGTTCTGCCGGCTGTAATCCTTGAAGAAGGACCATTGGAAGGGGTGGGTCCAGGTGTGGCTGGACGGCTCCACCTGCGGCAGGGCGAACAGCTTCTTGGCGGCTTCCAGCGACTCCGGCGTGCCCTTCCAGGTCGGGTCGAGGTCGCCGACGATGGGGGCGACGCTGACCGGCAATTCGGGAAACGGTTCGATGGCGGCGGTGCGCACCATGTCGGCGGACAGGACACGCTTGTTGGCGTAGGGCGCCACCTCCGTCACGTTGCGCCAGCCGTCGCCGTCGATATGGCTGAAATAGAGGCGCCGGCCCGACAGGGTGGTGACGTCGGGCTTCGGCAGGTCATCGGTGGCGAAGCTGTCGCGGAAGAAGGCGAAGGGATCGACGATCCATTGCCGCCGGTTGTACTCGGCGTCGAAATAGCGGCCGTAGCCGTCGGTGACCAGACCGCCGGAGGGGCCGGTGACCACCAGATGGCTGTCGCTCGCCGGGTCGTCGCCGCGCCGCATCACCAGATGGGAGGCGAAGCGCTCGTCGGTCTTGCGGAACAGCGGGTAGCCGGGCAGCACCCCCGACAGCGGCCGTTCGAAGCCGATCATGCCGTCGGTCAGGATCGGCCTGGATTTGTAGGTCAGGTCGGAATAGCCGTCGTCGTCGCGCAGCCCGAACCGGGCGAAGAAGCGGTTGGCAATGGCCAGCGGCACCGGCTTGCCGCCGCGCTCCAGCCGCACCCCGGACTGGCCCAGCACGGCGAAACGGACGCCGCGGTCCATCGCGCGTCCGGCCCAGGCGATGTAGGCGCCGACATCGGTGAAGGGATCCCCCGCGAACCAGGTGACGACGCCGCGCAGGTCGGGATAGCGCGACAGGTCGGGCAGTCCGTCGGCGACGTTCCAATAGACCACCGACAGGCCGAGATGGTTCAGCGGCAATTCCACCATCGTGTGGATGCGGCTGAGACGGATCGTGCTTTCCTCGCGCAGGTCGACCAGCGCCAGAATGGTGCGCGGCACCGTCTGCTGAGCCGTCGCGGCCGTCGCGGGAGAACCGGCGGCGAGCACGGGAAGGGCCATGCCGGGCAGGAGCAGGGTGAGGGCGAGTGCGGCTGCGCGGAATGCACGCATGCTCCAATCTGGAAAGATCTCCCTCTCCCCCCCGGGGAGAGGGTCGGGGTGAGGGGGATGCACAGCGTGGCTATTCCGAGAATCCACGCCGTGCGGGCCCCCCCCCCCCCCCCCCCCCCCCCCGCGGGGGGGGGGGGGGGGCCCCCCCCCGCGGCAAAGCCCCCCCC
>NZ_VTTK01000068.1:0-14571 GCF_008365135.1 Azospirillum sp. Sh1 | reverse complement strand
TGCGATTTTGGGCCAAAACACTGGCTGTGTCTGCCGTGCAGCTGCAATCCATTCAAAAATCCCGGACAGCAGTGCGCGAAGGCGGGAATCCAGACGTTTCAGCCGCTTCATTGCGGAGCTTCCTGGATCCCCGCCTTCGCGGGGATGACGGCCGAGAAAAGCCGATAAAAACTTACAAGCTCTGAAAAGACGCATGGCCGGGCGGCGCAATTGACCGATGCGCGGGCCGCAGGTGCCGACATAGGCTGCGCGCTGTTTTGTGCCCGTTCCAAACAGTCACGACCCTACAGGACCGCGCGATGCCGCCCACCGCTGTTCCCCATCCGGCTGAAGAGACAGCCCACCCTGCCCTGTCACGCTCGCTGGTGGTGCTGATGGCGCTGGCCTGCGGGGTGGTGGTCGCCAACATCTATTATGCCCAGCCGCTGGTCGGGCTGATCGGCCCGGCGGTCGGGCTGTCGCCGGAAACCGCCAGCCTCGTCGTCACCCTGACCCAGATCGGCTACGGCGCCGGGCTGGTGCTGCTGGTGCCGCTGGGCGATCTGCTGGAGAACCGGCGGCTGGTGGTGGCGACCCTGTGCAGCACGGTGGTGGCCCTGCTGGTGGCGGCGGTCGCGCCCACCGCATCGCTGTTCCTGACGGCGGCCTTCCTGATCGGCGTCACGTCGGTCGCCGTGCAGATGCTGGTGCCGCTGGCCGCCCACATGGCGCCGGAGGCCTCGCGCGGGCAGGTGGTGGGCAATGTGATGAGCGGGCTGCTGCTGGGCATCCTGCTGGCCCGGCCGGTGTCGAGCCTGATCGCCGACAGCCTGGGCTGGCGGGCGGTGTTCGCCCTGTCGGCGGTGGCGATGGTCGGCTTCGCCGTGCTGCTGTGGCGGGTGCTGCCGCAGCGGCGGCCGAGGGGGCAATCCAGCTATGGCGCGCTGCTCGGCTCGCTGGGGCGGCTCCTGGTGCGGACACCGGTGCTGCAGCGGCGGACCGTGTACCAGACCATGATGTTCGCCGCCTTCAGCCTCTACTGGACCTCCGTCCCGCTGCTGCTGATGGGGGCGCCCTTCCATCTCAGCCAGCGGGGGATCGCGCTGTTCGCCCTGTCGGGGGCGGCGGGGGCGCTGGTGGCGCCGATCGCCGGGCGGATCGCCGACCGCGGCTGGACCCGGCCGGCCACCGGCTTCGCGCTGGCGATGGCGGCCTTGTCCTTCTTCGTGGCCCAGGCTGGTGTGGGGGCTGGCGAGGGCTCCATCGCGCTGCTGGTGCTGGCCGGGCTGCTGCTCGACATGGGGGTGCAGATGAACATGGTGCTGGGGCAGCGCGCCATCTATTCGCTGGGGGCGGAGACTCGCAGCCGGATGAACGCCATCTATATGGCGATCTTCTTCCTGGGTGGTGCTGCGGGCTCGGCGCTGGCCGGCTATGCCTTCGCCGTCGGCGGCTGGGCGCCGGTGACCTGGATCGGCTTCGCCTTTCCCGCTGTCGGCCTGCTGTTCTACCTGACCGAATTCCGTGGGCGGCACGCCGCCTGACTTGAGCTTCAAAGGAGACGGTGCAATGGATCGACGCCAGCTTGAACAACGTCCGCTGGGCCGCAGCGGCCTGACGGTGTCCCCGCTCTGCTTCGGCGGCAACGTGTTCGGCTGGACCGCCGACGAGGCCACCTCCTTCCGGCTGCTCGACGCCTTCGTCGATGCCGGCTTCAACTTCGTCGACACCGCCGACGTCTATTCGGCCTGGGCGCCCGGCAACCAGGGCGGCGAGTCGGAGACCATCATCGGCAAATGGATGAAGAGCCGGGGCAACCGCGACCGCATCGTCCTGGCGACCAAGGTCGGGTCGGAGATGGGGCCGGGGAAGAAGGGGCTGTCGCCCGCCTGGATCCGGACGGCGGTGGAGGACTCGCTGAAGCGGCTCCAGACCGACCGCATCGACCTCTACCAGTCCCATTGGGACGATCCCGAAACCCCGTTCGAGGAGACGCTGGGCGCCTACAAGGAGCTGATCGACCAGGGCAAGGTCCGGGCGATCGGCGCCTCCAACCTGACGGCGCCCCGCCTGCGCGAGGCGCTGGAGGTCAGCGCCCGCACCGGCCTGCCGCGCTACGAGACCTTGCAGCCGGAATACAACCTCTACAGCCGCGCGGGCTACGAGGCGGAGCTGGAGGGGATTTGCCGGGAGAACGGGCTGGGCGTCATCAATTACTATTCGCTGGCCGCCGGCTTCCTGACCGGCAAGTACCGCTCCGCCGAGGATGCCGGCAAGAGTGCGCGCGGCAACGGGGTGGTGTCGAAGTACCTGAACGAGCGCGGCCGGGCGATCCTGGCGGCGCTGGACGAGGTCGCCGGGCGGCACGGGGCGACGCCGGGCCAGGTGGCGATCGCCTGGCTGATCGCGCGGCCCGGCCTGACGGCGCCCATCGCGAGCGCGTCGAAGCCGGAGCAGATGGGCGACCTGATCGCCGCCGCCACTCTGCGGCTGGATGCCGAGGACATCGGGCGGCTCGACCGGGCCAGTGCTTATTGAGGCCACTGGTCGGGGAGTGGGGGCTCCCCTCTCCCGCCCCGGGAGAGGGAAGGGGCCCGCCGCGAAGCGGTGGGAAGGGTGAGGGGTGACCCGAGGAACCATGCGCTTCCGGATTCTTGGGCTCCCCCTCACCCTCCCCACTTCGTGGGTCCCCTCCCTCTCCCGGGGCGGGAGAGGGCGTTAGGGCGAGGGAATCGCCGACGCTTTGGGCGGGGCCGGCTTGCCGGCCGCGTCCGTCTTCAGCACCGCCAGGAAGGCGTCGGCCATGGCGTGATAGACCGAGTGCGGGCAGACCAGCCGGGACAGGGTGGTGGCGAGTGCCGCGCTCAGCATCAGCGGCAGCAGCATCTCGGGCGAGGCGCTCATCTCCATCACGATGACGACGGCGGTCAGCGGCGCCTGCACCACGCCGGCGAAATAGGACACCATCGACAGCAGCACCACGGCGCCCAGCGAACTGTCCGGCAGCAGTCCGCCGACGATCGAGCCGATGCCCGCCCCGACCGACAGGGAGGGGGAGAAGATGCCGCCGGGAATGCCGCAGATGCCGGACAGCACGGTCGCCAGCAGCTTTGCCGGGGCATAGTACCAGGGCAGCGTCTCCACCCCGTCCAGCACGGCGCGCGCCTGCTCGTAACCGGTGCCGAAGGTCAGGCCGCCGGTGGCGCCGCCGATCGCCGCCAGGGCAAGGCCGCAGCCCAACGCGATGAGCAGCGGGTGGCGGGCCACCCGTCCGCCGAGGCCGCAGCGGATCCAGCGCGTCAGAAACAGCAGCAGGGAACTGAACCCGCCGCCGGCCAGCCCGCCGACGATGCCGGTCGCCAGCACCGCCTTCCAGTCGTGCCAGCTGGCCGAGGCGGCGGTGTGGCCGAAATAGGTGTAGTTGCCGAGCATGGCGACGGCGACCAGACCGGCCGCCACCACCGCGATCAGCACGAGGCTGCTGGTCCGCTTCTCGAAGCTGCGGGCCATCTCCTCGATGGCGAAGACGATGCCGGCCAGCGGCGTGTTGAAGGCCGCGGCGACGCCGGCCGCTCCGCCGGCGAGGATCAGACCCGGCTCCCGTCCCAGCCCGGCGAGGGAACCGGCCATCAGCATGATCGAGGCGCCGACCTGCACCGTCGGCCCCTCGCGCCCGATGGAGGCGCCGCAGGCCAGCCCGACCAGGGTCAGCAGGATCTTGCCCAGGGCGATGCGCGGCGACAGCAGCCGGCGCTTGGCCGCCGGATCCTGGACATGACGGGCGGCGATGGCCTGGGGAATGCCGCTGCCCTGTGATCCCGGCACCACCCGCAGCGCCACCCAGGCCGAGAAGGCCAGTCCCAGCGGGGTCAGCAGGAAGGGCAGCCAGGGCGATGCCGACTCCGCCAGCCGGAACAGCTGCTGGGCATAATCCGCGGCGACGGCGAACAGGACGGCGACCAGCCCGACCGCACCGGCACCGGACCAGAACAGCAGGCGCCGCCGCCAGTTTCTGGGGGACATCCAGACATGGTGGGGCCGGCGCAGCCGATTGGGCAGCGGGTGGTGCGGGCGATTGGCAGAAGGCATGGACTGAGGCCGGAAGCGGGGGAAAAGAACGGATGAAACGGCAGAAGGCCGAGTTTAGGTCCGTTATTCTCCGCAGATCCAGCCACGCTCGCGCAGATCTGGCCCGAATGGACCGTTCATGCGCGAAAATAAGGCGTCAGCGGCGGGCTGTGCTGCCCGAATGGGGCTGGTGGGGACGGGTGGAGCGGCCGCGAGAGGCGATGGCGGCCCCCTGCAGGGTGCGCTGGCCGCGGCGCTGCTGCGCTTGCTCGACCTCGCGCCGGAAGTTGGGGCCGAGAGCCTCGTAGGCGGCCTTCAGCTCCGGGTCCTTCATCCAGAATTCCTGGCGATCCATGGTTTCCTCTTGAATTGGCTGGCCGCCGGCCGAATGCCGGGCAGACCTGCGGCATGCTGCCCTTAGCGGAAAATGCGCCGTGGGCGGGTCATCCGATGTGTTTCACGGGACGACGCCCACGTTCCTTTTGGAAAGGCAGGGGCGGCATGACGACTGACAGGTTGGGGTGCGCGGTCTTCACTTCAAGATACGCCCGGTGTCGGATCGGGCGACTTTTCGAAAGCCATAACGCCGCGTTCACCCCATGGTTCCAGCCGGGCCTCACCCGGCCGCAGGTTCTAGGACCGGGGGCCGGGGGGAGGATTATGAATTCCCCTCTCCCGTCCCGGGAGAGGGAAGGGGCCCGCCGCGAAGCGGTGGGAAGGGTGAGGGGTGGTGCAAGGAACCATGCGCTTCTGGATTCTTGCTTTCCCCCTCGCCCTCCCCGCCTCCGGCGGGTCCCCTCCCTCTCCCGGGGCGGGAGAGGGCGTTTATCGCGGCTCTCGTCGTTGGTGAGCCTGGATCAGGCCAGCAGGCCGATGTCGTTGTAGGCGATGTGGTCGAAGCCATGGGCGTAGACCGGCGAGTTCGACGACAGGCTGAAGTCGTCCGCGGACGGATTGACGAAGCCCGGGTTCAGCATCATCGAGCCCTTGTCGTAGCCGGCAGCCTGCCAGTTCGACAGGGTGCCCCAGGCGCCGCTCGACATCACCTGCGGCCAGGCGTCGAACTCCTTCTCGGCGGTGTTCAGGCTGCTGTAGAAGTTGTCGTGGAGATTGCCGACATTGGCCGGGCCATAGATGTGGACGGCCGTGCCCTCGCGCACGTCGATGACGTTGCCGGAGATGTCGTTGCCGGTCATGGCGTGGCCCTTCCAGCCGCTCCAGGCCACCGGCTGCTGCAGGCCGATCTGGGCGCCGCTGTTGCCGGCGATCACGTTCTCGGTGACCGTATTGTTCCAGCCGCCATGCAGGAAGACGCCGCCGATGTTGTCGTGGACGACGTTGCCCTTCACCGTGGTGCCGCTGGTCCAGTCGTCCAGATAGATGCCCCAGCTCGCCACCTGCCCGGTCGGGTTGGTCGCGGTGGTGCCGGACACGTCGTTGTTGACGACGGTGTGATTGGCCAGATCCTGCTGACGGTTGATCAGGTAGATGCCGCCGCCGTCGTTGGACTCGAGGTTGGCGTTGATCACCTTGTTGTAGGAGATGGTCACGCGATAGGCCGCGTCGCTGCCGTCCGTCTGGACCGAGCCGACGGCGATGGCCTTCTCCGGCGAGTTCTCGATCTGGTTGTGGGTGACCTTGACGTCGGAGCTGCCGTTGACCCAGATGCCGGCGTCGCCACGGTCAGCGGCGTTCGGATGCCGGATCAGGTTGTCGGAGACCAGCGTGGCGTTGGAGCCGGCCTTGACGAAGATCGACTCGGCGCCGGTGTTGTCGAACTGGTTGCCGGTGACCTTGCTGTTGGCGCTGTTCTGCACCGTGATGCCGTAGCCGCCGCCCTTCACCACATTGTTGGCGAAGGTCAGGCCGGCGGCGTTGTCGGCGAAGACGTAATGGCCGCTGGTGACGCCGTCGGCGAAGCTCAGGCCTTCGATGGTGACGTTCTTGGCGCCGCCGAGGCCGAAGGACACCGACGCCGACGAGCTGCCGTGGATCACCGCCTTCTCGTTGCCATAGCCGGCGAAGGTGACGCCGGAGTCCTGGCTGTTCAGCCACAGCCCGTTCTGATGGTAGTCGCCGCCGCGGATGTAGGTGGTGTCGATGTTGGGATCGGCACGCATCGCCGCCTGCGCCTTTTGCAGCGAGGCGAAGGGGCCGTCGGTGCCGTCGGCGTTGGGGGCGGCCAGCTTGCCCGACCAGCTGTCCTTGCCGTTGGTGGCGACGTAGAAGGCCGGGCCGGTGGGGGCCGGGGTGGTGGGCGTCGGCGTGGTGGGGGTGGTCGGCGTCGGGGTGGTGGTGGTGCCGGCCGGGAAGTCGGAGGCCGGGGCGTTCACCACCAGCGTGCCGTTCCACCACATCCCCTTCTGGCCGGCGATCACGTCCTTGCCGTCGAGCGCGCCCTTGTCATAGGTGACGGCGCTGCTGGTGGAGGCGTAGCTGTGGCCGTTGATGGAGATGCTGTTGACGGTCAGGCTGCGGTCCTGGCCGTTGACCATGGCATCGTTGTCGTACTGGACCTGCACCTTGTGCGCGACACGGTCGGCGGCATCGGTGGTGAAGGTGAAGTTCTTGGCGGTGGTGCCGGCGGTCGCCTCGCCGATCTGCTTGCCATCGACCAGCACCTTGAAGTGGGCGTTGACGCCGCCCGCCGCGGTGCCCGACGCATTCACGACGATGGTGTCCTTGCCCCCCGTGGACGCGGCCGGCGCCGGGGTGGGAGTCGCGGCGGGGAAATAGCTCTTGTCGGCGTTCACCACCAGCGTGCCGTTCCACCACATGTTCGACTGGCCGGCGGCGACGTCCCTGCCGTCGAGCGCGCCCTTGTCGTAGCTGACGATGCCGGCGGTCGGCGCGACCGTCTTGCCGCCGATGCTGATGCTGTTGACGGTCAGGCTGCGGTCCTGGCCGTTGATGACGGCATCGTTGTCGTACCGGATCTGCACCTTGTGCGCGGTGTCGGTGGTCAGCACGGGCGTGAAGACGAAATCCTTCGCCGTCGTGCCGGCGGTGCCCTCACCCACCTTCTGGCCGTCGACCAGCAGGGTGAAATGGGCGTTCACGCCGCCTGCGGCCTTGCCCAGGGCGTTGACGACGATCTTGGTGGATGAGGTGGCCATCGGTTCGGTGTCCTCGCCTGATGTGCCCCGGAGCATTGCCGTGCCCCTGGGGTCTGATGTCCGTTTTGGGCCTGAACCCGGATGCCGGCGGAGGATGGCGAGGACCGGCGGGATCTTTGTGTGATGTTTTCGCTTAAAAGCGCCGAAACTGCGACAAATTGTGGCTACTCCCGTCGTGGGCCGATTCGCACGGTTGTCGTGATTGCACTGCAGCATTTCCGCAACAGCGGCCCGTGCGAAAATTGCGGCTTTCCCGTATTCCTGCAGGAAGCCGTTGAACGAAAGGTGCTTTTCCCGGATTGTTTGGAATAGCCACAACTGTCTACCGCCGGCATGAGACGCGGTGACCGCGAGGCTCCGGCCCCCCATATGTCCGGACGCCGAGCGGAACGAGGATTGACCGAGAGATGCACGAGTACAGCGAGCGGCCGCGCCGCGCCGACGATCACCCCAGCCACCGGCCGTTGCCGCCGGGCTGCTTCCGGATGCAGCGGCCCATTCGCTTTTCCCACTGCGACCCGGCCGGGATCGTCTATTTCCCGGTCTATTTCGACATGTTCAACGGCGCGGTGGAGGACTGGTTCACCCAGGGTCTGGACATCGACTATGCGACGATGATCCTGCAGCGGCGGCTCGGCCTGCCGATCGTGCATGCCGAATGCGATTTCGTGATCCCCAGCCGCATGGGCGACACGCTGACGCTCGGCGTCCTGCTGGAACGGCTGGGCCGCAGTTCGCTTCAGCTGCGCATCAACGGCGAGCATGAGGGGCAGGTCCGGCTGTCGGGCAGCCTGACGCTGGTCACCACCTCGCTGGACGATTTCGCCGCGGTGCCGATCCCCGACGACATCCGCGCCGCCATGCTGCGCTATCAGGCGGGTTGCGAGGGGTAAGGGGGGACTGGGTATTTTTCCCCCCTCTCCCGCCCCGGGAGAGGGCCTTTTTGCGCGCCCTGACCTGCTGTGACGGACCTCCATGGACGACATCGACCGGCGGCTGATCGATCTGTTGACGGTGAACGCGCGCACCAGCACGGCGGCGCTGGGCCGCGCGCTGGGGCTGTCGCGGTCCACCGTGCAGGACCGCATCGCCCGGCTGGAGCGCCAGGGGGTGATCGCCGGCTATACCGTGCGGCTGGGCGACCCGGCGCCGCGGCGCGGCGTGTCGGCGCTGGTGATGATCAGCGTGAACGCCCGGCTGGCCGACCGCGCCGTCCATGCCCTGCGCAAGATGCCGGAGGTGATCCGGCTGCACAGCATCAGCGGGCAGTATGATCTCTGCGCCACCGTCGGCACCGAGACGCATGACGCGATGGACGCCGCGCTGGACAGCATCGGCCGCCTGCCCGGCGTGGAGCGCACGATGTCGTCGATCGTACTGTCGACGAAGATGGAACGGTAGGAGAAGCCCCCCGTCCGGTAAGGAACGGGGGGCCTCCCGCCCTTACGCCTTCCCGTCCATCTGGATGACGCGCAGGTTGTTGGTGGTGCCGGCCTGGGCGAAGGGGATGCCGGCGACGACGACCATGGTGCCGGTCCGGCCGGCGAACTCCTCCGCCCGCGCGGTGGAGATGGCGCGGTCGACCATCTCCTCGTAGGTGCGGATGTCGTCGGACAGCACGCTGTGGGCGCCCCACAGCAGGCAGAGCCGGCGCGACACCGCCTTGTCCGGGGTGATCGCCAGGATCGGCACCTCCGGCCGCTTGCGGGCGATGCGCGCCGCGGTGGTGCCGCTGGAGGTGAAGGCGACGATGGCCGAGGAATGCAGGCTGTTGGCCAGATCGGCGGCGGCGGCGGCCACGGCGTGGGGCGGGCTGTGCTCCTCCCCCGGATGGGTCGCCTGGATCAGCGAGTGATAGAGCTTGTGCTGCTCGGTGGAGCGGATGATGCGGTCCATCATGGTGACCGCTTCGATCGGATACTGGCCCGACGCCGATTCGGCCGACAGCATCACCGCGTCGGCGCCGTCATAGATGGCGGTCGCCACGTCCGACGCCTCGGCCCGCGTCGGGGTCGGGGCGGAAACCATCGAATCGAGCATCTGGGTGGCGACGATCACCGGCTTCACCGCCAGACGGCAGGCGCGCACCAGCTCCTTCTGGCGGCCGGGGACGTCCTCGTGCGGGATCTCGACGCCGAGGTCGCCGCGCGCCACCATCACCGCGTCGGACAGGCGGATGATGTCGTCGATCCGCTCCAGCGCCTGCGGCTTCTCGATCTTCGCCATGATGCCGGCGCGGTCGCCGATCAGGCCGCGGCCCTCGATGATGTCGCCCGGCTTCTGCACGAAGGACATGGCGACCCAATCGACGCCCAGTTCCAGCCCGAAGGCGAGGTCGGCGCGGTCCTTGGCGGTCAAGGGCGACAGGTCGAGCACGGTGCCCGGCAGGTTGACGCCCTTGCGGTTGGAGATGGTGCCGCCGATGACCACGCGGGCCTCGATCCAGTCGTCGCCCAGCTCGGTCACCTCGAGGCGGACGCGGCCGTCGTCGATCAGCAGATGGTGGCCGGGCATGATGGCGGCGAAGATTTCCGGGTGCGGCAGCGGGATGGAGCGCTTGTCGCCCTCGCTGCCATTCAGCACGAAGCGGATCTGGTCGCCGGTGGCGACGGCGATCTTGCCGTCGCGGATGGTGCCGACGCGGATCTTCGGACCCTGGAGATCCTGAAGGATGCCGATGGGGCGGCCGACCTCCGCCTCCAGCTCGCGGATGGCGCGGTGGACCTTGGCGTGGTCGTCGTGGGTGCCATGGCTGAAGTTCAGCCGGAAGGTATCGACGCCGGCCAGGAACAGGGTCTTCAGCATCTCGGGCGAGTTGCTGGCCGGTCCGACGGTGGCGACGATCTTGGCGCGGCGATGACGGCGCATATGGTTCCGGCCGCGGGGGCCGTCCTCTCTTGGCTGGGCCGTCCGGTGCGCCGACGGGACGGCGGCCACCTGGGAGGGACGGCGGGGTGACTGGTCAGAAATGCAACGGCCGGAGCGGGCAACCGGTTGGGGTAGCCCGTCGACTGTTCGCGTGCCTGAACAAGGTGTCGCCATTGCAGCCGGAAAGCAAGGCGGCTGGCGGGGTCAGAGTTCCCCCAACTGTTCGTGCAGGTCCTCGATGGCGCGGATGCGGGCGCGGCCGGCCTCGCCGGTCAGGGGGATCAGTTCGGCGGCAAGGGCGTGGATCACCGCCAGGGCGGCGACATGGGTGTCGAGCGCCGCCAGGCTGCGCGTCTCGCAGCGGAAGGTCAGCGGCGGCGGCGGGGCCTCCAGGACGGAGTGGCTGTCGGCGATCAGGATGGTCGGGATGGCACGCTCCCGCACCGTCCGCAGCAGGCGGACGATGGCCGGCGGGCGGCGGCGGATGCCGACCAGGAACAGCAGGTCGCCGGGCCCCTGATTGCCAGGACCGAAGTCGGCCAGCGTCTCCGCCATCGTCTCGCCGGATGCCGCCAGCTGGTGGACCTCGCCGCGGACCTGGATGAACTGCCAGCGGGCATAGCCGGCCAGGAAGGCGCTGTTGCGCGCGCCGCAGACCCAGATCCGCCGGGCGTCGGCAAGCGCGCGGGCGGCCTGGGCCAGCAGAGCCGGGTCGGTCTGGCGGGCGGTGGCGGCGAGTGCCTCGGCACTGCGCTGGAAATGGGCCTCCAAGGGCGCGGGATCGGCGTCGGAGACCGTGGCCGGGCCGCCGGGGGGCAGCAGGAACAGGGGCGAGCCCCAGTCGCCGCCGCGCCGGGCGGCCAGCCGCGCCTCCTCGAAGCCGGCATAGCCGAGGCGGCGGACCAGACGCGACACCGTCATCTTCGACACGCCGGCCCGGCCCGCCAGCTCGGTCGCCGAATAGCCCGACAGCTCGCCCGGACAGGCCAGGATCACGTCGGCAAGCTGCCGCTCCAGCGGACTGAGATCGCCGTAGCGCTCGCGGATGCGCGCGGTCAGCGACGGCTCGGCGCTGTCGGTTGGGGAGCTGGATAGATGTGCCTGTTTCATGGGCTGATCGCCTCGTGGTTCCGGCATTTGCATAAAAAATCAGCTTGTGGGGTGCAACTTATGCGGCGTTACGGATGTAACGGATTTGGTCTCCGGCGGGATATTCGTAACATTTCCGTGCTTTGGACCACACCTGAATTCATAGGACGGAAGTGGCACGCCGATTGAAAAGGAGGGGGTCATCGTCTTTCGCTCTGGAGATCAGGTGCCATGCGGTTCGCAAAGATTCTGGGTGCTCTCGGCCTTGCAACGGCGGTTCTGGCCGGCGGTCTCGCCGCCACCGCCCCGACATATGCAAAAGCCGACGCGCTGGAGCGCATCGCCAAGGAGAAGGTGCTGCGCGTCGCCGTTCCGCAGGACTTCCCGCCCTTCGGTTCGGTCGGCACCGACCTGAAGCCGGTCGGCTACGACATCGACGCCGCCACCCTGATCGCCAAGGAAATGGGCGCCAAGGTCGAGCTGGTTCCGGTGACCAGCACCAACCGCATCCCCTACCTGACCACCGGCAAGGTCGATCTGGTCATCTCCAGCCTGGGCAAGAATGCGGAGCGCGAGAAGGTCATCGACTTCTCCACCGCCTACGCCCCCTTCTACAACGGCGTCTTCGGCCCCGACGACATCAAGGCGGAGAAGCCGGAGGATCTGGACGGCAAGACCGTCGGCGTCACCCGCGGCTCGGTCGAGGACATCGAGCTGTCGAAGATCGTGTCGGACAAGGTCACCGTCCGCCGCTATGAGGACAACAACGGCACCATCTCCGCCTTCCTGTCGGGGCAGGTGCAGCTGGTCGCCACCGGCAACGTGGTCGCCGCCGCCATCTTCGAGCGCAACCCGCCGCGCCAGCCGATCATGAAGTTCCTGATCAAGAACTCCCCCTGCTTCGTCGGGCTGAACAAGAACGAAGGGCCGCTGATGGAGAAGGTCAACGCCATCATCGCCAAGGCGAAGGATGACGGATCGCTGAACGCCATCGCCAAGAAGTGGCTGCACGCGCCGCTGCTGAAGGATCTTTGAGGAAAATTCGCCCTCTCCCGCCCCGGGAGAGGGAGGGGACCCGCCGAAGGCGGGGAGGGTGAGGGGCGATCCGGACATGGATCCCCTTATCCTTGGATCACCCCTCACCCTTCCCATGCTCCGCATGGGCCCCTTCCCTCTCCCGGGGCGGGAGAGGGAGATTCTCGGCTACGGACGCCCCTTATGGCCTACAGTTTCGATTTCTCGTCCCTGTTGGACTACACGCCCGTGCTGGTGGACGGGGTGGTGACGACCATTGGGCTGACCGCGGTCAGCACGGTGCTGGGGGTGGCGCTCGGCATCGGCGGGGCGGCGGCGCGGACGTCCACGGTGAAACCGCTGGCGGTCGTCGTCGGCGCCTATGTCGAGCTGATCCGCAACACGCCCTTCCTGGTGCAGCTGTTCTTCATCTTCTTCGGGCTGCCGTCGCTGGGCATCCGGCTGGCGGAATGGCAGGCGGCGGTGCTGGCGATGGTGGTCAATCTCGGCGCCTATTCGACCGAGATCATCCGCGCCGGCATCGACGCCACGCCCAAGGGCCAGATCGAGGCCGGGGCCAGCCTGGGCATGACCGGGCCGCAGATCTTCCGCTACGTCGTGCTGGGGCCGGCGATGGGGAAGATCTGGCCGGCGCTGACCAGCCAGATCGTCATCGTCATGTTGGGATCGTCGGTCTGCTCGCAGATCGCGGCGGAGGAGCTGAGCTTCGCCGCCAACTTCATCCAGTCCCGCAACTTCCGGCCCTTCGAGGTCTATTTCCTGGCGACGGCGCTGTATCTGGCGCTGGCGGTGGCCTTGCGCTGGATCCTGAGCCTGGTCGGCGGGCGGATGTTCGCCAAGGGGGTGTCGCGTGCTTGAGTTCACCCTGTGGGACATCCTGTCCAACCTGCTGCTGGCGGCGCGCTGGACGGTGCTGCTGTCGCTGATCGCCTTCGTCTCCGGCGGGCTGGCCGGGCTGCTGCTGCTGCTGGCGCGGGTGTCGCCGGTGCCGCCGCTGCGCGTCGCGGCCCGGCTGTTCATCGAGGTGTTCCAGGGCACGCCGCTGCTGATGCAGCTGTTCATCGTCTTCTTCGCCCTGCCGCTGATCGGCATCGAGACGACCGCCTGGACCGCCGCCGCCGTCGGGCTGACGCTGTTCACCGCCGCCTATCTCGCCGAGATCTGGCGCGGCTGCGTCGAGGCGGTGCCGAAGGGCCAATGGGAGGCATCGGCCAGTCTGGCGATGAATTTCGGCGAGCAGATGCGCCACGTCATCCTGCCGCAGGCCCTGCGCATCGCCGTGCCGCCGACCGTCGGATTCTCGGTGCAGGTGGTGAAGGGCACGGCGGTGACCTCCATCATCGGCTTCGTCGAGGTGACGAAGGCCGGAACCATGATCACCAACGCCACCTTCCAGCCCTTCCTGGTCTATGGGCTGGTCGGGCTGATCTATTTCGCCCTGTGCTACCCGCTGTCGCTGTCGGCCAAGGCGCTGGAAAGGAAGCTCAATGTCGCCCGTTAACACGCCCGCCACCGGCAGGCCTCTTGTGAAGCTGTCCGCCATCCGCAAATCCTTCGGCCCGGTGGAGGTGCTGAAGGGCGTCGACATGGCGGTGGAGGAGGGTCAGGTCGTCGCCATGATCGGCCGCAGCGGATCGGGCAAGAGCACGCTGCTGCGCAGCATCAACGGGCTGGAGCGCATCGACGGCGGCGTCATCGAAGTGGACGGCGAATGCGTCGACCCCGGCCAGATCGACCTGCGCGCGCTCCGCCAGAAGGTCGGCATGGTGTTCCAGCAGTTCAACCTGTTCCCCCACCTGACCGCCGGCGAGAACGTCATGCTGGCGCTGAAGGTGGTGAAGAAGCAGGACAAGGCCGCCACCCGCGCCGCGGCGGAAGCGGCGCTGGCCAAGGTCGGGCTGGGCCAGAAGTTCGACGCCTACCCGTCGCAGCTGTCGGGCGGCCAGCAGCAGCGCGTCGCCATCGCGCGGTCGCTGGCGATGGCGCCGAAGGTGCTGCTGTGCGACGAGATCACCTCGGCGCTCGACCCCGAACTGGTCGCCGAGGTGCTGGGGGTGGTCCGCAAGCTGGCGGAAGAGGGAATGACGCTGATCCTGGTGACGCACGAGATGCGCTTCGCCCGCGAGGTCTGCGACCGGCTGGTCTTCATGCATGGCGGCCGCATCATCGAACAGGGACCACCGGCCGAACTGTTCGACCGGCCGGCTACGCCCGAACTGGCGCAGTTCATCGGCATGGTGGAAGCACGCTGAACGGCGCGCCCTCCCCTTCCGCCCGGACTCTCTCCCCTGCCCCCTGGGGCATCGCATCGGGGAAGCTTGATCATACACAGCGAAGCACGTCATTCCCGCGAAGGCGCACTGCTGTCCGGGATTTTTGAATGGATTGCAGCTGCACGGCAGACACAGCCAGTGTT
>NZ_VTTK01000067.1:0-14704 GCF_008365135.1 Azospirillum sp. Sh1 | reverse complement strand
CACGCCCATGCCGCCCGGCGGGCCGATCCTGCCAAGGTGCCGGCCCGCTCGCGAAGCGACGCGGAGCTGAGTTTGGCTATTCGACGGGTCTGGAATGAAAACTTCCAGGTCTATGGGGTGAGGAAAGTGTGGCGGCAGTTGGGGCGGGAGGGCGTCGACGTGGCGCGCTGCACGGTGGCCCGGCTGATGCGCCAAATGGGCCTGAAGGGCGCGACACGCGGCAAGGCGGTGCGCACCACGATCAGCGACCGAGCAGCGCCCTGTCCACAGGACCGAGTGAACCGCCAATTCCAGGCGCCACGTCCAAACGCCTTGTGGTTGGCCGATTTCACGTACGTATCGACATGGCAGGGCTTCGTCTACGTGGCCTTCGTCATCGACGCCTTCGCGCGCCGCATCGTCGACTGGCGGGTGTCGTGCACCGCCCACGCCGGCTTTGTGCTGGATGCCCTGGAGCAGGCGCTCCACGATCGCCGGCCGGCCAAGGGCAGCGGCCTCATCCACCACTCCGACCGCGGATCACAATACGTTGCTATCCGGTACACCGATCGCCTCACCGAGGCAGGCGTCGAACCCTCTGTAGGCAGCGTCGGTGATTCGTACGACAATGCCGTGGCTGAGACGATCAACGGCCTCTACAAGACCGAAGTGATCCGGCGCCACGGGCCATGGCGCACCCTGGAGGCTGTCGAGTTCGCCACCCTGGAGTGGGTGGACTGGTTCAACAATCGGCGCCTGCTCGAGCCCATCGGCAACATTCCTCCTGCCGAGGCCGAGGCGCGCTATTATGCTCAAACCGAGGCCGTCGCCATGGCGGCGTGACTCAACAAAACCGGCCTCCGACAAACCCGGTGCGGTTCAGTCCACCCAACGATTGAAGGTGTTTGGATTGAGGGCGTGGCGGCGGCAGTAGTCGGCTCGCGATAGGCCGCTGGCGCGCCACGCCTTGACCTGCTGGCGGTCTGGTGTCGCGGCACGGCGATCTGCCGTGATGGTTGGCAGTTCGGCCTCGGACACTGGTTCAGGCGTTTTGGGAAGGGGAGCCGGCGGCTGCAGGTCAGTGGGCGGTAGAATGTGGATGTGGTCCTCGTAGCTCCAGCGGCGATGGTCCGTCGCGGCGGCTCGGCTGCGGGTGGGAAAGTTGCTCATCTTACGTTTCACCACGCGCGGATTGTGGCGCCCGCGGCTCCGTTCTGCGGGCACCGCCCGGATTTCAGCCAGGATCATCACCAGCATCCGCTGCCGTCGCCGAGGGGAAAACGCCGCATGCAGCGGCAGATGGCGGCGCACCACATGCACCGTGTGCAGGAAGGACAGCGTGTCCGGATCGCGGGCGTCGGCGGCCCCGAGGGCTTGGCTAGCCTGCACCATCAGGTGGCGCAAAGCGAAATGGGCAAGCAGCAGCCCATAGACCTCTTGCTCAACCAGATCGGCTCGGCGCGAACGCAGCATCAGCCGGCGGCCGGGCAGCGTCACCTTGATCTCGGCGAAGAGGACTTCCGCCTCCCAGCGCTCATGGTACAGCGCGGCCAACTCGCTGGCGGGTGCGGTGGCGGGATCAAGCAATGTGGTGATCAGCCGATATACGGGCCCAGCCGCCGGCACACCGTCGAGCTGGTAGTCGATGACCCGAACCAGCACGCCTCCTTCCCGGCGGCGGCGATGCGCGGGCGAGACATACAGGTGGCTCAAGTAGGAGCCGTCCGGCAGCGCCGTCTCGCACGCGAACACCTGATTGGCTCGCAGACGCCACAGCGACTCGGCCTTCGTGGCGCAGGCCGCCTGCCACAGCTCGAAGCCGACAAAGCCGCGGTCGGCCAAGCACAGCATGCCTGGCTGGAGCCGATCGAGCAGGCGCCCGGCCAGCGTCGTCTCCGCCACGGCGTAGGCGTCGAATGCGGCGGCAAAGATCGCGTGGGTGCCGGTCTCCGCCAGCGCCAGCAGGCGCAGTTGGGGATAGGCGCTCATGCCCCGCGACGCCGCTGGCCGGCCAAAGCGCGTGTCGATCTCGGCCGTGTCCGGCAGTTCGAGGGTGGTGCCGTCCAGGCTGACCAAGCGGTGATCACGATAAAAGGCGCCGGGTAGGCCCGGTGTGGCGAGCGGCCGTCCGACGCGTCGGTACAACTCGGCCAGCGGTGCCACGCCAAGGCGGCGGCGTGCCTTGGTGATGGAGGACTTGGTGGCGAGTGCGACGGCATCGCCGCCCCGGCACAGCCAGCGCACGCCTTCCAGCAGGCAACGCAGCACCTCGCCGTAGGAGGCTTGCCCGTACAGCGCCAAGGCCATGACGTAGTAGACAACCAACCGCGCCGGCAGCGAACACTGGCGCACGCTTGCTCGTTCAGTATCGGCCAAGACCGCATCGATCAGCGACGCCGGCATCGTGGTCGTCAGCACCCCGAGCGTCACATGATCGCTGACCCGCACCCCTCGCGGCAAAGCCGAAACTGTCCGCGCCATGAAACCGCCCTCCGCACACCATCATCTGCAACCTTCAACAGGCGGGCAGGCTTAACGACACGGTATTGAGGTTAGGAGCCGCCCGGAAATTCGATGTCCTGCCGTTATGGATGGTCCGCTCGGACCTGACCAATGCAGTCAGCCTGCTCGGCGAGCGCCTCGAGTTCGGGCGAAATGCCGGTTTCAATGGTCGCATGATGCTTCAGGTCGCGCACCGGCTCCGGCAGGCTCGCCAATTCAGCCGCAGCGTGGGAGCGGATCGCGGTCAGGTCCGGCAGTGCCCCGACACGGCGCCCGTTCCGCATAACCGGGATCAGCAACGGACGCCCCGCCTCCTGCGCTTCGGCGACGGACAGCAGGTCCGTCCGGATTCGGCCGCCGGCATCGTAGCTGCGGAAAACCTGTTTACGCCCCGGCCATGTCGCTTTGCCGGGCGAGCGCTTGCGCCGAGGAAACCCGGCATACTCGACCAGCTTGTAGGCGCAATCGAGCGCCGGCGCGTCGCTGGAGGTGGTCAGGCTGGTGCCGATACCGAAGCTGTCGATCGGCGCATTCGCGGTCAGAAGCGACCCGAGCGCATGCTCGTCCAATCCACCACTCGCCACGATGTGCGTCCCGCTCAATCCTCCGGCATCGAGGATGGCACGCACCCGTTGCGATTGCGCTGCGAGGTCGCCACTGTCCAGCCTGACAGCGGACGGATGGATCCCTTCGACCGCCAGCTTGTCTGCCAGGGATACCACAGTCCCGGCTGCCGCCTCGGTGTCGTAGGTGTCGAGGAGCAGGGTCAGATTCCGTGGACGTGAACGGGCGAAGTTGATGAATGCCTCGGCTTCCTGCCGATGGGCCTGCACGAAGGAATGCGCCATCGTCCCGACGATCGGAATGCCAAAACGCCGGCCGGCCAAAGCGGTTGCCGTTCCGGCGAAGCCCGCGACGTATGCGGCTCGTGCAGCCAGGAGCCCGGCTTCAGCGCCGTGTGCCCGGCGCAGGCCGAAATCGAACAGCGGGCGGCCGTCCGCCGCCAGCACCAGCCTTGCGGCCTTTGAGGCGATGACGGTCTGAAGGTGGATCAGGTTAATCAGGCGCGTTTCCATCATCTGCGCTTCCGGCAGGCTGGCCGTCACGCGCAGGATCGGTTCATGGGCGAAAAAGACAGTCCCTTCGGGGAGCGCGTCCACATCCCCGGAGAAGCGGAAGTCCCGAAGATATTCGACGGTCCGGTTTGATATTTGGGCATGGTCGCGCATCCACGCCAGATCGTCCGGAGCAAATCTGGCCGTCTCCAGGAAGGCAACCGCCTGTTCGAGACCGGCTGCGATCAGAAAATTCCTTTGGTCCGGCAGGGTGCGGACGAACAACTCGAATGATGCAGTGCCGTTCATTCCGTGGTCGAGGTAGGCGTCGACCATGGCGACCTCGTAGAGGTCCGTGAGCAGAAGATTGTCGCCATCGCCCGCCGGACCGGGATGGATTTTCATGGCCGCCTCCCGCCCAAATGCTTTGCGCCGGCTGCTATGTCGGGCCGCGACATGGCAGCCGGCGGCCTGCCTGCCCATCGGCGATGCCGTCTTTTCCGCGGCCTTTTCAGCGGCGCCGGGAACTCAGACCTTGGCGATCTCGATGGTGCGCCTGGTCGGCTTGCTCGGCTCGGACTTCGGCAGCACGATGGTGAGCACGCCGTTCTTCATGCTGGCCGTGATCGCGTCCGCCTTCACATTGGCCGGCAGCCGGAAAGTGCGGGCGCACAGTCCATAGCGGCGCTCCGAGAAATAGCGGTTCTTGTCCTTTTCTTCCGTCTCCTCCTTCTTCTCGGCTTTGACGGTCAGGATATCGTCCTGGATGGAAACCTCGGCGTCCTTCTCGTCCATGCCGGGGATTTCCAGGGTGACGCGGTACTCGGTCTCCCGTTCATCCACTTCCGCCGGGGGCACGATCGCCTCCAGATCGGCGTCGCCGCGCAACAGCGGCTCCAGGCCGAATACCGGGCGGCGGTTCCACGGGAAGCGCATCATCGACGACGCCTCGTCGAACAGGCGGTCGAATTCGTCGCGCAGGGCGAAAAGCGGGTGGCGATTGCGCTCCGCCACTTCCTTGGCCGCCAGGCCGGTGGTCTTGAGTTCCTTCGACTTTTCGCCGGTGGCCGTTTCAGTCATGGTCATGGCATCCTCCTGGATTATCCTTGGGATTACCCTTGTGACGCGATGGTTTTTAGCACCCGGTGGGGCCGGCCGACTTTATCTGGATTAAGGCCGGTCGTTGTTTCGTCGGAGAATGCGCTCGACGCCGCGCTTCGGCGGCCCCGAACAACGGCCGTGTTGGCGGCCGGTTGTACCCGTATCGCCCGCGGCGGCGGTCCACCTCGGTCTGAGCCAACCCGATGCTCGTGGTACCCAGCTCCGTCAGGACCGCAGAGATTGGCTTTATCCAGATCTCGTCCGTGATCCTGTCCTTCTGAATCCTCATCCGCCAAAGGCTGCGCCGATCAGCCAATTGGGGCTCGAAATCTCCAAAGAAGTATTCCCGTCCGAATGCGCCATGTTGTTCTTAACGTGGATTAAGGGGCGAGAAAAAGATTCTCTTCTAAATCCCGCGATGCCCAGCCTGGGCTGGCCGGCGGCAAATGCCGGGCAAAAGAGGAGGAGTATCGATGCGGAGCCAACCAATCAACACACCGGCGTTCCCCCAATTGGAAGGCGCATTTCCAATATGGAGCGCCAACGCACTGCTGCAAAACAACTTTCTGGAACGAACCGAGGCAATCTTGCGTATGCAGTCGAACCTGTTCGGCGGTTTTGAGACCATGAGCCGCAACTGGCTGGAACATCGCCAGGACGATCTCCAATCGGCATTGTCCACCGTGGAGCGGATGGGAACGGTGGAGGATGCGGCGGAACGATCCTCTCTCTGGAACGAATGGATGGCCGACCGCCTGAAGCGCTGGTCGGAAGAGGCGACCGCGGTGATGGAGCAGGCGCAGGGCATGTCCCGCGCCATTGCCGAACAGGCCTCCGCCAGCGCATCGCAGGACCGGCCTTTCCATCCGAGGGAACGGCGCTTTCGGAATGCAGAGGGCCGACGCGAAGGCAAGCCCGAGGATGCGCGCGGCTGAAGCCGCTGTCCTGAAGAAGCACCGGGAGGGAACATGGGCGATTGGCCAGCGATGGAAGGGGGAGACGGGATCACGGCCCTTTTCAGGGACCGGGCCGATGCCGGCAAGCGGCTGGCAGACAAGCTGTCGCCCTTGCGGGATCAGGCGCCCGTTGTCCTGGCCCTCCCGCGCGGCGGTGTTGCGGTGGCGGTGGAGATCGCAAGGAGGCTTCACGCCCCGCTCGGGCTCGTTCTGGTCCGCAAACTCGGTGCTCCGTACCAGCCGGAACTGGCGATCGGTGCGATTGCCAGTTGCGGGGCAGGAGTGAACGCGGCGATCGAAACGGTGATCAATGCCAATGTCGGCCTCCCTTTGCCCGATTCATGGCTCGAAGAGGAGACACATCGTCAACTCGAGGAGTTGGAGCGACGCCGTACCACTTATCTCGCAGGTCGGCGTCAGCCTTCCATAGCCGGCCGTACCGTCATCCTGGTCGATGATGGCATTGCTACCGGCGCCACCATGCTCGCCGCTCTTCGGGCGGTGCGAAAGGAGGGGCCAAAGGCGCTCGTGTTGGCAATTCCGGTGGCGCCGGCGGACAGCCTGGCTGCATTCACCGAAACAGCCGACTCAATCATCTGTCTGGAAACTCCTGCCTTTTTCATGTCCATCGGAACTTTCTACCGCGACTTCCGCCAACTGGATGACTCCGACGTGATCGATCTCCTCGACGCTGCCGGACAGGGAACGACCGGGTTTCCGTGATCCGGTGCCGGTGAATTTGAGCGATCTCTTGATCTCGGTTAACGAGGATCGCTTCCCTGGCGTCCATTATGAAAGCTGAAGAAAAGTCATGAACGCAGCTCGGCTGTCCGGCTGACCTTCCAGCCTGCGGCCACGAGTATCGAGAGGCACGCCATGGCCACATTCATCATGCTGACGCGGCTTATCCAGGGGACGAAAGCTCCACCGAAATCCACCGACAAGGTTCGGCAGCACCTCGCCGAACAGATCGGCCAGAACTGCCCGGATGTCGAATGGCGAAGCAGCTTTGCCGTTCTCGGGCCCTACGACTTCCTCGACATCTTCGCCGCTCCAGGGATTGACGCGGCAATGAGGGTGGCGACCACCGTCCGTGCGTCCGGTTACGCCCACACCGAAATCTGGGGGGCGAGCGAGTTGCATCCCATCGACGCCGCTGTTCGGACCTCCGATCCTCTGGCCGAATAGGGTCAATGTTTCTCGATGCATGAGAGATATTGTTCGATGCGTTCCAACCACCGTCCACGTTGGGCGGCAGTGGCATCGGCCAGCCGGTGTGCGGCCAGCCGGATGCGGATGCAAGCGCGGACACTGCGATAGAAGGCGACCAGATGAGGATCGGCCCTGTCCCCGCTCCGCGCCTCGTAAATCCTCAGAAGATGGTTGGCGATCCACCCTTCTCCCAGGCGATCGCATTCAAGCCCGAGATAGCAAAGCTCATCAACGGGATCGAGCAGCCGGAGTGCCCGGTCGAATTCAAGGCAGTCGATGATCTGAAGGGGAGCAGTAAAAAAGATGTGTTCTGGGCGAAGGTCGCCATGAGCTTCGATGATCCACCGGCCTTCCGCCCGCTTCCGCAACAGACCGCGTTGTGTTTTCAGGAACCCTCGTTGCCAGATCGCAGCCTTGTTCGCCCGGTCAGCCATTTCTTTGGGGAGTGTGGTTCTGGCCGTGACCTGGTTCTTCTCAACATCCTGCGCAAATCGGCCTACGTACCTGTCGCCTGTCATCGGAACGGATCGACTGAAGCGGTAAAATCTCGATAGCGTAATCCCGAGATTGCGGACGTCGCTTGTCTGCAAGCTGTTGGAGCCGATCAATTCGTCCATCCGTCGCTCGGTCGGAAGGCGCTGCATCCAAACCACCCAATCGACGACGCGATCTGCGGGCCCAGGCCGCTCGCACAAGCTGAGGCCACCATCCGGCCGAAGGGCAAGGCAAAGGGCGGCATGATAAACCATCGCACTCAGTCGACGGTTCAACCGTATTTCGGTCAGACAATTTGCGTGGCGCAACGCCACCGTCGACAGGTTCACTTCGGGAAGTCGTCGGGGTTTCTTCAGTTTGTATGCATGTCGCTCGGTCAGGAAGACCCAGGAAAGACGGGTTTCGATCGCTTGGACCTGGCTGGGGCGATCGAAATAAGCATCCGGTCTCTGTAAGAACTCCACCTTCATTTCGAGCGGATAGTCTTGGTCCGCCGGCATTCGATCCATGCGCTGTATCGGATGGTCATCCACTTCGGGCGATCCGCCATCTGTTCTAAAGAAGATCGCTCAACGAACCGCCGGCATGCATGCGGGCGATCGCCTCTGCGAACAGCGGCGCGGTGTCCAGAACCGTGAGTCTCCGAACCGATATGTCGCCCTCCAATCGCCAGGGCGGTACGGTGTCGGTCACCACCACGCTGTCGAATGCCGGCGACTGCAGCATGTCGACGGCACCCGGCGCGAACACGCCGTGGGTTGCCAGTGCCACCACCGAAAGGGCTCCCGCCGTCCGGCATGCTTCGGCGGCCCGCAGCATGGTGGTTCCCGTCGCAACGAGATCGTCGAGAATCAGCACTCTGCAGCCGGCCACGTTGCCGACCAACTGTCCGCCGCCGACAACTCCGGCACTGCGGGTCTTCTCCATGAAGGCCAGACCAACCGGCCGGGCAAGGCTGTGTTCCAGCGATTCGTGAAGCTGTTCGACCCTTTTCATGCCTCCGACATCGGGGGAAACCAGGGCGATCGGGTCATTCCCTGCCGTCGCCTTGACGTGATCGGCAAAAAGGGGGCGTGCCAGAAGATGCTCGGTCCGGCAGCGGAAAGCATTCTCGAACGCGGCCTGATTGTGCACGTCCATCGTGACGACCCGGTCGACACCGGCCGCCTCGAACAGGATCGCCAGCTGGCGCGTTGCCACAGGGTCGCGGGATTTCGTGCGGCGGTCCTTGCGGCTGTAGGCCAGATAGGGGGCCACCACCGTCACCCGGCGCGCGGACGAATCCTTCAGGGCGCCCGTGAAAAGCAGGAGCCGCCAAAGCTTGTCATGCACGCTGTCATGAGCATCGCCCAGCAGGGACTGGACAACGAACACGTCGCGGTCCCTGACGCTGATCAAGGGGCGAACCTTCATTTCGCCATCCTCGAAGCGTCTCTCCTCATGCAGGGAAATCGGAATTTCCAGATGAGTGGCGATCCGGCGGCCATGCCGCCAATTCGGGTCCAGATCGAACAGCAGCATTCCATCGTGCGTCATCGATGCCTCCCATGCCGGACTATCAGTGGCTGGCTGCCTCAGTGTGCCAGCAGGACCGAACATCCGAGAGTGGTCCCCAGCACATGGCGGGTTGCGCCACCCAGGACCATTTCCCGGAATCGGCTGTGTCCGTAGCCGCCCATGACCAGAAGACCCGCACCGATCTCCTTCGCCCTTTCGGTCAGCAACTCGCCGGTCGGGCGGCCATCCTTGTGCAGGACGTCGACTGCCACGGAGATGCCGTGCCAAGCCAGATGGTCGGAAAGGCATGTGATCATCGGCGCCGTCGGACCTTTGACGTCATCGCCTCCGTCCACCGTCAGTATCGTGGCATTCCGCGCCCGCCGCAGGAGCGGCATGGCCCCGGCGATCGCCCTTGCCGCTTGTCGGCTGCCGTTCCAGGCGATTGCAATCGATGAAAGCGCCTCTCCATCCATGCCTGGTGCCGCCAGCAGCATCGGCTGACCGGTTTCGAACAAAGCCGTCTCCAACCGTAGGACATTGGCTGGTGCATCGAATGGCTGCGCGAACAGGAGGAGGTCGGCACAGCGCCCACGCTGAATGAGGATGTCCTCCGGCTGGCCAACCATTTCGCGCCATGTTGCTGTGATGGAACCGGACGCGATGGCGGTATCGGCGTCAGGATAGCCGATGCTGTGAATGCCGGCGGCCGCAACGGCGGTGTCGAAGCTGTGCCTTGCGTGCGATGCCCGTTCCTGGTCCGCCTGCTCCGCCTCCCGGATCAGGCGCTCCAGCATGTCGGATGAGAAACCTTCGGTAACCAGTGGAATGGCCACCCGCGGGTCGGGCCGAACGTGGAAGGCCTCAACATGCCCATTGAACAGCTTGGCGAGGGTAAAGGCGGCGTTCAGCGCCCGTTCGTCGGCGGCGGCACCATCGAGCAGGACAAGAATATGCTTGATCATGAACCATCTCCTACAGAGGAGGATAGGTTCCGTACCGTCGCGCCAAAAATCGCAGCCCACCTTGATCCAGGTTAACCTGATCGACCCCAACGGTGAATCTTCAGTCAATCGCAAACGGGTTTATCCAGGTTAAGGCGGCGTTTTGCCTGGGCGCGACTATACCGCTTTCCGCTCACCGGGGAGGACGTGGCCATGGGACAAAAGCCTCAGAACAGCCGCTCGGCCATCGATGACCGCCTGCAACCGGAACGGCGAGACCGGCTGATCCAGGAGAAGGAGCACGACCCCTACAAGTCGGACCTCAAACCCGCCGATCCCAGCGTCTGTTCACGCTGCCACGCCGTCTACGAGGATGGCCGCTGGCGGTGGGGCGCAAGGCCGGCGGACGCGACGGAGACCGTCTGCCAAGCCTGCCAGCGCATCGAGGAGCGGATCCCGGCCGGCATCCTGTCGATGAGCGGCGCCTTCGTCCAAGCCCATCGTGCCGAGATCATGGCGCAGGTCCGCCATCAGGAGAAGCTCGAGACCGCCGAGCATCCGCTCAACAGGATCATGGACATCCACGACACCGCCGACGGGATCAACGTGACGACCACGGATCTTCACTTGCCCCGGCGTATCGCCGAAGCGCTCGATCGCCATCACCAGGGTGAAGTGACGTGGAAGTACGCCGAGGGCGAGTGCTTCCTCAGGGTGAATTGGCACGCCGATTGAGAAGCGGACCGGATGGGAGGGCAGTTGCAGGGAGCGGGGTTTCACAGGCGATGCGGGCCGGGTGGCGTGGGCCGGTCTTGCCTGCGGGTTCCATGGCGACTCTCTCCCGGATGGTTGGCTGCGGGATTGTCGGCTCGGATCATTGGACCGCAAGACTTCGGGGCGCCGCTTGATCCAGGTTAACGCCGGGACTCCTGGAGCGGCCACAATGGGAGCCGCCACAATGGCTGCCGGCGCGCTGTGCATCCCCGGTGGCTGGACTGCTCGTTACCGTCGAGGTGATGGTCGTGGAACGTGCCGCTCGCCGGCACACCCTGGTGGACGCCGAACTCGAGGGCGGGTGTACGGCCGCTGACAGGCGGCAACCGACAGGAGGAATGCCATGGAATTCCCTGTGCAGATCACCTTCGACAATCTGGAACCGTCGCCCGCCCTGGAGACGGTCGTGCGGGAACACGCCGCCAAGCTGGAGCGGTTCTTCGACCACATCATGGCGTGCCATGTGACCATCGACGCGCCGCACCGGCACCAGCACCAGGGCAAGCTCTACGCGGTCCGGATCGACCTGACCGTGCCGGGAGAAAAGCTTGCCGTGCGTCACGCCAAGCCCGAGGACCACGCTCACGAAAATCCAAGAGTCGCCGTGCGCGATGCGTTCGACGCGGCCCGCCGGGAGTTGGAGGACTACGCGCGCCGCCGCCGGCTGGACGTGAAGACGCATGAGGTTCCCCTGCACGGCCGCGTGGTCCGCCTGTTTGCCGGAGACGGCTACGGTTTCATCGAAATGACGGATGGGCAGGAGGTCTATTTCCACCGCAACAGCGTGGCCGACGGGTCCTTCGACGCCCTGAAGGTTGACCAGGAGGTCCGCCTGAGCATCGCCGAGAAGGAAAGCGTTCACGGCCCGCAGGCGACCACGGTCACGCCGGTCGGCAAGCATCATGTCGCCGGCTAGGGAGCCGTCGCGGGGCCGTGACCCGTCACGCTCCCGGTCACGACCTGTGGCCACGCCGCCCGGCCATGTTGCGCCGATGGACGAAGGCTGGAACAAGGACGCCGGACATGCCGGACACCACATATATCCGCTGGTTCTCCGACCTCGGCCGCGACGACGTGGCCCTGGTGGGCGGCAAGAACGCCTCCCTCGGTGAGCTGTACCGGCACCTGAAGCCGCTGGGGGTCGAGGTGCCGGACGGCTTCGCCCTGACCGCGGCAGCCTTCCGCGACGCGCTGACCGCGGCCAAGGCGTGGGAGGATCTCCACGCGCTGCTCGACGGGCTGGACAAGAACGACATGGTCCTGCTTGCCCGCGCCGGGTCCCGTGCGCGCGACATCGTCTACTCGGCCGGCCTGACGGCGGCGATGGAGGCGCAACTGCGCACGGCTTTCCGCGCCCTGCTGGCCGAGTACGGGGAGGGCCTGACCGTCGCGGTGCGCAGTTCCGCCACCGCGGAGGACCTGCCGACCGCCAGCTTCGCCGGGCAGCACGAGACCTATCTGAACGTATCCGGGGAGGCGATGCTGCTCGACGCGGTGCGGCGCTGCCACGCCTCGCTGTTCACCGACCGGGCCATCTCCTACCGGATCGACCAGGGCTTCGACCACTTCAAGGTCGCGCTGTCGGTCGGCGTACAGAAAATGGTGCGTTCCGACCTCGCCTCGGCCGGGGTGATGTTCACGCTGGATACGGAATCGGGATTCCGCGACGCCGTGTTCATCACCGGCGCCTATGGGCTGGGGGAAACGGTCGTCCAGGGGGCGGTCGATCCCGACGAGTTCTATGTGCACAAGGCGACCTTCCGGCAAGGCCACCGCGCGGTGCTGCAGCGGCGGCTGGGCGAGAAGCAGGTGAAGATGGTTTACCGGCCGGGCCGCACGCGCGAGCCGACGCGGACCGTCCCCACTCCCGACGCCGACCGGGAGCGCTTCTGCCTGACCGACGAGGAGGTGCTGCGGCTTGCCGGATACGCCATCCGGATCGAGGACCATTATGGCCGGCCCATGGACATCGAATGGGCCAAGGACGGACTGGACGGCGGCCTCTACATCGTCCAGGCACGGCCGGAGACGGTCGCCTCCCAGCAGGCGGCGCTGGAACTGGAGAGCTTCGTTTCGGAGGCGAAGGGGACCGTGCTCGCGTCGGGACGCGCGGTGGGCGGACGCATGGCCACCGGGCCGGTGCGCGTGGTGACCGACGCCCATCATCTGTCGGCCTTCCGTCCGGGCGAGGTTCTGGTGGCCGACACCACGACGCCGGATTGGGAGCCGGTGATGAAGACGGCCGCCGCCATCGTCACCAACCGGGGGGGCCGCACCTGCCATGCCGCTATCGTCGCCCGCGAACTGGGCATTCCAGCCGTGGTCGGAGCCGAACGCGCGACGGAGGCCCTGCGCGATGGGCAGACGGTGACCGTCTCCTGCGCGGAGGGTGAAACCGGCAAGGTGTATGACGGCGCCGTGCCGTTCCGGGTGGAGCGCCTGGATCTTGGCCGGCTGCCGCGGCCGCAGACGCGCATCATGGTGAACCTCGGCAATCCCGATCTGGCTTTCCAAACCGGCAGGCTGCCGGTGGACGGTGTCGGGCTGGCGCGCATGGAGTTCATCGTCAACGAGGCCATCAAGGTCCATCCGATGGCGCTCGTCCACCCGGAGCGTGTCGAGGACGCCGACGTGCGGGCGCGCATCGCCCACCTGACGCGCAACCACCCGGACGGCAGCGCCTATTTCGTTGAGCGCCTGTCGGAGGGGATCGGCACCATCGCGGCGGCTTTCTTCCCGCGCCCGGTGATCGTCCGGCTGTCCGATTTCAAGACGAACGAATACGCTTCCCTGCTCGGCGGGAGATGGTTCGAGCCGGTCGAGGAAAACCCGATGCTGGGCTTCCGGGGGGCTGCACGCTACGCCCACCCGGCATACGAGGAAGGCTTTGCGCTGGAATGCCGGGCGCTTGCCCGCGTGCGTGGCGAGATGGGGCTGACCAACGTGAAGGTGATGGTGCCGTTCTGCCGCCGTCTGGAGGAAGCCGACCGGGTGATCGCCGCCATGGCGCACCACGGGCTGGTGCGCGGGCGTGACGGCCTCGAGGTCTACGTGATGTGTGAAATCCCCAACAACGTGCTGCTGGTGGATGAGTTCGCCAAACGGTTCGACGGCTTCTCCATCGGGTCGAACGACCTGACGCAACTCACGCTCGGGGTGGACCGTGACAGCCCTCTGGTCGCCTTCGATTTCGACGAGCGCGATCCCGGCGTGCTGGCTTTCCTGCGCCAGGCCGTGGAGGGTGCGCGCCGCAATGGCCGGCCTTGCGGCATCTGCGGACAGGCGCCTTCGGACTATCCGGAGATCGCCGAGTTCCTTGTGCGCCTCGGCATCGACTCCATCAGCCTGACGCCCGACAGCGTGCTCGGGACGCTGCGCGCGGTCGTGGAACTGGAACGGAAACTCGGCCGCGCGCCGCGCGAGCCCGGAACGGGAGGAGTGTCATGAAGCACGTCGTCATTTTCGCGCATCCTCGCTCCGGCAGCTTCATCCGGCAGGCGGTGGGCGCCTATGTGGATGAGCTGGAGCAATGCGGGCACGCGGTCACCGTCCGCGACCTCTACGCCATGGGCTTCAACCCGGTCCTTTCGGAGGAGGAACTGGCCGGCACGGGTCCGGTACCCGAAGACATCCGGCGCGAGCAGGACCTCATCACGGCGTCCCAGGCGGTTTCCTTCGTGTTTCCGATCTGGTGGGCCGGCATGCCGGCGATGCTGAAGGGCTATGTGGATCGTGTCTTCAGTTACGGATTTGCCTGGGAAATGCGGGGCGAGGAGGTCGAGGGCAAACTGCATGGGCGCAAGGGGCTGATCGTCACGAGTTCCGGCGCCCCGATGGCATTTCTGGAAGCGACCGGGGAGAGGCAGGCCTTCACGGTGACGCAGGACGTTGCGATCATGGGCCTCTGCGGCATCAGGGTGGTCGAGCATCTGCATTTCGACGATCTGGGGCCGCACACCACGCCCGCGCAGGTCGACGACGACATCCGCCGCATCCGCGCGGCCGTACGCGACCATTTCTGAGTGGGGCTTGCGGCTCGGCCCCGCCTTGGCCCCGCCGGACCGGGACGGATGCCGCCCCCCGCTTCTCAACCTTTCCGCCGCCGATCAGATTTATACCGGCTCACGCCTGAACTGACTCTCGGGTCGCAGGGGCTTCCCAAATTATAGCGAGCATGATTCACTGAAGC
>NZ_VTTK01000066.1:0-17695 GCF_008365135.1 Azospirillum sp. Sh1 | reverse complement strand
GAAGGCCTGCGCTTCGCCATCCGCGAGGGCGGCCGCACCGTCGGCGCCGGCGTCGTTGCCAAGATCGTCGAGTGATGCTATAAGCCTGCCTCCCCCGCCGGGCTCCGGTCCGGCGGGGGAGTCTTGTCTGGCTTCAGAGTACGGTTGGGCTTCCGGAAAGCCGTTCTAAAAAGTTATTCCGAAAGTTAGGCTGAAAGGCCTTGACACCGCCGCCGAAAGAATGCTTTAAGCGGCGTCCCACGCCGAAAGGTGTGGCCGGACGGAGATAGGAGTGTAGCTCAATTGGTAGAGCACCGGTCTCCAAAACCGGGGGTTGGGGGTTCGAGCCCCTCCACTCCTGCCATCCCGTCCCAATAACGGTTAGGGTAAAAGCGGCGCCCTCACAGTCGCTCCGGAGCTCGCACGGTTCGCACGATGGCTAAAGTCAATCCCGCAGAATTCGCGCGCGAGGTCCGCCGCGAGGTAGCCAGGGTTACCTGGCCGACCCGCAAGGAAACCGGCATCACGACCGCCATGGTGTTCGTCATGGTCGTGCTCGCCGCCCTGTTCTTCCTCGTCGTCGATCAGGTGCTGGCGGTTGCCGTTCGCTTGATCCTTGGGCTGGGAGGCTAAGACATGGCTGCGCGCTGGTACGTCGTTCACGTCTATTCGGGTTTCGAAAAGAAGGTCGCCCAGGCCATCCGCGAAAAGGCGGCTCAGAAGGGTTTGGAAGACAAGTTCGAGGAAATCCTAGTCCCGACCGAAGAAGTGGTCGAAGTGCGCCGGGGTTCCAAGATCAACACGGAACGCAAGTTCTTCCCCGGCTATGTCCTCGTCAAGATGGACCTGACCGACGAATCCTGGTCGCTGGTGAAGAACACGCCGAAGGTTACGGACTTCCTGGGCGGTGGCGGCAAGCCGCAGCCGATTTCCCAGCGCGAGGCCGAACGGATCATCCATCAGGTGCAGGAAGGCTTTGAGCGCCCCAAGCCCTCGATCACCTTCGAGGTGGGCGAGCAGGTGCGAGTGAGCGACGGTCCCTTCACCTCGTTCAATGGTGTCGTCGAGGAAGTCGACGAAGAGAAATCCCGCCTCAAGGTGGCGGTGTCGATCTTCGGCCGCTCCACGCCGGTCGAGCTGGAATACACGCAGGTCGAAAAGATCTAAGCGCAAGGTTCCAAAGTTTTTCGTGTCGGAGCTGCCGGTGCTTGCATCGGTGGCTCCATTCTGTTGCGGGAGGCTCGCCATGGCCGAACCGCAAAACCCCGCGACGCCGCGCCGGACCATCCGGTCGAAGGCGTGAGGTGTCGTCCCAGGAGGTTGTGAGATGGCGAAGAAAATCGTCGGTTACATCAAGCTGCAGGTTCCGGCCGGCAAGGCCAACCCGTCGCCGCCCATCGGCCCGGCGCTCGGTCAGCGCGGCCTGAACATCATGGAGTTCTGCAAGGCGTTCAACGCCAAGACGGCGGACCTGGAAGTCGGCATGCCGATTCCCGTGGTCATCACCGCATATGGCGACCGCACCTTCACCTTCGTGACCAAGACCCCGCCGGTCAGCTACTTCCTCAAGAAGGCTTCGGGCAAGGACAAGGGTTCGACGACCCCCGGCAAGGGCGGTTTCGTCGGCCAGGTCACGACCTCGCAGATCCGCGAGATCGCCCAGAAGAAGATGGTCGACCTGAACGCGCACGACGTCGAAGCCGCAGCGACCATGATCGCCGGCTCCGCCCGCTCGATGGGCCTCGAAGTGGTGGAGGGCTGATCCTATGGCGAAGCTGGGCAAGCGTCTGACCGACGCCTACAAGACCGTCAACCGCGACAACTTCTACTCGCTGGAAGAGGCCGTCACCCTGGTGAAGGGTGCCGCCAAGGCCAAGTTCGACGAGACCATCGAAATCGCGATGAACCTCGGCATCGATCCGCGCCACGCCGACCAGATGGTCCGCGGCGTCGTGAACCTGCCGAACGGCACCGGCAAGACCGTCCGCGTGGCGGTGTTCGCCCGCGGCGCCAAGGTGGATGAGGCTCTGGCCGCCGGCGCCGACGTGGTCGGCGGCGACGATCTCGCCGAACAGATCCTGGCCGGCAACATCAACTTCGACCGCTGCATCGCCTCGCCCGACATGATGGGCGTGGTCGGCAAGCTCGGTAAGGTTCTCGGCCCGCGCGGCCTGATGCCGAACCCGAAGCTGGGCACCGTGACCCCCGACGTCGCCGGCGCCGTGAAGGCCGCCAAGGCCGGCGCGGTGGAGTTCCGTGCGGAGAAGACCGGTATCGTCCACGCCGGCGTCGGCAAGGTCAGCTTCTCGGAAGAGGCGCTGGTCCAGAACATCCGCGCCTTCGTCGATGCCATCACCCGTGCCAAGCCGACCGGCGCCAAGGGCCAGTACCTGCTGAAGGTCTCGCTCTCGTCGACGATGGGCCCGGGCCTGAAGCTCGACCTCACCAGCGTGTCGGCCGCGGCCGGCGCCGCGGCGTAATCGCCCGTCTTTCGCCGCCGGTACCTTCGGGTACCGGTGGCGACCGGGTGGATGATCCAAAGGGGCCTGCCCCGGCGGACCGCCCACCCACCCCTGTCCGAGACCGCAGGTGTCCGCCCCTTCTCCGGAAGGTGAGGGCTTAAAATTCACCGGCGCAGACAGGAGTTGAACCCGTTGACCATTCCGGCCCCCGTCAAGGCGGGACCACCGGATCAGGAACGGCTTGAACTTCTGGGACAGGTTCGCCGGACCTCCGGCCCGCAAGGGCAGGGGGTCCATGTAAACCTCTGTGCAAGGAGGCGATCCGTGGATCGTACACAAAAAGAAGCGACGATCGCGGCTCTGCAATCGAAGCTCCAGGACACGGGCCTGGTGGTGGTCACCCACCATCTGGGCCTGACGGTGAAGGAAGTCACCGACCTGCGTGCGAAGGTTCGGGCTGCTGGCGCCAGCTTCAAAGTGACGAAGAACCGGCTCGCCCGTCGTTCCCTTCAGGGGACGCAGTTCGAAGGTCTGGACGGTCTCTTCAAGGGACCGACGGCGATCGCCTTCTCGAAGGATCCCGTTGCGGCTGCCAAGGTGGTGGCCGACTACGCGAAGACCAACGAGAAGCTCAAGATCGTCGGAGCCAGCCTCGGCACCCAGATTCTGGACGCGGAGGGGGTCAAGGCCCTCGCCTCGCTCCCGTCGCTGGACGAACTGCGTGGCCGCCTCGTGGGCATGATCCAGACCCCGGCGACCCGTATCGCCGGTGTTCTCCAGGCTCCGGGTGGCCAGGTCGCCCGCGTGCTTGCCGCCTACGCGAAGAAGGACGACGAGGCAGCCTGAGCTGGCCCGCAAGGCCGGCTCGACTCACTCGTTTTTTTCCATCCCCAGAACTCAAGTCGTTTGGAGTAGTAACATGGCTGATCTGCAGAAGCTCGTCGACGATCTGTCGGCCCTGACCGTCCTGGAAGCCGCCGAGCTGTCGAAGCTCCTCGAAGAGAAGTGGGGCGTCTCCGCCGCCGCTCCGGTGGCCGTCGCCGCCGCTGGTCCGGCCGCCGCCGCTGCCGCTCCGGCCGAAGAGCAGACCGAGTTCACGGTGATCCTCGCCGATGCCGGCGACAAGAAGATCAACGTGATTAAGGAAGTCCGCGCGATCACCGGCCTGGGCCTGAAGGAAGCCAAGGACCTGGTCGAGGGCGCTCCGAAGCCGGTCAAGGAAGGCGCCACGAAGGACGAGGCCGCCAAGATCAAGAAGCAGCTTGAAGAGGCCGGCGCCAAGGTCGATATTAAGTAAGACCTTGTTGCGTTACGGATCATACAGTTCCACGCCGGACGGCGGTCGGTTCCCCAGGGAACCTGCCGCCGCACGGCGTTTTCTGCCTTCCGCCGGACCGGGCTTGCCCGGCCCGGCTCTTTCCGTCCCCATCATGGGGATGGCCCGCGCGGGCGCCCTCGGGAGCGGTCGACACCAGTCGGCTTGACCCTGCGGTCGGTTGAACGGTCGGTATAACGCGCATCACGTACAGACGTTTGGGGACATCCATGGCCAAATCCTTTACGGGTCGTAAACGTGTTCGGAAGAGCTTCGGGCGCATCCCGGAAGTCACCCAGATGCCCAACCTCATCGAGGTGCAGCGCAGCTCCTACGACCACTTCCTGCAAATGGACATCGCCCCGGAAAAGCGGGCGAACCTGGGCCTGCAGGAAGTCTTCAAGTCGGTCTTCCCGATCAAGGACTTCTCCGACCGCGCGGTGCTGGATTTCGTCAAGTACGAGCTTGAGCAGCCGAAGTACGACGTCGAGGAATGCCAGCAGCGCGGCATGACCTTCGCGGCTCCGCTGAAGGTTACCCTGCGCCTGTCCGTGTTCGACGTCGAGGAGGACACCGGCCTCCGTTCGATCCGCGACATCAAGGAGCAGGACGTCTACATGGGCGACATGCCCCTGATGACGGCCAACGGCACCTTCATCATCAACGGCACCGAGCGCGTCATCGTCTCCCAGATGCACCGCAGCCCGGGTGTCTTCTTCGACCACGACAAGGGCAAGACCCACGCGTCGGGCAAGTATCTGTTCGCCGCCCGCGTCATCCCCTATCGCGGTTCCTGGCTGGACTTCGAGTTCGACGCCAAGGATCTCGTCTACGTCCGCATCGACCGCCGCCGCAAGCTGCCGGCCACCACGCTGCTGTTCGCTCTGGACGGCGCGGAGACCGAGGCGCTGCGCGCCGAGCGCAAGGCGAACCGCAAGGACCTGCTGCCCTACGAAGCGCAGGGCATGTCGAAGGAAGAGATCCTCAACTACTTCTACGACACCATCACCTACACCCGCTCCGCCGGCGGCTGGAAGACCCCGTTCAGCGCCGAGCGCATGAAGGGCGTCAAGCTGGTGTCCGACCTGGTCGATGCCGCCACCGGCGCCGTCGTCGCCGAGGCCGGCACCAAGATGACCCCGCGCGTCATCAAGAAGCTGGTCGAGGCCGGCCTGACCGAGCAGCAGGTCTCCACCGAGGAGCTGACCGGCCGCTACCTCGCCGTCGACATCATCAACGAGCGCACGGGCGAAGTCCTGTTCGAAGCCGGTGACGAGCTGTCGGCGAGCGACCTCGACAAGCTTGAGAAGACCGGCGTCGACGAGCTGCCGGTGCTGGCGATCGACCACCTGAACGTCGGCGCCTACATCCGCAACACCATGAATGCGGATCGCAACGCCAGCCGCGAAGACGCGCTGATCGACATCTACCGCGTCATGCGTCCGGGCGAGCCGCCGACCCTGGAGTCGGCCGAGGCGCTGTTCTCCGGCCTGTTCTTCGACAGCGAGCGCTACGACCTGTCGGCCGTCGGCCGCGTGAAGATGAACGCCCGCCTGAACTTCCAGACGGACGACCAGATGCGCGTTCTCCGCAAGGAGGACATCCTGGAGATCCTGAAGGTTCTGGTGAACCTGAAGGACGGCCGCGGCGAGATCGACGACATCGACCATCTCGGCAACCGCCGCGTCCGCTCGGTCGGCGAGCTGATGGAGAACCAGTACCGCGTCGGCCTGCTGCGCATGGAACGTGCGATCCGCGAGCGCATGAGCTCCGTCGAGATCGACACGGTGATGCCGCATGACCTGATCAACGCCAAGCCGGCCGCCGCCGCCGTGCGCGAGTTCTTCGGTTCGTCGCAGCTGTCGCAGTTCATGGACCAGACCAACCCGCTGTCCGAGATCACGCACAAGCGTCGTCTCTCGGCTCTCGGCCCGGGCGGTCTGACCCGCGAGCGCGCCGGCTTCGAGGTGCGCGACGTGCACCCGACGCACTATGGCCGCATCTGCCCGATTGAGACGCCGGAAGGCCCGAACATCGGTCTGATCAACTCGCTGGCGACCTACGCCCGCGTGAACCAGTACGGCTTCATCGAGAGCCCCTACCGCAAGGTCATCGACGGCAAGGTCACCAACGAGGTGGTCTATCTGTCGGCGATGGAGGAGGGCCGTTACGTCGTGGCCCAGGCGAATGCCGAGCTGAACCCGGACAACAGCTTCGCCGCCGATCTGGTGTCCTGCCGCCAGGGCGGCGAATACCTGATGTTCCGGCCGGAGGCGATCGACCTGATCGACGTTTCGCCGAAGCAGCTGGTGTCCGTCGCCGCGGCGCTGATCCCGTTCCTGGAGAACGACGACGCCAACCGCGCGCTGATGGGCTCGAACATGCAGCGTCAGGCGGTGCCGCTGGTCAAGGCCGACGCGCCGCTGGTCGGCACCGGCATGGAGGCGACCGTCGCCCGCGACAGCGGCGTGACCATCGTCGCCAAGCGCTCGGGCATCGTCGACCAGGTCGACGCCACCCGCATCGTCGTCCGCGCCACCGACAGCTCGGACAGCACGGCGCCGGGCGTCGACATCTACAACCTGCTGAAGTTCCAGCGTTCCAACCAGAACACCTGCATCACCCAGCGTCCGCTGGTGAAGGTCGGTGACCGGGTGAACGCCGGCGACATCGTGGCCGACGGTCCGTCGACCGACCTCGGCGAGCTGGCGCTCGGCCGCAACGTGCTCGTCGCGTTCATGCCGTGGAACGGCTACAACTTCGAGGACTCGATCCTCATCAACGAGCGCATCGTCAAGGACGACGTCTTCACCTCGATCCACATCGAGGAGTTCGAGGTCATGGCCCGCGACACCAAGCTGGGCCAGGAGGAAATCACCCGCGACATTCCGAACGTGGGTGAGGAAGCTCTGAAGAACCTCGACGAGGCCGGCATCGTCTACATCGGCGCCGAGGTCCGTCCGGGCGACATCCTGGTCGGCAAGGTGACGCCGAAGGGTGAAAGCCCGATGACGCCGGAAGAGAAGCTGCTGCGCGCCATCTTCGGCGAAAAGGCTTCCGATGTCCGCGACACCTCGCTGCGCCTGCCGCCGGGCGTCGTCGGCACCATCGTCGAGGTCCGTGTGTTCAGCCGCCGCGGCGTCGACAAGGACGAGCGCGCTCTGGCGATCGAGCGGGCCGAGATCGAGAAGCTGGCGAAGGACCGCGACGACGAGCGCGGCATCCTGGAGCGCAGCTTCTACACCCGCCTGAAGGAAGTGCTGCTCGGCCAGACCGCGCAGTCCGGCCCGAAGGGCATGAAGGGTGGCACGGTCCTGACCGAGGAGGTTCTGGCCGGCCTGTCGAAGGGTCTGTGGCGCCAGATCGCCATCGCCGACGAGCAGGTGATGGAGACGGTCGAGAACCTGGCCAAGGTGTTCGACGACTCGATCAAGGCCCTGCAGGACCGCTTCGAGAACAAGGTCGACAAGCTGCAGCGCGGCGACGAGCTGCCGCCGGGCGTCATGAAGATGGTCAAGGTCTTCGTCGCGGTGAAGCGCAAGCTGCAGCCGGGCGACAAGATGGCCGGCCGTCACGGCAACAAGGGTGTCGTCTCGCGCATCATCCCGCAGGAGGACATGCCGTACCTCGAGGACGGCACCCCGGTCGATCTGGTGCTGAACCCGCTGGGCGTGCCGTCGCGCATGAACGTCGGTCAGATCCTCGAAACCCACCTCGGTTGGGCGGCCTCGGGTCTTGGCCGGCAGATCGGTCGTGCGGTCGACCAATACCGTCTGGCGATCCGTCAGAAGGCCGAAGGCGCTCCCCAGCTGGAGGCCCTGCGCAGCACGCTGAAGTCGGCGTACGGCGAGGTGACCTACAACGAGGACATCGCCGACATGACCGACGGCGAGCTGCTGGAGCTGGGCGGCAACCTGCGCAAGGGCGTGCCCTTCGCGACGCCGGTCTTCGACGGCGCCCGCGAGGAGGACATCTGCGTCCACCTGGAGCGTGCCGGTTTCGACCGGTCGGGCCAGTCGACGCTGGTGGACGGCCGCACCGGTGAGACCTTCGACCGCAAGGTGACTGTCGGCTACATCTACATGCTGAAGCTGCACCACTTGGTGGACGACAAGATCCACGCCCGGTCGATCGGCCCCTACTCGCTGGTCACGCAGCAGCCGCTGGGCGGCAAGGCCCAGTTCGGCGGTCAGCGCTTCGGTGAGATGGAGGTCTGGGCGCTCGAAGCCTACGGCGCCGCCTACACGCTGCAGGAAATGCTGACGGTGAAGTCGGACGACGTGTCCGGCCGCACCAAGGTCTACGAGGCCATCGTCCGCGGCGACGACAACTTCGAGGCCGGCATTCCGGAGTCGTTCAACGTGCTGGTCAAGGAGCTGCGCTCGCTCGGCCTGAACGTCGAACTGAACCAGCGGTCCTACTGAGCCGATTTGACGTGACCAAACCCCGGAACGGTGCGAGCACCGCTCCGGGGTCATGCACTGCCCTTAACCGACAACGCGGCGATGCCAGCGGGAGACGGTCATGAATGAGTTGATGAACATTTTCGGCCAGGTCCAGGGGCCGCAGAGCTTCGATCAGATCCGCATCCAGATCGCGAGCCCCGAGCGGATCCGGTCCTGGTCCTACGGCGAGATCAAGAAGCCGGAAACCATCAACTATCGCACCTTCAAGCCGGAGCGCGACGGCCTGTTCTGCGCCCGCATCTTCGGCCCGATCAAGGACTACGAGTGCTTGTGCGGCAAGTACAAGCGCATGAAGTATCGCGGCATCATCTGCGAGAAATGCGGCGTCGAGGTCACGCTGTCGAAGGTCCGGCGCGAGCGCATGGGCCATATCGAACTGGCGTCCCCCGTCGCGCACATCTGGTTCCTGAAGTCGCTGCCGAGCCGCATCGGCCTGCTGCTCGACATGACGCTCAAGGATCTGGAGCGCATCCTCTATTTCGAAAACTACGTCGTCATCGAGCCGGGCCTCACCCCGCTGAAGCTGCATTCGCTGCTGAACGAGGAAGAGTACCTCAACGCCCAGGACGAGTACGGCGAGGACGCCTTCACCGCGTCGATCGGTGCCGAAGCGCTGCGCATCATGCTGTCCGCGCTCGACCTCGACGAGGAGAAGAAGCGCTGCCGCGAGGATCTGCGCGACACCAACTCCGAAGCCAAGCGCAAGAAGCTGGTCAAGCGCCTGAAGCTGATCGACGCGTTCCTGGCCTCGCAGTCGCGTCCGGAGTGGATGATCCTGGAAGTCATTCCGGTGATCCCGCCCGAACTGCGTCCGCTGGTCCCGCTGGACGGCGGCCGTTTCGCCACGTCGGATCTGAACGACCTGTACCGCCGCGTCATCAACCGCAACAACCGACTGAAGCGGCTGATCGAGCTGAAGGCGCCGGACATCATCGTCCGCAACGAGAAGCGCATGCTGCAGGAGGCCGTCGACGCTCTGTTCGACAACGGCCGCCGTGGCCGCGTCATCACCGGCGCCAACAAGCGTCCGCTGAAGTCGCTGTCCGACATGCTGAAGGGCAAGCAGGGCCGCTTCCGTCAGAACCTGCTCGGCAAGCGCGTCGACTATTCGGGCCGTTCGGTCATCGTCGTCGGTCCGGAGCTGAAGCTGCACCAGTGCGGCCTGCCGAAGAAGATGGCGCTCGAGCTGTTCAAGCCCTTCATCTACGCCAAGCTTGAGCTGTACGGCCTCGCCTCCACCATCAAGGCCGCCAAGCGGATGGTGGAGAAGGAGCGTCCCGAGGTGTGGGACATCCTGGAGGAGGTCATCCGCGAGCATCCGGTGATGCTGAACCGGGCGCCGACGCTGCACCGTCTCGGCATCCAGGCGTTCGAGCCGACGCTGATCGAAGGCAAGGCGATCCAGCTGCACCCGCTGGTCTGCACCGCCTTCAACGCCGACTTCGACGGCGACCAGATGGCCGTGCACGTTCCGTTGAGCCTCGAGGCCCAGCTGGAAGCGCGCGTCCTGATGATGTCGACCAACAACATCCTGTCGCCCGCCAACGGCAAGCCGATCATCGTGCCGTCGCAGGACATCGTCCTCGGCATCTACTACATCTCCATGGACCGCCCGAGTGAGAAGGGCGAGGGCATGGTGTTCGCCAACGTCTCGGAAATCGAGCAGGCGCTGAACGCCAAGGTCCTGTCGATCCATGCGAAGATCAAGGCGCGCTACGTCGGCGTCGACGACGAGGGCAACGAGCAGATCACCATTGTCGAGACGACCCCCGGCCGCATGCTCCTGTCGGAGCTGCTGCCGCGTCACCCGAAGGTGCCCTTCTCGCTGATCAACCGCGTCCTGACCAAGAAGGACGTCGGCAACGTCATCGACGCCGTCTATCGCCATTGCGGTCAGAAGGAGACGGTGATCTTCGCCGATCGCCTGATGAAGCTGGGCTTCGGCCACGCCTGCCGCGCCGGCATTTCCTTCGGCAAGGACGACATGGTCATCCCCGCCGCCAAGGAGAAGCTGGTCAACGAGTCGAAGGAGCGGGTGAAGGAGTTCGAGCAGCAGTATCTCGACGGCCTGATCACCCAGGGCGAGAAGTACAACAAGGTCGTCGACGTCTGGTCGGAATGCACCGAAAAGGTCGCCTCCGAGATGATGAAGGCGATCTCGACCACCGAAGCCGGCAAGCCGGTCAACTCGGTGTACATGATGGCCCACTCCGGCGCCCGCGGTTCCGCCGCGCAGATCCGTCAGCTGGCCGGCATGCGCGGCCTGATGGCCAAGCCGTCGGGCGAGATCATCGAGACGCCGATCATCTCGAACTTCAAGGAAGGCCTGACCGTGCTGGAGTACTTCAACTCCACCCACGGCGCCCGCAAGGGTCTGGCCGACACCGCCTTGAAGACGGCGAACTCCGGTTACCTGACCCGTCGTCTGGTCGACGTGGCGCAGGACGCCATCATCGTCGAGCATGATTGCGGCACCGAGCGCGGCATCACCGTCAAGGCGGTGATCGACGGCGGCGAAGTCATCTCCCCGCTGGGCGATCGCATCCTCGGCCGCACCGTGGTCGGCGCGGTGATCGACCCGCTGAACGGCGAACTGATCGTCGAGGACGGCGGCCTGATCGACGAGCCGACGGTCGACCGCATCGAGCGGTCGGGCATCGACTCGGTCAAGATCCGCTCGGTCCTGACCTGCGAGACCCGCGACGGCGTCTGCGCCAAGTGCTACGGCCGTGATCTGGCCCGCGGCACGCTGGTCAACACCGGCGAGGCGGTCGGCGTCATCGCGGCGCAGTCGATCGGCGAGCCGGGTACCCAGCTGACGATGCGTACCTTCCACATCGGTGGTGCGGCGCAGCGCGGTGCGGAGCAGAGCCAGATCGAGGCGGCGTTCGAAGCGACGGTGCGGATCAACAACCGCAACGTCGTCATGAACTCGTCCGGCATCCCGGTTGTCATGGGCCGCAGCACCGAAGTCATCCTCCTCGATGACCAGGGCCGCGAGCGGGCGCGTCACCGCGTGCCGTACGGTGCCAAGCTGCTGGCGGACGAGGGTGTGAAGGTCGAGCGCGGCGCCAAGCTGGCCGAGTGGGACCCCTACACCCTGCCGATCATCACCGAGCGTGCCGGTACCGCCCGTTACATCGACCTGGTGGAGGGCATCTCCATGCGCGAGGTGATGGACGAGGCGACGGGCATCAGCTCCAAGGTGGTGGTCGACTGGCGTCAGCAGCCGCGTGGCGCGGACCTGAAGCCGCGCATCGCGCTGGTGGACGAGCGGGGCGACCTGATCACCCTGCCGAACGGACTGGAAGCCCGCTACTTCATGTCGGTGGACGCCATTCTGTCGGTGGAGAACGGCGCCGAGGTCCGGGCCGGTGACGTGCTGGCGCGTATCCCGCGCGAGTCGTCCAAGACCCGCGACATCACCGGTGGTCTGCCGCGCGTGGCCGAGCTGTTCGAGGCGCGTCGTCCGAAGGACTTCGCCATCATCTCGGAGATGAGCGGTCGCGTCGAATTCGGTAAGGACTACAAGACCAAGCGCCGCATCGTCGTCCGCAACGAGGAGACCGGCGACGAGAAGGAGTATCTGATCCCGAAGGGCAAGCACATCTCCGTGCAGGAGGGTGACTATGTCGAACGCGGCGATCTGCTGATGGACGGCAACCCGGTGCCGCACGACATCCTGGCGGTGATGGGTGTGGAGGCCTTGGCCGACTACCTGATCAACGAAATCCAGGACGTCTATCGACTGCAGGGCGTGAAGATCAACGACAAGCACATCGAGGTGATCGTCCGCCAGATGCTGCAGAAGGTCGAGATCACCGACGCCGGCGAGACCACCTTCCTGGTGGGCGAGCAGGTCGACCGTCAGGAGTTCGACGAGGAGAACGAGAAGACGGTCGCCGAGGGGCTGCAGCCGGCCCACGGTCACCCGGTTCTCCAGGGCATCACCAAGGCCAGCCTGCAGACGCGGTCCTTCATTTCCGCCGCGTCGTTCCAGGAAACCACCCGCGTCCTCACGGAAGCAGCCGTCGGCGGCAAGGTCGACAACCTGGAGGGCCTGAAGGAGAACGTCATCGTCGGCCGTCTGATCCCGGCCGGTACGGGCTCCGTGGTGAACCGCCTGAAGCTGATCGCTGCCGAGCGTGACCGTGAAGCGGCCCTGGAAGCCGGCGCTCCGGAGGAAACTCCGGCCCTGCCGACCCCGGGCGAGGAAAGCTCCGCGGCCTGATCCTTCGGGACTATTGGGTAGGGGAGGGGGCGCGTTCCGCAAGGGACGCGCCCTTTTCTATGCGAGTGGTCGCTCGACTGTTGCCGATGGCCTACTATCGTGGCGATTCTTTTCCCGCTATCATGCAAAGAGCAGGGCGCATGGACCAAATTATGCTTCGGCTCGATAGATTCCAAAACTTGCAAATGGGATAGAAATGAGCAGCGACAGAAATATATTGGACGTGAGGAAGTCATTGTCGGAAGCGCGGATCTCCGAATTGAGGAGAAGGATCGTAGCGCTTGATTCGGCTGAAAATTTTCCGCTGCTTACGATATTTTCGGCCGGCTCTTATGCTCGCAATGAAGCCAGCCAATACTCTGACGTGGATCTGTTCTTTTTGTATGATCGTCCGTCGCGTGATTATAAGCATTCGCGCATAGCCGAGATTAAACTATTTTCTGACATCGTGAAGATTTCAGAAGAAATGGGCTTTCCTGAACTTTCAAATGATGGTGAATATCTCAAAATTTTATATCTTGATGAAAACCTAGCAGAGTTGGGAGGTCGCGGTGATGATTATCAGAATCACTTCACCACAAGAATGCTCCTTCTCCTGGAAAGCAAACCACTTTTCAATGACGATAATTATTGGGCAGCGGTCGCTCGGGTGATTGATTCATATTTCAGAGACTACGGTGACCATGCAAGTGAATTTCGGCCTATCTTCCTCGTGAATGACATACAGCGTTTTTGGAAGACGCTTTGTCTTAACTATGAGCATAAAAGAAACCAACCAGAGGCCGATCAAGAAAAGCGCATCAAACAAAAAATAAAAAACTTTAAGCTAAAGCACAGCAGACTGCTGACTTGCTTTGCGTCTATAGCTTATCTGTCCAGCTTTCCAAAGCCGATGCGGCCCGAAGATGTAATTGATATGATATCCCTAACTCCATTGCAAAGACTAGAGTACGCATGCGACAACACCGCAGATCTGGAGCCGTTATTTGTTACCGCTCGAAAGCAATATGTCTGGTTTTTAGAGATGACAGCGCTGCCGACGGATGACCTGTATGCGTGGTTTCTGGACGATGCCAATCGCAGTTTGGCATTCCAGAACGCAAAGCAATTTGGAGACACAATATTTGAAATTCTCCGGGAAGTGACTACTCTTAATAATTACTTGCGCTCGATCGTTCTCTAGCGGATAAAGCTCAATGAGCAATCAAGCGGAATTCAACTTTTACCACATCAACGATAGGGCATCCGGAGAATTTAATTCTCCGGAAACTCCATACTATGTGCATGAAGAAGCAAAAAAGATATTCTATGTAATGTTGTTTAAAGATCCTGTTACTCGAGCATGCCTGAACATCATCCGTGTAATTGCAAACCCTTACACCACACAAGAGGCCCATATCACCATTCGCGGGCCATATCGGGGATCAGATATATTATATCATCGCCGTTCCTGGAAGGATAAGCATGATGAGGCCGCCGTAGTGATTGATGGATGCGGAAGATTTAATTTCAGAGATGAGCATGTTGTTTATCTTTCCTCAAGTAACCGTAGCTTTACTGAAGATATTTGGTGGAAGCCAGACTATCAGGACGGTGTTCTGCACATAACCTTATACAATGGCCGCGATGAAAAGATGGCCGACTATCTTCATAAGATGCTATCTCATAGTGAAATTGGCTTTAAGTCAAGGCTGACAAAGCTGACCCCAATGTCGTCCCGAGATAAGAGTCAGCAGGATTTTGCGGTTTACTTGGCTATTGAGGGCAAATATATCCAAAAGACGGTTGGTATGGATCTCAGGCTCGAAGATATTTATCATCTATCTTTTCACAGCAGGGCGCGAATAATTGACCGTGTCTGGACCTATTTGCTCAAGCACAAGAGCAGAAGCCGCTTGTAGCGATCTTAGCATTCCGAACGCGCTTCTGAACGGACCGTGCTTGACTCTCCCGCGGCGTTTCCCTAAAGTCCGCGAACTTCAAAGGACGCCGGGGCTCTCCGTGCGTCCGATTGAATCCACCGATCCCGCCGATCGGAGTCCTCCGGTCGGCTTTCGCTCATTCAGCCCGCTCGGAACGGCAACGTTTCGCAGGCGGGCTTTTGCTTCGTCCGGCTCGTCCGGCCGAGTGATCTTGAAGGGATGAAGGGCAGATATGCCGACGATCAACCAGTTGATCCGTAAGCCGCGCGAGCCGTTGGCCGCGCGCAACAAGGTTCCCGCGATGGAGGCCTGCCCGCAGAAGCGTGGCGTCTGCACTCGCGTTTACACTACCACCCCGAAGAAGCCGAACTCGGCGCTCCGTAAGGTCGCCCGCGTTCGTCTGACGAACGGCTTCGAGGTGACGAGCTACATCCCTGGTGAGGGCCACAACCTCCAGGAACACTCGGTGGTCATGATCCGCGGCGGTCGTGTGAAGGATCTTCCCGGCGTTCGCTACCACATCATTCGCGGCACGCTGGATACCCAGGGCGTCAAGGATCGTAAGCAGCGCCGTTCGAAGTACGGCGCGAAGCGTCCGAAGTAAGGAGAACTCACGATGTCCCGTCGTCATCGCGCCGAGAAGCGTGAAGTCCTGCCGGACGCCAAGTACGGCGACCGCGTCCTGACGAAGTTCATGAACTGCCTGATGCTGGACGGCAAGAAGTCGGCCGCCGAAGGCATCGTCTATGGTGCGCTCGGCCGTATCGAGGTCAAGACCAAGAACGACCCCGTTCAGGTCTTCCACGATGCGCTCGCCAACGTGAAGCCGCACCTGGAAGTCCGCAGCCGCCGCGTCGGTGGTGCGACCTACCAGGTTCCGGTCGAGGTCCGTTCGGACCGCGCCCAGGCTCTCGCCATCCGTTGGCTGATCAGCGCCGCCCGCGCCCGCTCGGAAAACACCATGACCGAGCGTCTGTCGGGTGAGCTGCTCGACGCTGCCAGCCAGCGCGGCACCGCCGTGAAGAAGCGCGAAGACACGCACCGCATGGCGGAAGCCAACAAGGCGTTCTCGCACTACCGCTGGTAAGGTTCACGCCTGTCCTGGTGATTTTGCATGCCCCGTTCGCACGCCCTCGACCGTTACCGCAACATCGGCATCATGGCTCACATCGATGCCGGCAAGACGACGACGACCGAGCGCATCCTGTTCTATACCGGCAAGTCCTATCGCATGGGCGAGGTCAATGACGGCACCGCCGTCATGGACTGGATGGAGCAGGAGCAGGAACGGGGCATCACCATTACCTCGGCGGCAACGACCTGTTTCTGGCGCGACCACCGCATCAACATCATCGATACGCCCGGCCACGTGGATTTCACCATCGAGGTCGAGCGTTCGTTGCGTGTCCTGGATGGCGCCGTTGCCATCTTCGACGCGGTTGCAGGGGTCGAGCCCCAGACGGAAACCGTGTGGCGGCAGGCCGACAAGTACGGCGTGCCGCGCATGGCCTTCGTCAACAAGATGGACCGCGTTGGCGCGGACTTCGACGGCTGTGTCGCCATGATGGCCGACCGGCTGGGTGTCAAGCCGCTGGTTCTTCAGCTTCCGATCGGCAGCGAAGCCGGCTTTTCCGGCGTCGTCGATCTCGTAGCCATGCGCGCCACGATCTGGAAGGCCGAGACTCTCGGCGCCGAATTCGAAGATACCGACATTCCCGAGGATCTGGCAGAGACCGCCGCAAGCGCCCGTCAGGCGCTGCTGGAGGCTGTGCTCGATCTCGACGAGGCGGCAATGGCCGCCTATCTGGAGCGCGGCGAGGAGCCTGCGCCCAACGCCCTGCGCGCGCTGATCCGCAGGGGCACGATTTCCAATGCCGTGGTCCCCGTGCTTTGCGGATCGGCGTTCCGCAACAAGGGCATTCAACCGATGCTCGACGCGGTGGTCCACTATCTGCCGGCGCCGAACGATATCGGCGCGGTGACGGGCCATGCCGTCGGCGGCGACCGTTCGGAGGAGCGCGCGGCAAACGACAGCGCCCCCTTCTCGGGCCTCGCCTTCAAGGTGATGAACGACCCCTATGTCGGGACGCTCACCTTCTGCCGCATCTATTCCGGCACCGCGAGCGTCGGCGATTCGCTGCTCAACCCGGTGAAGGGCGAGCGCGAGAAGATCGGCCGCATGCTGCTGATGCATGCCAACAGCCGTGAAGACATCGAGCACGCCCATACCGGCGACATCGTGGCGTTCGCCGGGCTGGAGCACACCGCCACCGGCGATACGCTCTGCGACCCTGCCAAACCCATCGTGCTGGAACGTCTGGACGTTCCCGAGCCGGTGATCGAGATCGTGGTCGAGCCGCGCACCGACGCCGACCACGAGAAGATGGCGGCGGCGTTGAACCGGTTGGGTCATGAGGATCCCTCGCTGCAGGTCTCGGTCGACCGTGAAAGCGGCCAGACCGTCATTCGCGGCATGGGCGAGCTGCATCTCGACATCATCGTCGACCGCATGAAGCGCGAATTCCGCGTCGATGCCGCCGTCGGCGCGCCCAAGGTCGCCTACCGCGAGACGGTGCTGCGCTCGGCCGAGATCGACCATGTCCATGCCCGCCAGACCGGCGACCGCGCCCAGTTCGCACGTGTGACGCTGAAGCTGGAGGCGCTCGACCGCGGCGCCGGCTTCGTGTTCGAGAATCGCGCCGCCGGACTGGCGCGTGAGTTCGTCGCCGGCGTGCAGAAGGGGCTGGAGGCCGCGAAGGACAGCGGCGTCGTCGCCGGCTACCCGGTGGTGGACGTCAAGGCGACCCTGACCGGCGGCGAGGCGCATGACGTCGACTCCTCGCCGCTCGCCTTCGAACTGGCGGCGCGGACCGCCTTCCGCGAGGCCATGACAAAAGCCGCTCCGGCGCTGTTGGAACCGCTGATGCGGGTCGAAATCATCACGCCGGACGACTATATGGGCGACGTCATCGGCGATTTGAACGGTCGCCGCGGACAGATCACCGGCATGGACCAGCGCGGGAACGCGCGAATCGTCACGGGACTGGTTCCCTTGGCGGCCATGTTCGGCTATGTGAACTCCCTGCGCTCCATGAGTCAGGGCCGCGCGCAGTACAGCATGCAGTTCGACCATTATGAGCCGGTGCCACAGGCCATCGCGGACGGCGTCCGCGCCAAGGTGGCCTGAAGACCGCTGGAACGATTGAGAAACGGAGAGACCACCCCATGGCGAAGGCAAAGTTCGAGCGGAACAAGCCGCACTGCAACGTTGGCACGATCGGCCACGTCGACCACGGCAAGACGTCGCTGACGGCGGCGAT
>NZ_VTTK01000065.1:0-19401 GCF_008365135.1 Azospirillum sp. Sh1 | reverse complement strand
CCCGGCGGGGCGGGGAGGGGGGAGGCCGGGCCGGCGGGGGCGCCGCTTCCGGGGGGGGGCCCCCCCCCCCCCCCCCCCCCCCCCCCCCCCCCCCCCGGGGGGGGGGGGGGGGGGGGGGGGGGGGAGGCGCGGCGAGGATTCCCAAGACTCGCGCACTCTCCGCTTCCCACCAAATCCATCCCATGCACCCCCCTCACCCCGACCCTCTCCCCGGGGGGAGAGGGAGAATCCCGCAAACCTTCCCACGTTTTTCAGCCCACCGTTACCCACCCACCGCATCCATGATACGATTGACCCTCGGTCCCCACCCGCGAAGGTTCCAGCCGATGCCGCCCGGATTGAACAGTGAACACACCCCCGAAAACTGTTTCACGCTGTTCCAAACGTCGCATCCAGGCCCCTCGCATCGCGCGGACTCAACCCCATATAGGGCCGGTCATCGGCCAGAGGTGAACGTCCGCCCGTGCCCATTCCCGACCTGAACAGCCTGTACGACGCCGGCAGCCGGCTTCTTCTGGAATCGACGGTGCGCGTCGGCGTCACCGGACTGCGGCGGGCGGGCAAGACCGTGTTCGTCACCGCCCTTGTCGACAACCTGCTGAAGGCCGGACGGCTGCCCTTCCTCGACGTCATGTCGTCGGGCCGCTTCCAGGCGGCGCGGCTGCGGCCCCAGCCCGATCCCGACGTGCCACGCTTCGATTTCGAAGGCCATCTCGCCGCACTCACCGGCCCCGATCCCCATTGGCCGGAGCCGACGCGCGGCATCGGCCAGATGCGCGTCTCATTGCGCTACCGCCCGGATTCGGCGCTGAAGCGTACGGTGCAGCCGATGGCGACGCTGAATCTCGACCTCGTCGATTACCCCGGCGAATGGCTGCTCGACCTGCCGCTGCTGCGCCAGAGCTTCGCGGAATGGAGCACCCAGACCCTGGACCTCGCCGCCCGCCCGCCACGCGACGAGCTGTCGGCCTCCTGGCGCGGCTGGCTCGCCACCATCGACCCGGCGGCTTCGGCGGAGGAGGAGACGGCGCGGCGCGGGGCGGCGCTCTACACCGACTATCTCCACGCCTGCCGCCGCGCCGACACGCTGCTCAGCCTGATCCAGCCCGGCCGCTTCGTCGAACCGGGCGACATGAAGGACGCGCCGCTGCTGACCTTCTGTCCCCTGCATGGTGGCCAGCCCAACGGATCGAGGGGGCGCGGCAGCCTGTGGGCGCTGATGGAGGCGCGGTACGAGGCCTACAAGACCAACGTCGTCCGCCGCTTCTTCGCCGAGCATTTTTCCCGCCTCGACCGCCAGATCGTGCTGATCGACGTGCTGGGGGCGCTGAATGCCGGTCCGGCCGGGATGGCCGACATGAAGCGGGCGCTGGAGCTGAGCCTGGAGCCCTTCCGCCATGGTGCGTCGGGCTGGTTCGACTGGCTGTTCGGCAGCAAGATCGACCGCGTGCTGTTCGCCGCGACCAAGGCCGACCACATCGCCGCCCACCAGCATGCCCAGCTGCGCGCGCTGCTCGACCGGCTGGTCGGCGACGCCCGCAACGCCATCCGTTTCGAAGGCGCCCAGGTCGAGACGATGGCCATCGCCGCGCTGAAATGCACCGAAAGCGTGGTGACGGAGCATGAGGGCCGGCAGTTGCGTTGCGTGCGCGGCATTCCCGTCGGCCGCGACCGCCCGACCGTGCTGTTCCCCGGCGAGATCCCGGAGGATGCGGAAGCCTTCCCGCCCGGCCGCGACCGTCCCTATAATTTCCTGCCTTTCCGTCCGCCCGACGACCTCGGCCGCGACCCGCGCGGCCTGCCGCACATCCGCGTCGATCAGGCCCTGCAATTCCTGCTGGGGGATTACCTGACGTGACGGAGCGTGACACCCGCAATGCCTCAAAGGGCTGGGTCCCGCCGATGGAACTGGACCTCGACCGCGCGGCGCCGGTCCCGGCGGAGGAGGAGACCGCCCTGCTGACCGGCTCCGGCGACCCGGCCGACCTGCTGCCGGCCCCCGCCACGCCGGTGCGCACGACGCGCCGGCTCGGGCGCTGGCTTTTCGGGGCGTTGGCGGCGCTGGTTCTGGTGGCGCTGGGCTTCGACACCGCCGACCTGCTGGCCCGCGCCTTCACCACCAGCCTCGCTCTTGGCGTTCTGGTTGCCCTGCTGGCCGCCACCGCCGGCATCGCGGCAGTCGCGATGCTGGTGACCGAATTGCTGTCGCTCCGCCGTCTGCGCCGGATCGAGGAATTGCGGGCGGAGGCCGGCCGGCTGGAGGTCGATGCGCCCGGCGGCCGGGCCGACCGCTTCGCCGGATCGCTGGTGGCGCTCTATGCCGACCGGCGGGAACTCGCGCCGGCTCTGGCCCGCGTGCGCGACCATGTCACCGATGCCCATGACGAGCATGAGGTCGTCCGGCTCCTCGACCGCGAGGTTCTGAGCCCGCTCGACCGCGCCGCCTATCAGCGGGTGCTGCGCGCCTCGCGCGATACCGCCGTCGCCACCGCGCTGAGCCCGGCGGCGCTGCTGGACTTCGCCGTGGTGCTGTGGCGCAACCTGAAGCTGGTGCGGGAGATCGCCAGCCTCTATGGCGCCCGGCCGGGCTATGTCGGCTCGCTCCGCCTCCTGCGCCGGATGCTTGCCAACATCGCCGTCGCCGGTGTGACGGAAAGCGCTCACCATGTGGCGGTGGAGGCGCTGGGCGGCTCGCTCGCCGCCGCCATTTCCACCCGGATGGGGCAGGGGGTCATCAACGGCCTGCTGACCGCGCGGGTCGGGCTGACCGCCATGCACCTGTGCCGCCCCATCGCCTTCGGCCCCGACAACCGCCCCAGCCTGAACCGCATCAGGAAGGAGCTGTTGTCGTTGCCCAAGCAGGTGCTGTGACGTGACCCTAGGCGAGGTCGAAGACCAGCACTTCCGCCTCGTCCGCCCGGTCAAGCGTGACCGCCTCCTCGTCCGTCAGCGCGGCGCCGTCGCCGGCCTTCAGCAGCGTGCCGTTCAGGTGGACCCGGCCGCGGGCGACCTGGACCCAGGCATGGCGGCCGGGGCGCAGCGGCAGGGTGGCGCTTTCCTCGCCGTCCAGCAGCGCGGCGTACAGGTCGACATCCTGGTGGATGGTGACGCTGCCGTCCCGCCCGTCACGCGACCCGACCAGCTTCAGCGTGCCGCGCTTCTGCTCGGCCGGGAAATCCGCCTGCTGGTAGCCGGGCGCCAGGTTGTTGGCTTCCGGCAGGATCCAGATCTGGAGGAAATGCACCGGCTCGGTGTCCGACGCGTTGTACTCGCTGTGGCGGATGCCGCGGCCGGCGCTCATCACCTGGACTTCGCCCGGACGGATCACCGACCCGGTGCCGATGGAGTCCTTGTGCTCCAGCGCGCCGTTCAGCACGTAGGAAACGATCTCCATGTTGGCATGCCCATGGGTGGGGAAGCCGGCACCGGGAATGACCCGGTCCTCGTTGATGACGCGCAGGGCGCGGAAGCCCATATGGCCGGGATCGAAGTAGTGGCCGAACGAGAAGCTGTGGTTGCTGTTCAGCCAACCCATGTTGGCGACCCCGCGCTCGTCGCGATGGCGAATGGTGATCATGATGGAACCCTCCGTACCGTTGGGGTGTGTGCCGTTGTCTGGAGGGGAATTTGGCACCCAACGGCCCGCGGAACAATCCGACCCGTTCGCATCAGATCGTTCTTGCATACAGGACAATCTCACCCTGCCAGCGGCACCCCCACCGCGAACGCGGTCCCGCGTCCCTCCGCCGAGCGCACCGTCACCGGATGGCCCAGCAGCCTTGCCAGCCGCTCGACGATGGCAAGGCCCAACCCGATGCCCTCGCTGCGGTCACGGTCGGGGCGGTCGAGCTGGACGAACTCCTCGAAGATGCGTTGTCGGTCGGGTTCGGCGATGCCTCGGCCGGTGTCGTAGACCTCGATCCACAGCGTATCGCCGCGGGTCCTGCAGCCGACCAGCACGCCGCCGGTCTCGGTATAGCGGATGGCGTTGGCGATCAGGTTGCGGAGGATGCGCTCCAGCAGGGCCGGGTCGCTGTGCACCACTGCATCGGTTGGGATGGCGCGCAGCCGCAGCCCCTTCGCCTCCGCTTGTCCGGCGAATTCCGCTTCCAACTGGTCGAGCAGGGGGGAGAGCGGCAGGTCGACCGGCTTCGGCGTCACCACCCCCGATTCCAGCTTGGAGATGTCGAGGATGGCGTTCAGCAGGTCGCGCATCGACCGTTGCGCAGCCTTCAGATCGGTCAGCAGGGCCGCCGTCTTGCCGCCCTGCGGCTGGCGTTCCAGGATACCGGTGAACATGCCGATGGCCTGAAGGGGCTGCTGCAGATCGTGACTGGCGTGGGCGAGGAAGCGGGACTTGGCGCGGTGGGCCTGCTCGGCGGCGGTCTTGGCGGCGTGCAGTTCGGCCGTCCGTTCGCGCACCTGCTGTTCCAGCGTTGCGTTGGCACGCTCGATGGTCTCCGCCATGCGCAGGATTTCGGTGAACTGGCGGCGCACCTGCCGGGTCATCGGCCGGAAGATCGCCAGCGCCTCCACCGCCAGGATCAGCAGGGTGATCAGCAGCGCCGTCAGCCCCAGCCGATGCAGGGTCTGGAAGCCGGCCTCTCCCTCCTCCTGATAGAGCGCCACCACCTCTTCCAACCGGTCCAGCAGCGGGCCGAGCGCCTGGGCGGTGATGCGGTCCGCTTCCGCAGGGTCGGGCGGCTGACCGGCGGATGCGGCGGCGATGACACGGCGCAAGGCGGCGATGTGCTCGGTCACCACCGGGTCGAGCGGATCAGGACCGCCGTAGAACAAATCCTGCGGCGGCGGCCCAAGCGGCGGGCCTTCCTCCGGCCCGGCCCGGCCGCTCAGCCGCCGGTGGGCAGCTTCGAACATGTCCGTGGCGCCATCCAGCAGCCGGGCGAGGTCGACTCGCGTTGCGGGATCGGTCGCGGTCTTCAACTGCTCCACCAGCAGGGCCGTCCGCTGCGACAGCATGCGCTGCCGACCGGAAACGTTGACGACCTCCAGCATGCGTTCGTGCTGTCCGATGACCCGCTCGGTCATGACGAAACCAGCGAGTGTGCCCAGCGCGATCAACGTCAGCGCCAGGGCATAGCGCAAAGTCATCCAGCGGGCAGTCGTCGTGCCGATCGGTATCATGCGCTCGTCCCCCCGGCCGTGATCGCCCCATCTCCATCGATGATCATGGGGCAGCCTGCCGCAATGCAGCAAGGACGGAGGGTAGCGGCGAAGCTATGAAACCTCGGTAAAGCCGCAAGCCGCCAGCGCCGCCTGCATGTGCGGCGGGACCGGAGCCACAGCGCCGACGGGATCGCGCTTGGGGTAGAGCGGCAGCGAGATGGCGCGGGAATGCAGGTGCAGCGGCTTGCCCTCCGGCCCGCCATATTGCGGGTCGCCGACCAGCGGGCAGCCGATGGAGGCGCAATGGACGCGGATCTGGTGGGTGCGGCCGGTGTGCGGGGTCAGTTCCAGCCAAGTCAGCCCGTCCGCCTGCCCGCGCACGACGTAGTCGGTGACCGCCGTTTGCCCATCGGGCGACCCGACGATGCGCCAGCCGCCGGTCTTGTTGGAGACCTTGGCGAGCGGCAGCTCGATCCGTCCGGACTCCTGCGGCGGCGTGCCGGCGACCACCGCCCAATAGGTCTTATCGACCTTGCCGTTCTGGAACAGGATGCCGATCTTGCGCAGCGCCTTGGCGTGACGGCCCAGGATCAGGCAGCCCGACGTGTCGCGGTCCAGCCGGTGGGCGAGGGACGGTGGCTTGGGAAAGCCGAAGCGCAGCGCGTCGAAATGCCGCTCCAGGTTCGGTCCACCGGCGGGACCGGCATGGACCGGCAGCCCGGCGGGCTTGTCGAGGATCAGCATCAGCCCGTCACGGTACAGGATGCGGTCTTGGATTTGGGCGGGTGTCACGGGCTACTCATCCCCAGGCGCGGGAAATCAGGAGGTCGATGGCGGCGATGATGCGGTCGCTGTCGTCGGCGAGGGAGCAGATTTTCTCGCCGAGCCGTTCGGTGCGGATCGACACGGTCTGTAGTGGATGAAGAACCACCGAACGACCATCGATTTCAAAAGACGGATTCAATTGGGGATCGATAGGAGGGTCCGCGCGCTTGTCTACCATTGGAATGACGACCCGGCTTCGTGCCCCATCAAACCTTCGTGATTGAACGACAACCACGAACGGAGTCGTCTGACGACCTGCCCCGATGTTTCTGTGGACGTCGAACTGGCTCATAAGATGTCATCGACATATTGGTCCGCAAAAGAGCCATGCTTCTCGTCAAACCGATTCCAGGCTTCGATCACCGCATCCAGGCGACGTTCGCGGTCCGCCTTCGCTACCTCGTCGGCCAGCAGCTTCTCGACGCGCTCGGACAGATCGCCGGGGAGGGACTGCGCGCGTTGCAGGATGTCCTCGTCCAACGACAAGGTGATGTCCCGCTTCGGCGCCCGCCGGTCATAGACACCGTCCATTGAAAGCCCTCCACCGATCCCGATGCACCGAAGATAGGCGCCCCTGGTGCCGTCCCGCAAGGAGGCAGGAAAAAGGGCGCGGAACCTCGCAAGGCGCCGCGCCCCTTTCACATCCGGTCAGGCCCGGATCAGGCGAGCTTCAACTCCTTGAAGAAGTCGTTGCCCTTGTCGTCGACGATGATGAAGGCTGGGAAGTCTTCCACCTCGATGCGCCAGATGGCTTCCATGCCGAGTTCGGGATACTCGACGCATTCCACCTTCTTGATGCAGTCCTGGGCCAGACGGGCGGCGGCGCCGCCGATCGAGCCGAGATAGAAGCCGCCATGCTGCTTGCAGGCCGCCGTGACCTCGGGGCTGCGGTTGCCCTTGGCCAGCATGACCATGGAGCCGCCCGCCGCCTGGAACTGGTCGACGAAGCTGTCCATGCGGCCCGCCGTCGTCGGCCCGAAGGAGCCCGAGGCGTAGCCTTCCGGCGTCTTGGCCGGGCCGGCGTAATAGATCGGGTGGTTCTTGAAATAGTCCGGCAGCGGCTCGCCGGCGTCCAGGCGGGCGCGCAGCTTGGCGTGGGCCAGATCGCGGGCGACGATCAGCGGGCCGGTCAACGACAGGCGGGTGCGGATCGGGTACTGCGACAGCGTGGCGCGGATCTGCTCCATCGGCTGGTTCAGGTCGATCTTCACGACATCGCCCGACAGATGCTCGTCGCCGATCTCCGGCAGATACTGGGCCGGATCGGTCTCCAGCTGCTCCAGGAAGATGCCGTCCTTGGTGATCTTGCCCACCGCCTGACGGTCGGCCGAGCAGGACACGCCGATGCCGATCGGCATGGAGGCGCCATGGCGCGGCAGGCGGATGACGCGGACGTCGTGGCAGAAATACTTGCCGCCGAACTGGGCGCCGATGCCCATGTTCTGGGTCAGCTTGTGGACCTCGGCCTCCATCGCCAGATCGCGGAAGGCGTGCGCGTCCTCGCCGCCCTCGGTCGGCAGGTTGTCGAGATAGCGGGCCGACGCCAGCTTCACCGTCTTCAGGTTCTGCTCCGCCGACAGACCGCCGATGACGATGGCGAGGTGGTAGGGCGGGCAGGCCGAGGTGCCGAGATAGCGGATCTTGTCTTCCAGGAACTTCAGCAGCCGGTCGGGCGCCAGCACCGACGGCGTGGCCTGATGCAGGAAGGTCTTGTTGGCCGACCCGCCGCCCTTGGCCATGAACAGGAACTTGTAATAGTCCTCGCCCTCGGAATAGATGTCGACCTGGGCCGGCAGGTTGTTCCGGGTGTTCTTCTCCTCATACATGGAGATCGGCGCCAGCTGGCTGTAGCGCAGGTTGCGCTTCAGATAGGCATCGCGCGCACCCTCCGACAGGGCGGTCTCGTCGCCGCCCTTGGTCCAGACGCGGCGGCCCTTCTTGCCCATGATGATGGCGGTGCCGGTGTCCTGGCACATCGGCAGGGTGCCGGCGGCGGCGATGTTGGCGTTCTTCAGAAGGTCGAGCGCCACGAAGCGGTCGTTGGCCGACGCCTCCGGATCGTCAAGGATCTTGGCGAGCTGGGCCAGATGGCCCGGACGCAGCAGATGGTTGATGTCGGAGAAGGCTGCCTCTGCCAGCAGGCGCAGACCTTCCGGCTCGACCTTCAGGATCTGCTCGCCGTCGAATTCGACGACCGAGACATGGTCCGAGGTCAGCTTGCGGTAGGTCGTGTCGTCCTTGGCGAGCGGAAACAGACCGCGGGCTGAGGCGATATCGTCGGGCATTGGGGCGTTCCTTCGTGGCGAACCTGGCATGACGATCCAACTGCGTCCGCTCGCCTCCGCGGTACGCGCCCGGCCGGGCGCGCGAAGGGGGGCAGGCCGCGCTCGGCCCCCCTTATACACCGCTGCGGGGCGGAGACAACCATCGGCGGGACGTGCGGCGCGCGACGGTTTGTCGTCGGCAATAGCTGGGGCAAAAGAAAAGGCCGGCACACCGCAATGGTATGACCAGCCTTGTTCTTTTCGCCGCTGACGCCGGTTGTTTACGCCGCCGCCTTCACCCGTCCATCGACCGCCGCATGGACATGAACCGCCGGCTCGGCCGGGGCGCCGACCCAGTCGCCATGGGCGGGGATTTCCTCGCCCTTCATCACCAGGGTCAGCGGGCCCAGGCGGGCGAAGTCGCCGACATGGGTGTCGTACAGCACCGTGGCGCCGGCCCCGATGGTGACGCCGGTCCCGACCGAAACCCGGCCGACCTTCATCACGCGGTCCTCGTACAGGTGGGTCTGCAGCGCCGACAGGGCGTTGATGGCGCAATAGTCCCCGACGGAAACGCAGTCGAACTCCGTGATGTCGGTGGTGTCCATGTAGACGCCCTTGCCGAACTTCGTGCCGAAGATGCGCAGAACCCAGGGAAGCATCGGCGTGCCGCGCAGGTGGTCGAGCAGGACCTTGCCGGCCAGACCCCAGTACAGAACGGCGACCGCTTCGGTCCGCATCGCCCACCAGGACCACATCGGCTTCATGGTGGGGGCATAGCGGCCCATCAGCGCCCATTTCACCAGCGCCACGACCAGCACCATCGCCATGGGAATGGCGACGCTGACCGCCAGGAACTGCCAGGCGAAGGCGCCCCAGCGCTGGTCCAGAATGGCCTTGGCGAAGAACTCCACCGCGAAGGTGCCGAAGGTGATGAACAGCATCGACGGCATCGACAGGCTGAAGGCCTCGAACACGGCGCGGCCGAGACGGCGGGTCCGCGACGGCTCGAATGTCCAGTTGGACGACACGTTGTCGAACTTCTGGCGCACCGGCAGCTTGATCGGCGGGCTGCCGAACCAGGTGTCGCCGGCCTGCATCTCGGCATTCGCCGGCGGCTTGGACTTGATGCCGATCAGCGTGCCGGTGGGGATGCAGGCACCCGGCGGGACCACGGCGTCGTTGCCGACGAACACGCGGGCCTCGGTCTTCACCGGCTGCAGATGCATCCAGCCGCGCCGGATGTCTTCGTCGCCCAGAACCACCTCGTCGGCGATGAAGCACTTCTCGCCGATCTCCACCAGATCGTAGCGGCCGGCGAGGTTGGTCGAGATTTCCGCGTCACGGCCGATCTTGGCGCCCATCAGGCGGTACCAGGCCCGCATGTAGACGGTGGCGTAGAGCGAGCTGAGGGTTTCCAGCATCACCTCGGTCGCCAGCGCCACAACCCATTTGCGGACATAGAACCAGCTGTGGACCGAGTAGGAACCGGCTTCCACCTTCGGCAGCACGATCCAGCGCATGGCGGCGATCAGCAGGACGGTGAAGGCCACCAGGAACATGGCGGTCGGCCATGCAATGGCGGGGACATAGTAGAGGTAGTTGACCTTGAACACCCCGCCCATCCAGGCGTCGAGCCTGTCGAACAGGTAGAAGGCCGGGAAAATCGGGATCAGCGCCACCGGCGGCAGGCCGACCAGGGCAACCAGATAGATCAGCCCCTGGGTGGCGCGCTTGACGATGCCGGCGCGGGGCTCCTGCGGCAGGATGGCGCTGTCGACGGTGCCGACCTTGCGGGCGGGCGAACCGTCCCAGGACTCATACTCGCCGGTGTGGGTGCCGGCGGCCAGCGCGGTCAGGTCGGCCAGCTCGGTGCCCTTGCCGACCACGGCATCATGGCCGATGACGCAGGAGGTGCCGATATAGGCATCCTCGCCGATCTCGATGGTGCCGATCACCAGTTCGTTGCCGATCACCTCGGCATTGGCCAGCTTCACCTTGCCGCCGGTGGAGGCGCCGCGGCCGATGCTGACCAGATCGATGGCACCGGATTCGAACTCGCCGATCATCGCGTCGGCGCCGATTCTGGCGCCGAGAGCACGCAGGAACAGCCGCATCACCGGCGATCCCTGGAGCCATTTCAGGTGGACCAGCGCGACGAAGCGCTGGGCCAGCCACCAGCGGTAATAATAGACGCCCCACAGCGGATAGCGGCCCGGCTTGGTCCGGCCGATGATCAGCCATTTCGCCGCGATGGCGATGACGACGGTGGCGATGTTGATGACGATATAGACGCCGAACAGCGTGGTGATCTCGCCCAGCAGCCCGGCATCCTCGCCGGACAGCAGCATGTAGCTGACGAAAACGCCCAGCCACTGCACTGTCATCAGCGCCAGGATGATCGGCAGCGCCGCGGCCTGGGCCAGACCGCACAGCAGCCGGCGGCCGAGCGGCGGCGGATTGAAGGACAGGTCGGCCGGTGCCGCGCCATGTCCCGCCGGCGCCTTGGCATCCAGCCATTCGGCCATGGCGCGCAGGGTGCGGGCGCCATAGACGTCCTGAAGGGTCAGGCTGGCCAGCCCGGCGGTTTCGCGCACCGCGGAGACGAAGCGCGCGGCCAGCAGCGAATGACCGCCCAGATCGAGGAAGAAGTCGGCTTCCAGCGGGATCGACTGGCCGGGGAAGACACGGCGGGCGGCGTCCAGCAGCGTGGCCTCCGTCGGGCTGCGCGGCTCCTCCTGCTCACCCGAGCCCGCATCCTCGGTCAGCGCCATCGCCTGCAGGGTCTTGCGGTCGGCCTTGCCGGAGGTCAGGCGCGGCAGCTCCGCCACCTGCTCATAATGCGCGGGCACCATGTAGGCCGGCAATTGCGCACGCAGAGCGTCGCGGAGCGCAGTCTTTTCCAGAGACGCACCCGGCTGCGCGACCAGGAAGGCGACCAGCCGGTCCAGCCCGTTGTCGTTGCGCAGCACCACGGTGGCTTGGGCGATGCCTGGCAGGTCGGTCAGCTTGGCCTCGATCTCGCCCAATTCCAGCCGGAAGCCGCGGATCTTCACCTGATCGTCGATGCGGCCATGGAAACGCAGGTTGCCGTCGGCATCGACGCTGACCGCATCGCCCGACCGGTAGAGCAGCGGGTCCAGAAATGCATCTGGTGCGCCGGTGCGGTACGGGTTGGCGATGAACTTCTCAGCCGTCAGTTCCGGCCGGCCGAGATACCCCTGGGCCACGCCTGGGCCGCCGATCAGCAGCTCGCCCTGGGTGCCGGCGGCCACCGGATGCAGCGCCTCATCCACCACATAACAGGTGTAGTTGGGGATCGGGCGGCCGATGGTGACGGGGGTGTCGGGCAGCACCTCGGCCACCGTGGCGACGACGGTCGCCTCGGTCGGGCCATAGCTGTTGAACAGGCGACGGCCCGGCCGGCACCAGCGCGATGCGACCGCCGGCGGACAGGCCTCGCCGCCCAGGATGACCACGCGCAGCGACGGCACATCCTTCGGCAGCATCGCCAGCAGGGTGGGGACGGTGTCGAGAACGGTGACGCCGGCCTCGTTCAGCACGTCGGCCAGCCGATCCACCTCGTCCAGCACCTGTCGGCTGGCGACCCACAGGGTGGCGCCGGCCAGATAGGGGACGAAGATTTCCTCCAGCGACAGGTCGAAGGCCACCGACGCACCCTGGAAGGCCACGTCGTCGGCGGTGATGCCGTAGACGCTGTTGGCGGCGCGCAGATAGTGGCAGATGTTGCGATGGCTGATGACGATGCCCTTGGGCTTGCCGGTCGAGCCCGAGGTGTAGATGGCGTAGGCCGGGCTGTCCGGCGTCACCCCGTCGGCGCGCAGGTCGAACGCCCGCTCGTCATCGCTCAGCACATCGCCGATGCGCAGGACCTGGACGTCGGCGCCGGCCTCGGCCAGCGTCGCTGCCTTCGTTCCGGTCACCAGATCGATCAGGATCGCCGGGGCGGCGCAGTCGGTCAGGCTGACCGCCACGCGCTCCGCCGGAGCATCGGCGTCGAAGGGTAGATAGGCCGCGCCGGCCTTCAGGATGCCCAGCAGCGCGACATGCAGGTCGAGCGACCGCGCCATCCACAGCCCGACGAAGCAGCCGGGACCGATCCCGCGCGCACGCAGGCCGCGGGCGACCCGGTTGGCGCGCGCGTCCAACTCGGCATAGCTGACGCGCCGGCCTTCATAGACGATGGCCGTGCGGTCCGGATGCGCCGCGGCGGTCGCCTGCGGAATGTCGGACAGCAACTCGTCGCGCAGAAGTGAGGGATCGATCGTGCCGCTCAAGGTCGGCACCAATGGAGTGGCGTTCCACGGAGCGGAGATCGTCGATTGACCGGCCGGGGAAACATCGGTCGGGCCATTGGCCCGCGCAGTCAGCAGAGTCACGCTGTGTCAGCCTTCCAAAAGGAATCAGCGCGGTGGCGCCAAGCGGACCCGTTCGTCATCCGGTCCCGGCGGTCGGCTGAATGCGGCGATGGGCCGCTCGCTAGTTGTGGTGCTTTATGGTTAACGAATGCTTGCCATCCGGCTTGGAGGCACCTGTGCCGATGGGATATGTCAAGTCTTGGGCTGCCCAAGCGCTGCGAAAGCAACATTCGCCCGACCGAAAGAAAGAGGAAGACCCGACGGCACCCGATACATGCGGATACATCAAGCGGCATGTTCGCGCCTTCATGATCCGTTGCGCGGCGTCGGTCAAGCTTATCCTCAAGCTGCCGGATCGAAGGGGAGGGCCGTGTGTCGGGCTCACCACATGGTCCCGGATCCGTGACTTTCGCCATGGCGGGCGCCGTGTGCCGTTCCGGTTGCCAGTGTTCGGCAAGTTTGCAACCAGGGCCAGAATAGACCTCCCGGATGGGTAGGTGTCGCCGGACCGGCGCCTGCAACTCGCAGCCCCCGCCCGTCCCCGTGCAGATGTGGTGTCACCCGTCGTCACGCGCCATTCGGGCGACGCATGGCTGAGGCTCCGGGAATCACGGCTCGGCATGCATTTTAATGATGGACATCATAAAAAGCTGTATTGATGATGATCGTCATCAATGGCGCCCGGCACCGGTCGGAGCGCAGAAGCCGGATCAGGGACAGGAGAGGGTCATGAGCATTGCAATGAATACCACGGGGGCGGACATGAGCGGGCGGGTTTCCCTGGTCACCGGCGGCACGTCCGGCATCGGCCGCACGACGGCGCTGGCCTTCGCCGGGGCGGGGGCGACGGTGATCGTCACCGGCCGGCGCGAGGCGGAGGGACTGGAGACGGTGGACCTGATCGGCCGTGCCGGCGGCATCGGCCAGTTCGTGGCCGCCGATGTGGCCGATGCGGCGGAAGTCGCCGCGCTGTTCGAGCGGATCGAACGCGACCATGGCCGGCTCGACGCCGCCTTCAACAATGCCGGCATCCATCAGGTCGCGCCGCTGACCGACATGGAGGAGGCCGCCTTCGACCGCATGCTGACCGTCAACGTGAAGGGCGTCTGGCTCTGCCTGAAGCATGAGCTGGCGATCATGCGCCGCCAGGGCCGCGGCGCCGTCGTCAACACCGGATCGGTGCTGGGGCAGATCGGCATGGCCGGCAACGCCGCCTATTCCGCCAGCAAGGCGGCGGTGGAGGGGCTGACCCGCACCGCGGCCATCGAGGTCGCGGCCTTCGGCGTGCGCGTCAACGCCGTTTGCCCGGCGATCATCCAGACGCCGATGACCCAGGCTTCCTTCGGCGGCGCCGAGCAGGTGGAGGCGGTGATGGGTCCGCGCCATCCCGTCGGCCGCGTCGGCCGTCCGGAGGAGGTTGCCGCAGCGGTGCTCTGGCTCTGCTCCGATGCCGCCGGCTTCGTCACCGGCCAGTCGATCAACATCGACGGCGGCGTGACCGCGCAATAACAAGGTTGGTTACCGGAGTTACGAGCCGATGCTGTCCACTCCCCTCGCCGCCACGCTGGCCCGCCGCGACATCCATTATGGATGGGTCGTCGTTGCCGTCACCTTCCTGTCCATGCTGGTGTCCGCCGGGGCGGTGGGCGCGCCCGGCGTCCTTCTGCTGCCGCTTCAGCGGGAATTCGGCTGGGACACCGCCGACATCTCCCTGGCGATGGCGATCCGCCTGCTGCTGTTCGGGCTGATGGGTCCCTTCGCCGCCGCTATGATCAACCGCTTCGGCGTTCGCCGCATGGTGCTGTCTTCCCTGACGCTGGTCGGCGGCGGCCTGTTCGCCTCGCTGGCGATGCGGGAGGTCTGGCAACTGATTCTGCTGTGGGGATTCGTCGTCGGATTCGGCACCGGCCTGACGGCGATGGTGCTGGGCGCCACCATCGCCACCCGCTGGTTCGTCGCCCGCCGCGGGCTGGTGATCGGGCTGCTGACCGCCAGTTCCGCCACCGGGCAACTGGTCTTCATGCCCCTGCTGTCGATGCTGACCGAGGCTTATGGCTGGCGTAGCGCCATCGCCCTGCTGTGCGGCCTGATTGCGGTGGCCGCCCTGGCGATGCTGGCGCTGATGCGCGATCGTCCTGCCGACCTCGGCCTGTCCGCCTTCGGCGAGGTCGGGAGCGCGCCGCCGGCCGCCCCGGCCGGCGCCATCCTGCCGGCGGCGCTGGGGGCGTTGCGCGAGGCCGCGGTGACGCGGACCTTCTGGGTGTTGTTCGCCACCTTCTTCATCTGCGGCGCCAGCACCAACGGCCTGATCCAGACCCACCTGATCCCGCTCTGCGTCGATTTCAGCGTGCCGGAGGTGCAGGCGGCCGGTCTGCTGGCGGTGATGGGAATCTTCGACTTCATCGGCACCGTCGGGTCCGGCTGGCTGTCCGACCGCTACGACAACCGCTGGCTCCTGGTCTGGTATTACGGCCTGCGCGGGTTGTCGCTGCTTTATCTGCCCTACTCGGACTTCACCCTCTACGGCCTGTCGCTCTTCGCCGTTTTCTATGGCCTGGATTGGATCGCCACCGTTCCGCCGACGGTGCGCCTGACGGCGGAACGCTTCGGCCGGGAACGAGCCAACCTCGTCTTCGGCTGGGTTTTCGCCGGTCACCAGCTGGGTGCCGCTGTCGCGGCCTTCGGCGCCGGTCTGTCGCGCACGGCTCTTCAAAGCTATTTGCCGGCCTTTGCCACCGCCGGCGCTCTCTGCCTGCTCGCGGCGTTGCTGGTGCCGATGATCGGCAGCCGCGCCAAACCGGCAACGACCAAAGCGTGACGCTCTATTCCCCCAGATGCTCCAGCGGCAGGGCGGTGCGGTAGCGCACCTGCTTCAGGGCGAAGCTGGAGCGGATGCTGGCGACGCCCGGAATGCGGGTCAGATGTTCCTTCAGGAACCGTTCATAGCTGGCAAGGTCCGGCACCACCACCCGCAGCAGGTAATCGGCGTCGCCGGTCATCAAATAGCATTCCAGCACCTCCGGCCGCGCCATCACCGCCGCCTCGAACCCGTCGAGCCGCGCCTCCACCTGCCGCTCCAGGCTGACATTGACGAAGATGTTGACCGGCAGGGCGACGGAGGCCGGATCGACCAGCGCCACATAGCGGGCGATCACCCCCGCCTCCTCCAGCGCCTTGACGCGCCGGAGGCAGGGGGAGGGCGATAGCCCGACCCGTTCGGCCAGTTCGTTGTTGGGGAGCCGGCCGTCCTGCTGAAGTGCCGCCAGAATCTTGCGGTCGATGCGGTCTAACGGATGTTTTGGCATCGAATGCTGTTTCCCGTGCAATCCTGGCATTCGATGCTAAAGCGGAACCGCGGCCGGCGCCACTTCGCAAGCATCTGCCGGATCACAAATGATAAGGTCTTCGAACATAAATCCTGTGGCATAACCCTCGTTCGGGAGCAGACCCATGACCGCGAACCAGCCGTCCTCCGCCGATCTCGCCTGCCTGGCCGAGCTGGAACGCAAGGTACTCTGGCTCGCGTCCTGGACCATCCACAATGCCAACCACGTCCGTCCCAACCTGGACGGACTGAAGATCGGCGGTCATCAGGCCTCCAGCGCTTCGATGTCGACCATCCTGACGGCGCTCTATTTCTCGGCCCTGCGCCCGGAAGACCGGGTGGCGGTGAAGCCCCATGCCAGCCCGATCTTCCACGCCATCCAATATCTGCTGGGCAACCAGACGCGGGAGAAGCTGGAGAATTTCCGCGGCTACAAGGGCGCCCAGTCCTACCCGTCCCGCACCAAGGACGTGGACGACGTCGATTTCTCCACCGGCTCGGTCGGGCTGGGGGTGGCGCAGACTCTCTTCGCCTCGCTGGTCCAGGATTACCTGAAGGCCAAGGGCTGGGCTGGCGACCTGCCGGAAGGCCGCATGGTCTCGCTGGTCGGTGACGCCGAGATGGACGAGGGCAACATCTTCGAAGCCCTGCAGGAGGGCTGGAAGCATGGCGTGCGCAATACCTGGTGGATCGTCGACTACAACCGCCAGAGCCTGGACGCGGTGATCCGCGAAGGGCTGTGGGAGCGGCTGGAGAACATCTTCCGCGCCTTCGGCTGGGACGTGGTGATCCTGAAATACGGCACGCTGATGCAGGAGGCGTTCAAGGAGCCGGGCGGCGAACGCCTGCGCCAGTGGATCGACACCTGCCCCAACCAGCTCTATTCGGCCTTGACCTATCAGGGGGGAGCCGCATGGCGCCGCCGCCTGATGGACGAGTTGGGCGACCAGGGTGACGTCACCCGCCTGATCGAGCGCCGCAGCGACGAGGAACTGGCCCGGCTGATGGGCAATCTCGGCGGCCATGACCTGCCCTCGCTGCTGGAGGCCTTCGCCCAGGCAAGGACCCACGACCGGCCGGTCTGCTTCATCGCCTACACCGTCAAGGGCTTCGGCCTGCCGCTGGCCGGCCACAAGGACAACCATTCAGGATTGCTGACGCGCGAACAGATGGATGGCTTCCGCGCCGCCAACAAGGTCCGTCAAGGCCATGAGTGGGACCGTTTCGAAGGCCTCTCCCTGCCGGAGGCCGCCCTGGAGGACTTCCTGCGCCGTGTTCCCTTCGCGCAGAAGGGCCGCCGCCGTTTCGAAGCCCCGGCCGTCTCGGTGCCGGCGGCGCTGGCGGTTCCGACGCAGAAGAGCCTGTCGACCCAGGCTGCCTTCGGCCTGATCCTGAACGAGATCGGACGGGAGCGCTCGCCGCTGGCTGAACGCATCGTCACCACTGCGCCCGACGTGACCGTCTCGACCAACCTCGGCGCCTGGGTGAACCGCCGTGGCCTGTTCGCCAAGAGCGAGATGGCCGACCTGTTCAAGAAGGAACGCATTCCCTCCACCTACAGCTGGGAATTCTCGCCGAAGGGCCAGCATCTGGAGCTGGGCATCGCCGAGTCCAACCTGTTCATCCTGCTGTCGGCGCTGGGCCTGTCGCACAGCCTGTTCGGGGAGCGGCTGCTGCCGATCGGCACCGTCTACGATCCGTTCATCATGCGCGGAGCCGACCAGCTCAACTATGCCTGCTATCAGGATGCCCGTTTCATGCTGGTGGCGACGCCGTCCGGCATCACGCTGGCACCGGAGGGCGGGGCGCACCAGTCTATCGCCACGCCTCTGGTCGGCATGGCGCAGGACGGGCTGGCCTATTTCGAACCGGCCTTCGCCGACGAACTGGCCGTGGTGATGCGGTGGGCCTTCGACTATATGCAGCGGGACGGGGAGGGGAGCCCCAGCGAGCGCAACTGGCTGCGCGACGAGACCGGCGGTTCGGTCTATCTGCGACTGTCCTCCCGCGCTTTGGAGCAGCCGACCCGAACGATGGACGAGGATCTCGCCCATGATATCGTCGACGGCGCCTATTGGCTGCGCCGGCCGGGGCCGAACGCCCAGGTGGTGATCGCCTACACCGGCTCCGTCGCGCCGGAGGCCATCGCCGCCGTCGGCATGCTGGGGGAGGACCGGCGCGATGTCGGCCTGCTGGCGGTGACGTCCGCCGACCGGCTGTCCGCAGGCTGGAGCGCTGCCCAGCGGGCGCGCGAACGCGGCCTCGGCCATGCCCGCGGCCATATCGAGCGGCTGCTGGACGGGCTGCCGCCCCACTGCGCGCTGGTCACCGTGGTCGACGGCCATCCGGCGACCCTGAGCTGGCTCGGGTCCGTCGCCGGCCACCGCACGCGGGCGCTCGGAGTCGAGCATTTCGGCCAGACCGGCACCATCGCCGACCTCTACCGCCATTACGGCATCGACGCCCACGGCATCGTCGCGGCGGCCGAGGCGGCATCCCCCGGCCGGCCGGTCCGTCATCTGCGGGCGATCGGCTGAACCTCTGTTAACGGGGGCGCTCGGCCCGCTTTTCGAGCGCCTCCCGGTGGCGGTCGCGGGTGTAGGCGACCAGATCGCCGAGCGCCGCCGTCGCGGCCTCGGCATCTCGCCTTTGCAGCGCGAGCAACAGGCGGGCGTGAAAGCCGACGATGGCCTCACGCTCGCGCACCCGATAGATGATCATGTTGCTGACCGGCTGCAGCGCCTCGACCACCGCATGCATCAGGTAAGACAGCAGGGCGTTGCCGGCGGCCTCCACCAGCGCGCGGTGGAACCGGACATCCGACGCACAGAACTCTTCGTCCGACAAAGCTGCGTCGCGCTGCCGCGCCAACTCCTCCCGCATTGCCTCCAGGGGCGCGACCAGAGCCGGATCGTCCCGCATCGCCGCCAGCCGACAGCAGACACTCTCCAGTTCCAGCCGCGCCGTCGCCATGTCGTCCAGGCCGATATCGCCGACCGCGACCATCAATGTGGTGGCGTTTGCCAGTGACCGCGCCGCATCTTCCGGTGCCGGACTGGCGACGAAGTTGCCGCCGGTCGGACCACGGCGGGATCGGATCAGATGCTGGGCAGCCAGACGTTTCAAGGCTTCGCGCACGGTTGGGCGAGACACCTTGAAACGCTGGGCCAGTTCCTCTTCGGTCGGCAGCCGCTCATCCACCTTCAGCCGGCCGTCCATGATGGCGGCGCGCAGGCTGTCGGCGATCTGCTTTGCCGCGCTGACGGTGACGACGCTTTCAAATTCGACGGGCATGGCCGCTCACTATGGAATTTGAACAATCCTATGGTCAAAAGGTCATACCTTTCAACGATTGAGCCGGAATGAAGCCCGGTGGACCCCGGCCAAAAAATCGTCATGGGTGGTGAAAAAAGCGCTTGCGTGGTTTGGGGGAGGGCGCCTATAAACCGCTCCACCGACGGCGGGGCGCTGAACGAGGCGC
>NZ_VTTK01000064.1:0-20884 GCF_008365135.1 Azospirillum sp. Sh1 | reverse complement strand
GAGCTTCAGTGAATCATGCTCGCTATAATTTGGGAAGCCCCTGCGACCCGAGAGTCAGTTCAGGCGTGAGCCGGTATAAGTTGGATCAGGCGTAGCTGGTATTCACCGCCCGATCTTCGAAGCCGCCAGATTGGCCGCAAAGACTTCGGCTGGCGTCCTGTAGTCAAGGCAGCGGCGTGGCGTATCGTTGAGCCGCTTGGCGAGGGCGGCAAGTGCTGAGCCATTGCGCTCCGCTACAGGGACGCCCAGAGGCAAATATCGCCGCAAACGTCCGTTGGCATTCTCAACACCACCCTTTTGCCAGGGGCTGTGCGTATTGCAAAAATAACTGTCCAACGATAGGCTTTTGTATGACAGGAACTCCGTTCCCCGGTCAAAAGTAATGGTCTGGCATGCATAATGTGGAAATTTGCCAAGCACCGTTGCGATCCGGCTAATCACCTCGGCTGAGCGGCGATCCTCATTGGCAATGAGGATGTGGTATCGGCTCTGACGTTCCTGAAGAGACGTGATGTTGGATTTGCCGAACTGAGGGCTGAAGATCACCAAGTCACATTCCCAGTGCCCGAAACTCTGCCGGGTCTCCACCTCGGCCGGACGATTGGCGATTGAGCGCTCAGCGGGGATCGGACTGTTGCGTGGTTTGCGCCCCATGCGCTTGCGACGCCGACGCCGGGCGACGGCCAAAAGCGCATAGAGATTAAGGGTTCGGCCTTCTGGACCGTAGATGAAGCGGTAAATCGTCTCGTGCGACACTGTCGCGCCATCAGAAGCATCCAGCTTGAGGCGGCCAGCAATCTGTTGTGGCGACCAGCCCTCCCGCAGCCTGGCGATCACCTGGTCGCGCAGAACCGGCTTGAGCGTCAGTTTTAATCTACGCCGAGAGCGTCGATCACGGGCATACTTCTGGGCGCTGGTGCAGAAGTAGCCCTTGTACTCTTTGCCCCAGCGATCTCGAAACGGGTCGTGATAGAAGTTGCGCCGGATTTCCCGGTGGATGGTCGACCGGTGACGGCCCAAAGCCTCGGCGATCGCCGTCACCGGCATCTTGGCGTCGCGCATATCCTGGATGCGGCGGCGTTCGGCAAAATCGATCTGCGAATAATGTTCACCCATCAGCGCTCACCACCCGTAATCCACTGTGATTACATGAAAGTTGCACTTCAGAATAGAACCTACCCCGGCTCTGTGACTTCGGCGCATAAATCGGCGGGAGATAGACTGCGGCAGGACTGCGAGGTAGGAAAGCGGCCTCGCTGAAGCCGAGCCCCGGATGCCGTACAAAGGCAACGAGAGCCGACGTCACAAGATCCCAAAGGTCCGCCTTCAGGTTGAGAGGTGGGCGGCTTACGATGCGGCGCTTCGGCGGAGAGGAGACCTGACGATTTGGGTGTCGCCGGAAGCAATCGCCGCCTGGACGCCGCCCGCCACGGGGCGGCGTGCCATCGGATAGCGTCCGTCAAGATGGTGGAAATTCGTGTACCGGCTGAGGTGGCCATTGTTCAGGCGGCCTTGGGTGGAAAGGTGATGGCCGGTTGGCTTTCACTGGCCGGCGTCAGCACGGCCATGGCCTCGACCTGCATGTAGCGGTTCTGGGTCTGCCATTCGTCATTCTGTTCGAGGAGCACCGCGCCGATCAGTCGGATGATCGAGGACTCTCCTGGGAAGATGCCGACGACGTCGGCGCGGCGTTTGACCTCCTTGTTCAAGCGTTCCAAAGTGTTGGTGCTGTGCAGCTTGGTGCGATGCTGGGCCCGAAAACCCATGTAGGCAAGCACGTCATGCTCGCTGCTGTCCATGAAGGAGGCCAGCTTGGGCCATCGGTCGCACATCTGCTCGGCGATATGGCGGAAGGCTTGGTGAGTGGCTTCGGCGTCGGGCTGGAGAAAGGCCTGGCGCAGAGCGGCGGCGGCCATGGAGTTCTGGGCCTTGGGTACATAGGCGAGCGCGTTGCGCATCCAGTGGACTCGGCAGCGCTGCCAAGTGGCGCCCATGACACGGGCAATGGCGGCCTTCAGGCCTTCATGGGCATCGGAAATCACCAGCTTCACGCCCTTCAGGCCGCGGCCCTTGAGTTTCTTGAGAAAATCGCTCCAGAACACCTCGGCTTCCGAAGGGCCGATGTGTAGGCCGACGATCTCGCGCTTGCCCTCGGTGTTGGCGGCCACGGCGATTATGGCGGCGACGGAGACGATGCGTCCACCCTCGCGCTGCTTGAGGTAGGTGGCGTCCAGCCACAGGTAAGGCCAGTCGCCCTCCAGCGGACGGTCGAGGAAGGCGTTGACCCGCTCGTCGATGTCTCGGCACAGCTTGGAGACCGTCGACTTCGAGATCCCCGACAGACCCATCGCCTGGGCCAACTCGTCAACGCGGCGGGTCGAGACACCGCCGATCCAGGCTTCCTGGATCACCGCCACCAGGGCTTTCTCGCTGGTCTTGCGGGCCTCCAGGAAGGGCGGGAAGTAGCTGCCCTGGCGCAGCTTGGGGATGCGCAGGTTCAGCGTGCCCAGGCGCGTATCCAGTGCCCGGTCGCGGTAACCGTTGCGGTAGGTCTGCCGCTCGGCGCTCCGTTCGTGACGCCCAGCGCCGATCTGGCCTTCGACGTCGGCTTCCATCAGCATCTGCAGCACCGTCTCGGCGACGGCGCGCAGAAAATCGCCGTCGCCGGCCTTCTGGAGCAGGTCTGCCAGTGCCATACCGTCCTCGGTCATTGGGGTGGTCCTTCGGGCAAGAGGAAGTGTCGCAACTCCACTCTAGCCGACCAGCCCAATGACCACCTCTTTCGCGCGAGCCGCCTCCCGGGGGTGGGGCATGCCCCACCCCCGGGCGATCACCAAATTTCCACCACGTTCGCGGACACTATCCGTCGTAGTGGTGACGGAGGCGGCCCGCCGGCTGGGCGTGCACGAAAGCCTGCTTTACCGTTGGCGAGGGCTGATGCAGTCCAGCGGGACCGTCGTGGCCGAACCGTCCGGTTTCGTCGCGGTGACCATCACGCCGGAGCCGACCGTAACGGAACCGCTGGTCGGAGAGCCCCCTGGAGCGTTGCCGCCACCGGCAAGGCCTGCGATAAGCCCGGCAGTCCTCGAGGTCATCCTGCCGAGCGGGGCACGCCTGCGTCTGGAAGGGCCAGTCGATCCGGCCCTGGCGGCGGCCGTCCTCGGCGCCCTGGCATGATCCCGGTGCCGAGCGGGGTGCGGGTGTGGCTGGCCACCGGGCACACCGACATGCGCAAAGGTTGGGCGAGCTTGGCGTTGCTGGTTCAGGAACGCCTCGCCCAAGACCCGCACAGCGGCCATCTCTTCATCTTCCGCGGGCGCCGCGGCGATCTGGTGAAAATCATCTGGCATGACGGCCAGGGCAGTTGCCTGTTCATGAAGAGGCTGGAGCGGGGCCGGTTCATCTGGCCCACGCCGGCGGATGGCGCGGTGTCGATCTCGGTCGGGCAGATGGGCTATCTGCTCGAAGGCATCGACTGGCGCAACCCGCAGAAGACTTGGCGGCCCGAGGCCGCGGGGTGACTGCGACACGGTGAATCGACGGGCCGGTTCAGGGGGGATTGCGGCGGCTCGACGGCGCGATCCCAGGTAAACTGGCGTTATGACCGCCAAGCTGTCCGACGATATTGCCCTCTTGCGTGCCGCCTTGGCACAGGCCGAGGCGCGGGCGGACGCGGCCGAAGCCGAAGCGGCCCGGGCCAGGGCGATGGCGTCGAACACCGAGGCGCTGATCGCCAGCCTGAAGCTGGAAATCGAGAAGCTCCGGCGTGAGCTCTACGGCACACGCTCCGAGCGCAAGGCGCGCCTGCTGGACCAGCTGGAGTTCCAGCTCGAAGAACTGGAAGCGACGGCCAGCGAGGACGAGTTGGCGGCCGAGCAGGCCGCCGCCAAAACTACCGCGGTGGCGGCCTTCACCCGCAAACGGCCATCGCGCCAGCCCTTTCCCGACCACCTGCCGCGCGAGCGCGTCGTTGTGCCGGCTCCGGCGAGCTGCCCGTGCTGCGGCTCGGACAAGCTGTGCAAGCTGGGCGAGACGATCACCGAGACGCTGGAGGTGATCCCGCGCCAGTGGAAAGTGATCCAGACGGTGCGCGAGCGGTTCTCCTGCCGGGCCTGCGAGACGATCAGCCAGCCGCCGGCGCCGTTCCACGCCACCCCGCGGGGCTGGGCCGGCCCCAACCTGCTGGCCACTCTCCTGTTCGAGAAGTTCGGCCAGCATCAGCCGCTGAACCGGCAGGCAGAACGCTTCGCACGGGAGGGCGTGCCGCTCAGCCTGTCCACCCTGGCCGACCAGGTGGGCACCGCCGCGGCGGTGCTGAAGCCGCTGCACGACCTGATCGCCGCGCATGTGATGGCGGCCGGGCGGCTGCATGGCGACGATACGCCGGTGCCCGTGCTGGTGGCCAAGGGCAAGACCGACACCGGGCGGCTGTGGGTGTATGTGCGCGATGACCGGCCGTTCGCCGGCCAAGCCCCACCGGCGGCGCTGTTTCACTATTCGCGCGACCGTAAGGGCGAGCATCCCGAACGGCACCTGGCCGGCTTCACCGGCTGGCTGCAGGCCGATGCGTTCGCCGGCTACAACCGGCTGTACGAGCCCGACCGTCGGCCGGGGCCGATCCATGCCGCGCTGTGCTGGGCGCATGCCCGGCGCGGCTTCTTCAAGTTGGCCGACATCGCCGCGAACACCAAACGCGGCAAGGACGCCCCGCCGATCTCACCGCTGGCGCTGGAGGCCATGAGGCGCATCGACGCCCTCTTCGATCTCGAGCGCGCCTTGAACGGCAAGCCGGCGGCCGAGCGGCGGGCGGCCCGCCAGGAGCACGGCATCGCCCTGGTAGCCGCGCTGGAGGGCTGGATGCGGACGGAGCGTGCCCGGCTCTCCCGCCATGCCCCTGTGGCCAAGGCGATGGACTACATGCTGACCCGTTGGGACGGCTTCACCCGCTTCCTCGGCGATGGCCGGCTGTGCCTGACCAACAACGCCGCCGAACGCGGCCTGCGCGGGATTGCCTTGGGCAGAAAGGCGTGGCTGTTCTGCGGCTCCGATCGCGGCGGCCACCGGGCCGCCATCATGTACGGCCTGATCACCACAGCCAAGCTGAACGACGTTGACCCGCAGGCGTGGCTCGCCGACGTACTGGCCCGCATCGCCGACCTGCCGCAGAACCGTCTGCACGAACTGCTGCCCTGGAACTGGAAGGCAGCCTGACCGCGGCACTCACCGGATGCGTACTCGGCGCTGAACCCGGTCCTGATCTTCGGCCTGCGGCTGGACCTGATCGGTGCAGCGGTGACGGTCGTGCTGTCGCGCTGCCTGCTCGCCGCCGTCGGCTGGCACGGTGTGGCGCGGGTGCACCGGCTGCTCGCCGCCCCGAGCTGGACCGGGCTGGTGAAGGATGCCGGGACACTGGTCGGCATCGCCGGTCCGGCGGTCCTGACCAATCTCGCCACCCCGGTCGCCGGCGTCTACGTCACCACCAGCATGGCCCGCTTCGGCGATGCGGCAGTCGCCGGGGCGGCCATCGTCGACCGCATGGTTCCGGTCGCATTCGGCACGATCTTCGCACTGACCGGCGCGGTCGGCCCGATCCTGGCACAGAATCTCGGCGCAGGCCGTCTCGACCGGGTGCGGGCGACCTTGCTGGCTAGCCTGGCGCTGATCGTCCTCTGGGTGCTCGCGGTCTGGCTGGGCCTGTTCCTTGCCCGTGATTGGGTGGTGATCGCCTTTTCCGCCGAGGGAGTGTCGGCCGATCTGGTCCGCCTGTTCTGCACCGCCGTGGCCGGCGGGTTCCTGTTCGTCGGCTTCCTCTTCGTCGGCAACGCCACGTTCAACAATCTGGGCTTTCCCCTGCTGGCGACCGGGTTCAACTGGGGCAGGGCGACGCTGGGAACCATGCCGTTCGTAGCGGCGGGTGGTTGGTTGGGCGGGGCGCCGGGCGTGCTGATCGGACAGGCGGCGGGATCGGTGCTGTTCGGTATCGCGGCGGTCTGGGTGGCGTTTCGGGTGACCGGACGGCTCGGCCGGATCGGAGGCGGTCCCGCACCGGAGGCCGTGGTGGTGCCGGCCGACGTTCCCCTGTCCGACAAGGCAGCGGCGGCGCTGACCGCGCAGATCAACCGGCCGTGAGGCGGCGCCGGGGGACCTACACGGCCTCCTGCACCGAAGTTCAAGCGGAGTTCCGCCCGGGGCGGCCGCGCCTTTGAGGGCTGCCGATGCGCCTGATCGCGGCGCATTCAGGCGCCTTGGCAAGATGCAGAATCACAATAGCAAGCGCTGCGAAGCTGACTTCCCGTCACGCGTGTACAAAACATGCACAGAATTCACACTGAAGCATTGTGCGTCCTAAATTTTCACTGAACCAATTTATGGTTCCAAAACAGTCTTCAGAGACCGTTTTATGGTTCCGGCGGTGCATTTTATGGTTCCAGATTTGGCCGATTTTCCAATGAAATCAAAGAGCCCAAATTGCACTTTATGGTTCCCTCCAGAGGACCGCGCCCGGCTGACGGCGGAGGCGGCCCAGCGCCGGCAGACCCGCGCGCAGGAGCGCGAGCTGGTGCAGGAGCGGGCGGCGGACGCCGCCGAGGTGCGGCTTGCCCAGGCCGAGCCGGCGACTGACGATCATCTCTATCTGCGGTCCAAGGATGTGCCGTCCTACGGCTTGCGCCAGGACCGTGAGGGGAACCTGCTGGTGCCAATCCGGGACATGGACGGCAAGGTGATGTCAGTGCAGGCGATCACCGCGGAGGGGCGCAAGAGCTTTCAGAAGGATGCCCGTACCCAAGGGGGGCACTTCCTGATCGGGGGATACCGCGGCCTCAAAGGCGGTGCTGGTGGCGGAGGGCTATGCCACCGCGGCGACGCTGCACCGGGAAACTGGGCTGGCGGTGGCCTTCAACGCCGGCAACCTTGGGCCGGTGGCCGAGGCGCTGCGCCAGCCGTATCCGGAGAAGCCGCTGGTGATTGCCGGCGACAACGATCACGCCAAGGAACGCCAGGGTAAGCCGAACGTCGGGCGGGAGAAGGCCGAGGAGGAGGCGGCCAGGGTTGGAGGGACGGTTTTGCTACCGACCTTCCGGCCGGAGGACCGCGGCACCGACTGGAACGATCTGGCACGCTCGCAGGGTAGGGGAGAGCTGGTCGAGCAGGTGTCGGCCGGGCTGGCGCGGGGCGAGCGGCAGCGCACGGCAGCCGACCTGGCGCAGTCGCGCGGCACCCAGGCGTAGGTCCATGAGCGAGGTTTGCGCCAAGGAGACGGCAGGCGGCTGACCCAGGTTGAGTATGACGCGCAACGCCGTAAAGCACGGGGCATCAGGAGATGATGGCGAAACGCTGGATTTGATTGCTCGGCTGGATCGTGCAATGCGGATCCGTTTGATCTGCTGCCAACGCGGCTAAAGTAGATTTCCTAGCAACATCAACCTAATAGGGCGCACGGCAATGCCCCAGATTTGGATGTTGGTTCACACCATTCCGGCTTCTATCCTGCGCATGGGCGGGATAGCCGGGCACGCTACACATAACCGACCACCTCTTGAATGTCAGAAAAAAAACAGCCTATTTTCTGACATATGAAAGCTACAGCCACATCGGTTCCTGATCGGATCATGAAACGCGCCCGTGCCCGCGGGCGTGGTGGCGTTTTCACGCCGAGCGACTTCTTGGACGTGGCAGGACGGTCGGCGATCGATCAGGCGCTGTCGCGGCTGGCCAAAAGCGGTCAGCTTCGTCGTCTGGCGCGGGGGCTATACGACTTTCCCAAGATTCATCCGAAGCTCGGCCCTCTTTCACCGGCACCGGATGATGTGGCCCACGCATTGGCGCGGGAGACGGGTTCGCAAGTGCAGGTGTCGCCGGCGCTCGTGCAGCCAAAGAGCTCGGTCTGTCGACGCAGGTTCCGGCAAAGAGTACCTACCTCACTAATGGCCCCTCCCGTCGGGTCGTGCTGGGCAAGCGCGTCGTCGATCTTCGGCACGCTTCGCCCAAGCACCTCATCGCGCCGGGAAGTGCGGCCGGCACCGTGGTCCAAGCCTTGCGTCATGTCGGGGTCTTCTGTGCCGCCGACGTTGAGCAGGTTGCGGCTCGTCACCTTTCGGCCAAGGATAAGAAGACGCTTGCGTCTACAGCCGTTCAGGCGCCTGCATGGATGCGGCCGACGCTCGTGTCTATCGCAAACACCGTGTCGTCACGTGAGGTTGATGGATAAGGTCGCTCTGCTTCCCGCCCAAGATCGTGCCGCCCTATTCGGGGAGACCGGCACGTCTCGCGGCGTCGCGGATACCATCATTGAGAAAGATTTCTGGGTCTGCTGGACACAGCGCCGTCTCTTTGAGCAGCCGGCCGATACCGCGGCGCTCGTGTTCAAGGGCGGCACCTCTCTCTCCAAGGCCTTCAACGCCATCCGTCGCTTCTCAGAAGATATCGACCTGTCTTTCGATCGGGCCGATCTCGGCTACACCGGGGACCGAGATCCGGAGAAAGAAGGCCTGAGTAGAAAGAAGGCGGGGCAGCTCATCGACAAGCTAACTCATGACGTCGAGTTGCACATTGCTGAGAAGCTTCTTCCTGCGCTTCGTATTGCAATCATCAAACAGCTTGGAGAACCGACTAATAACGAATGGGCATTGGAGATCGATGCCGCCGACGCCCAAACATTGAACTTCCACTATCATACCGCGTTCACAGCGACTGAATACAGGAGCATGGGGTACATCACCCCCCCCCCGCGTGAAGCTCGAATTCGGCGCTCGCGGCGATCCCTGGCCAATTGAAGAGCGGATCATCCGGCCCTATGCGGCGGACGATTTTCCTGACTTCTTCGAAGACTCTGACAGCACTGTCGTCGTTCTATCCGCTCGACGCACCTTCTGGGAGAAGGCGACGGCGTTGCATGCCGAGGCTCACAGGCCCGCTGGATCGCCGACACCACAATATTTCTCAAGGCACTATTACGATCTCGCCATGCTCCTCGATACCGACGACGGCAAAATCGCCGCTATGGACTTTGGGCTTCTCGCGCAGGTCGCCAGGCACAAAACCACGTTCTTCCGTTCCGGCTGGGCCAATTACGATACCGCCCGCCCAGGAACGCTGCAGCTCTTGCCGCACGAGACGAGGATCAAGGACCTTCGCGCGGACTACAGAGCCATGGCAACCATGATGTTTGATGAAAAGCCTCCATCCTTTAATAAAAATACTCACGAAAATCAAGACACTTCAAGAAATAATAAACAAATAGCGGGCTTAGATTGGCGCCGTGCTTGCGCTCCGATGCAGCGCAGACATCGGAGGTTGCCGTCGGAGACACGGTACTTGACCGCCTGATCGATCTTGGATGCTCGAACTCCGTCCGATCCGCATGACCAACGGTGGGATGGGAGTGATCTCGAGCCTTCATCACTTCCGTGCAATATGGCTCCAGGATGCTGAAGTCACTTGATAATCATCAACTTTGACAGACGCTACCCGTAGCCTGACGGTCTATGATCCAGGACGTGAAGTTTCGCATTTGTAGAACTATGCGATGTCGCATGCCGACGCTTTAATTTCCATAATTGATCTTATGTGTCTTTTGTTTGTAAGCGGGGTAGGTTCTATTCTGAAGTGCAACTTTTTTGTAATCACAAGGCTTTACGGGTCGTGAGCGCTGATGGGTCAGTATTATTCGCAGATCGATTTCGCAGAGTGCCGCCGCATCCAGGACATGCGCGACGCCAAGATGCCGGTAACGGCGATCGCCGAGGGTTTGGGCCGTCACCGGTCGACCATCCACCGGGAAATCCGCCGCAACTCCTATCACGATCTGTGCCCGGATCGTTGGAGCCAGGAGTACCAGGGCTATTTCTGCACCAACGCCCAGAGGTATACTCGGAATCGACGTTCTCCTTGTCGAAAGAAACTAACGCTCAAGCCGCATCCAGTCGCTGTCGAACCCAATGTCGATGACGTGCTGGAAGGGAGCTACCGCCTGGAACACCGACAATGCCGCCGCCGTCGATGGTACACGCGCTCATTGCGCGGGCCCGAGCATTTCGCAAGCCACCGTCGAGGATAATCGCTACACACGGGATCGAGTTTGGCCCCCTACCCTCTCCAGTTCAGTCCAGCAGCCTTCATCAGGTTCCAGAAGGTCCGTTTCTGCCGGTGGCGGGCGACGATCTGCTCCTGGTAAGCCTCCTGAGATGGATGATTGATCCAATCACCAACAGTTAAAGCCAATCGCTTGGCCGCGACGAGATCACGGACAGCGTGCTCATACTGCGTGGATTGCGCCCGCGCCAGGACAGCGTCGCCCATGCACCGGTAGAGCAGAGTGGCGGCGAGGGGGTGATTGGCTTCCAATGCCTGGGCGGCAGGTCGTAAGCTGAAATAGTGATCACCATTCAACTCGCTGATGCGGGTGAGCACCAGGTTCGCTGCCGCATCCTGATCGAGAGTGATCAGCAGGTTGAGCGCGGCATGCGGTTCACGATGCCTGCGGGCCATTCCCACCGCCGTCGCGCGCACCCGCTCATGCTCATCGGTTGGCAGATGAGCGAGGTACGCGCGCAGGGTATGCTCGGAAAGATTACTGGAGAACATCTGCCAGCGCACCGCTTGGGCATCCTCTTGGCGACCGAGGAGTTCCAGCAACCGGATGCGGAGGTCATCGACTTCCCATCGCCGGTGACCTGGAATCGCCGCTGCTTCCACCCGTGTCAAGGCATCGGCTACGCGTCCTGCTTCAATCAAGCGCTCGCAGATGTCCTTCAGGGCCTGATTTTCGGTTCCGGCGAGCCGATGGGCGGCAACGAAGCCGTCGACATCTCCACGGGCATCGGCGATCTGCTGCAGTCCGCGGATCAAAGGCCACGTCCGTGCCTCCCGGTCTTCGGCCCGGCAGCGGTCTAAATCTTTGCGGATCAGGCGCTCGAGTTCGCTCAGACCTTCCTGCCCCAACGCCTGCCTGAAGGCGCCGACAACACCACCATGAACGCCATAGCCGTCCACGGTGAGAATGTCGAAGACCTCATGCGCCAAGCGAACTTGGTCTCGGTCGGGCATCACTGCCCAGGCTGCCCCCAGATCGTCGACCGCCTGCTTGATGACGTCACCGATCATGCCGTCAGAGTCGTCGGACCGATCAAATACGGTGGCGTCGAGCCGGATGAAGCGGTCGAGCAGTTGGATAGCTGCCGCCGGCTGCCGTGGCAGCAGGTCCCGGACAATGGCATCACGGATGCGGTCAAGGTCGGCGGCCAGAGATGAACTTTCGCGGTAGCCGTAGAACCGGCGATCATCTTCGATCCGCTGGAGTTCATCGCACAGGGTGTGAACCAGTCGGTCGTCGCTGTTGTGTGAAGCAAGGGCGACCCGTAGCGCTTGATGCAGCCCCGCGTCCCGGCAAGCGTGCCCAACCAGGATCTCTGCCAGGCGACGGGCGCCGAGAGCCTCGACAGCCGCGACCGAGATTTCGAGTTCTTCCCCTGGCGCCACGTCTCAACCCTTCTCGAATTGCCTCAGTTTCCGGCTGCCGGTGCCAGTATTCCGCTCTGGAGCACAGCCCTCAATGCCGTTTGCATGTGTTCCCGTCCTGGGGAGCATGGTTCGGCCACCATGGCCTGTAGCTGTTCCCAAGCCCAATCCTTACGGCCGATCCGCCTCGCTACCGCCATCAGATGACCAACCGCAGCATGCAGTTCCATAACGGTCGGATCATACCCACCACCAGCCAGAAGGCTGCGCAGCGCGAGCAGCGCGACCTGAACGGCAAATTCAGGTTCCCGTTCGACAGTGTCTCGCACGGCGCGGATCAAGGTCGCCGGTTCGGCGCTCATCGACCTGGCACACTCCAGCGCGATGTCGAGGAAACCGGCGTCCTTGGCCGCCGCGAACCACTTGCCCGCGTCCCCGCGGGTCTGAATGAGGTCAAGGAGGAGCTGGCGCTTGTCCCGACCGGGGTAGCTGCGCACAGTGTCGCGGAAGATCGCCAGGTAGGTAGATCCCACGCCGGTGCGAAGTCCATAGCGCCGGTAGGCGTCGTCTGCCCGGCCCGATCGGAGCAAAAGCGCCTCGCAGAAGCGGTCAATCGCCCTCTCATCATAGCTGCGGAGCTTCGGATCACGACAGCCATCCGCGTAGGCGATGGCGGCATCAACCAGCCCCTGGCGTGCCAGTGCCTCGGCGCCGAACCAATGATCCGACCAGGAGCGGTGACGGGAGGTCGCGAGCAGATCCAACAGGTCACCATACCGCCCGACCTCGAGCAAACAAGACAAACCGATTGTTCCGCCGACAAGATAGCCGCCGGGCATGCTATCGGACCAGACCCGCTGCAGGGACGGCGTGAGAAGGTCGGCGTACTTGTTCATAAGTTCAGGATAGACAGCGATCTCCCCCCAAAGCTGCTCAACCGGAAACAGATACTGCACTCCGTCATCAAGCACGGCTTGGTATAGGCGCTCCAGCCATTTTGCGCGGGTCTTGGGATCGGCCGGTGCCACAATAAGGATCGGAATCAGCACGCCGAGTGCATTGTTGACAGCGCTACCCAAGGCGCCCGAGGAGGTATCGATCTGCTCGAAGGCGGGCCACAGCCGCTCGATAAGCGCGAGGGCGCCCTCCCCTGCCGCCAACGGATTAGACTTGCCGACGATCTTGATCTCGGTCACCGCCTCCTTCAAGCGCGCAGCAGCAGTTTGAGACCCGCGCCATCCAAATGCGCGTGCTCGGAGCTTCGTCTTGAACGCCCATTTGTGGCCGCCAGTCATGTCCGCTCCAATTCTCGATGGTGATGAAGGTGTGATCTTGCCCTTCTCACTGCGGCGGCAATCTTCATAATCGCAACCCGACCCAGCACATTTTGAAGAGCCGTTCTTTGATGACCTCGAGCTCTTCCCCAGAGCGCGGTTGGGCAGTACAGCCCCTACCCTTCCCCCTCTGAAGTGTGGTGCTCTTGTCGTCCACTGCAGGCAAGGTGCGGTCGTTTCTGGACGGCAGAATTGCTAACGGCACCCTTTCACGTCTCGCGGCTGTCTGGTGCAGCCAACAGAATACGTTGGGCAAGGTGGGTATCGGGATGGCTCAGCATTGCTGTAGCATTGCCGCGGTTCCAGCAGCGGAGCCCCTGTAGCTTCTGCACACAGGCCATTGCTGCCTCATGCGTCAGGAATTCGCGGGGGAGACGCTGCCCGGTCAACAGATGTGTAACCACCCAAACCGTTGCCTTATCTTCCGCAACACGTTGATCGATCCCGAAGGCGCCGCACACCTCACCGGAAAGCATGATGGTTATCGTACCCTCGCCGCCGGTGGGATCAGCGGCAACAGCCTCATAGGTCGCCGGCCTCCACTGGCTGTTTCCAACAAGGTCAGCGTTGCGCTCAAGCGTCTCTGTTGCCTTGTTCTCCGTGCTTCCAGGAGAGGTCTGCTCGTTGCGTGCGGCCGGCCGAGAGCCCGGCGGAGCCGACTTGCGGCGGGTGTCGCGGTTGGACAATGACGCCTCTGAGGGCCATCGCACGATCGCCCGCACGGCTGACAGCGCATCCTCATTGCGCTGGAGTGGAAAGTACCGACGCAGTTCGGCCACAGCAGCCCACTCACCCCCGGCTTCGAATGCCTGATGGATGGCAAACCGCTTCTCCTCACTCACGACAAACATTGCTTCTCCTTACCTCCTGGGGGCAATGTCTGCCCCAGACTCATTCCATTTTACACCGATTTTGGTTGACCTGGGCATCATCGTCATTTGGTCACTTGGTTCTGACAGGCTTGTGGGCATCTTGACGGCCAAACCTGGGCACAACAGGCATGCCGTCTGTCTCAGCTTCTTCTGGTGCCGGCATACTGCTATGGAGCGGCGGCGGCGTAATCCGCGGCGAACGTCCCGTTCATCACTGCGGTGCGGACCTTCAGCATGCGGTGAGCGCCACGCGGCGACCACCGCATCTGCTGATTGGCGCCCATGCGCCGGTGCAGCAGTCGCTGGACCGTGCTTTCGGTCGTCGCCGTGGAGATGGGTGCAGATTCCGATGAAGCCGGCCGGGTATTCCGATTTGAAGGCGGCCACCGTTCCGAACTGAAGCCGGCCAGGGTTCCGAAGGAACGCGGCCGGGGTGGCGTATCCCCGCGAGGCGTTTTTCGTGTCGCATGAGCATGGCGTCGGGTCAAGCCGCCATGATCATGTCGAGGTAGAGGGCGTCCCCGGAATCCACAGGAGGGCCCCGGGCAAGCCGGTCGCGAGCGCGCCTCATCACGCTGGAGAGCGGCCGGCTTGCCTGGGAGGTGCCTGTGGAGCTCCGGGGGCGCCCGGCGGTCTCGTCACTCTCCGTCGGCCAGGGTTGGCGGACGCCGCGGCTTGCGCATTGAATCTCCGGTAAGATCGATGCGGTAGGCGTTGTGAAGAATGCGGTCCAAGATCGCGTCCCCGAGAGTCGGATCCCCGATGAGTTCGTGCCAGCGGTCCGTGGGGATTTGGCTGGTGATCAGCAAAGAGCCGGCGTTGTAGCGGTTCTCTACGATCTCGAGCAGATCGCGGCGCTGCTCTGCGTTCAGCGGCTCTGGCCCCCAGTCGTCCAGGATGAGAAGCCGCACTCGGGCGAAGCCGCGCATCAGGCGGGCGTAACGGCCGTCGCCGTGTGCCAGGGCCAGGGTCTCGAACAGCCGAGGCATGCGCTGGTAGAGTACCGATAGGTTCTCGCGGCAGGCACGGTGGCCGAGCGCGCAGGCCAGCCAGGATTTGCCGATACCGGTCGGCCCGGTGATGATCACGTTCTGGTGGTCGTGGATCCATCGGCAGGTCGCCAGCTTCTGGAGCAGCGCGCGGTCCAGCCCACGCGGCGCCCGGAAATCAACATCCTCGATCACGGCGGGATGGCGCAGCCGGGCGCTCTTGGCGCGGGCTTCAAAACGTTTCTGCCGGCGCAGCGTCACCTCGTGATCGAGCAGCACACCCAGCCATTCCTCATGGCTGAGGGTGCCGGCCTCGCGGTTGGTCTGCATCTCGCGCAGCGCCTTGGCCATACCGTGCAGCCCCAGGTCGCTGAGCTGGTCGAAGGTGGGATGGGAAAGCATGGTAGGCTCCTAATGGAAGTACCGCGAGCCGCGGATGTTGGCGTGGTCCAGCGTCGGCGCCTCCGGGCGGGTCGGAGAGCGAACCCGATCCAGGTTGTTGCGCAGGATCGAGGCGATGCTGTCGGCGGTGGTGGCGCCGATCTCCAGCGCCCGGGCACTCACCGCCTCGGCGCGGGCCCGGTTGGGGCCGCGGAACAGCTTCAGGACGCCACGGCAAGTGCGGAAGCCCTGTTCTGGGTGTGGCCGGCTGGCGAGAATGGCGCGGATCAACGCCACAGTGTTGGGGCCGAGGTCGCCGGCGTCCCGCTCGAAACGCTCGGGGCTCCACTCGGCGTAGCGGCGGTGTGCCGCCGGCATGTGCTCGGGAACGGTGCTGTGGCGCTCGCCGCCGTGCCGGCGGGCATGGGCGGCGACCCGCTGGCCGCAGTGGAAGAACTCCACGGTGGTGGCAGTGAGGCGCGCGTCGATCTGCTGGCGGATCAGTGTCGCCGGTACCGAGTAGTGGAAGCCGGCGACCTCGACATGGTAGTCGGGGCCGACACGCACGAGCTTCCACTCCGCGTATTCGTAGGGCGTGTCGGGCAGCGGCCGCAGCGCCGGCCGATCGAGCTGTTCGAACAGCTCCTTGCGGCTGAGCCCGAGGCGGCGCTGGGGCCGTGTGTTAAGGTCCTCCAGCACCCGGTCGATCGCGCCATTGGCCTCGGCCAGGGAGAAGAACGGCAGATTGCGCAGCCGGCCGAGGATGAAGTACTGGGCGATGCGTAACCGGCTTCCACCTTGGCCTTGTCACGCGGGCGACGCGGACGCGCCGGCAGGATGCCGACGCTGTAGGCGTGCGCCATGTGGGCGTAGCTGCGGTTGAGCTCCGGGTCGTAAAAGGAAGCCTTGAGGACGCCGCTTTTCAGGTTGTCCGGCACGATCAGGCGTGGGCAACCGCCGAGGTCCTCGAACATGCGGACATGCGCCCCAATCCAGTCGGGCAGTGTCTGGGTCCAGGTCGCCTCGGCGTAGGTGTAGTTGGAGGCGCCCAGCACGGCGATGAAGAGCTGGGCGGACCGCACGGCGCCGGTGGCGGGATCGCGGATGGGCAGCGTCTTGCCGGAGTAGTCGACGAAGACCTTGTCGCCGGCCAGGTGGGGCTGACGCATGCTGGGGGCGAGCCGCGCCTCGAACTCTCGGTACAATTCGACTTGACCAGCCAAGGACGCAATGAAGATGAGCAGCCCCGCTTTTGGGACGTTGATCAGTTTACCTGAGCAAGGCCAGTCATCTCGCGCCAAACGGTGAAGGCGCGAGCGCGGGCGGCGCGGTGCTCGGAGGCGGAGATCAGGTGGCGGCACAGTTGGAGGTGATTGTGAATCGGGCTGTGGTTGGAGAGAATTTGCTGGGCCTGCAGGACGGATTTGAACCGCTTCATGTGCCGCTCGCCCCGTCTGGTCGGCTGGTGCGAGACTTTGCAGCAATTGTTCAGGGATCGGTTTTGCCGATGTTCGCTGCCGAGCTTCATCTCCCGCAGCGCATAGCGTAGCCCTTTCAGCAGTTTGCGAAAGAAGCGCTTGGCCCCTTTCGTGTTGCGCAGGCGCTTTACCAGGATGTCCAGCACCACCCCGTTCTGGTCGATGGCGCGCCACAGGTAGTGCTGCTTGCCGCGGATGCGGATGAACACGTCATCCAGGAACCACTTATCGCCCGGCTTCGGTCAGCGACGCCTGAGGGTGTTGGCGAAGTCGCGCCCGAACTGGAGGCTCCACTTGGGGTCACTACACGAAAGTGATCATATTGTCCGGGATGTGGGAACGAAAATAGAACTTATGCAGCGAGCAGGGACTGCATTCTTCGCAACGGCCTGAGGCCGGCTTCTGGAAGGGGTTCGGCTCCCCAAACATAGTCACCGGTGAGGCCGATATGCTCCCATCCCAGAGGCGCCACATGCCGAATCAACTCGGGGGTTACGCCATGCCCTTGGCTTGCCAGCTCGGCGAAGGCAGCTTCGAGATAGCGTGTGTTCCATAGGATGATAGCGGACACCAGCAGGTTCAGCCCCGATGCCCGGAAGACTTGGTTCTCGAAGCTGCGATCGCGCATCTCACCCAGGCGATTGAAGAAGATTGCCCTGGCCAGGGCGTTCCGAGTCTCCCCCTTGTTGAGCCCTGCGTTGGCGCGCCGACGCAGGGCGGGATCACGCAGCCATTGCAAGGTGAATGCGGTCCGCTCGATACGGCCGAGTTCTCGCAGAGCCAGGGCCAAGCCATTCTGGCGGGGGTAAGCCGAGAGCCGCCGCAGCATGGCCGAGGCCGTCGCGGTGCCCGAGCGGATTGAGGTCGCCAGCCGCAACAGCTCCGTCCAATTGGCCGTGAGGTGCTCGATGTCGATGGTTCCGCCAACCAAGGGCCGCAGAATGGCGGGTGCGTCCCGACCGGGCAACAGGTAAAGTCTCCGGTCCTTCAAATCACGGATGCGTGGGGCGAAACGGAATCCGAGCAGGGCACACAGGCCGAAAACGTGATCGCTCGCGCCTCCGGTGTCCGTGTAGTGCTCCTCAATGTCCAAACCGCTCTGATGATGGAGAAGGCCGTCGATGACATGGGGTGCCTCACTGGCTGTCGCTGCGATCACCTTGGTATGGAAGGGGCCGTACTGATCGGAGACGTGGGTGTAGAAGGCGATGCCCGGTTCGTTGCCGTGATGGGCGTTCACATCGCCGACGGCTTCGCCGCGGCCGCCGGCGCGGTAGAATTGTCCATCGGAGGATGACGTGCGCCCGTCACCCCAGACGGCAGCCAACGACAAGGCTCGATGCGCGTCGATGATGCGGGCGAGCGCCACCATGTAGGTATCGTCGCGGATGTGCCAGTCGTGCATCCAGGCCAGTTGCCGCATGGATGCCCCCCGGCAGGCTTCGGCCATCCGGGACAGCCCGAGGTTGATGCCGTCGGCCAGCACGGCGGTCAATGTTGCCGCCCGGTCGTCAGCGGGCCGGCCGCTCCGTTGGTGCGTGAAGCAGCTGGAGAAGTCGGTCCAGCCATCCACCTCCTGCAGAAGGTCGGTGATCTTGACCCGTGGCATGAGATCGTAAGCCCGGCGGCCAAGGTCTTCGGCCTCCGGTGGGGTCGTGTCCCGGATCGGTGTGACGCGGAGTTCGCCGTCGGACAGGTCGACGTCTTCAAGCAGCCCCTCTTCGGCAAGGCCCGCCACCTCGGTGACGATCCGGTCGAGTTCCGCACCTCTTTCAGCAAGATGGCTCTCGGCGCTGCGTGGGACGGCCACGGGCAACGCCCCCTCCTCGCAAAGGATATCGAAGGTCGGACGCGGCATGAGGCAGCTCTCGAAGTCCCGGTACTGGCGGCTCCCCTCCACCCAGACATCGCCTGCCCGCAACCGGTCACGCAGTTCAGACAACGCGCAGATTTCGTAAGCTTTCCGGTCGATGCCCTCCCTTTTGATGACGAAGGGGCGCCAGGAGCGTCGGATGAAGCCGGTCGGTGGCTTCTCGGGCAGAGTGCGGCGCCCGGCGGCGTACATGACCCGAATGGTGTCGAGCGCCCGCAGCAGCGGCGTCACCGATGGACTGCCGAGAAAACTGAAACGGTTGAGGAGCGTGGGGGCAAAGGCTCGAACGGTGGCGTAGCGGCCAAGCATCTCGGTGCGCGGGTCGGCGATCTCCGGCTTCGCCAGGGCTTCGCTGTCGGTGACGCATTTCATGAAGCGGAACCAGCCGACCCCCTGATCGACGGCCTCGTAGGGATCGGCGCCGGCTTCCCGCGCGCCGATCACCGCCTTACACGCGGTCAGCAGCACCCGCAGTTGGGTCTGGGTATCGCGAACAGAACGCAGGGTGTTTTCTGCCGTCCGGCGCTCGGCCTTCCGTGCCAGACTGCCGATCAGCTTGTCGAACATCGACAGGGTGACATCGGTCAGATCCATCTCCAGGCGGATCGCGGTGGCGGCAAGCACAGCCCACCGACGCGACATTGCCAGATCCTGAAGATGCTGCGGCGTCATCCGCAGGCCTTCGGCCGAGAGCCGCTCGAACGCGACCTCCGGTACGCGAGCGCGCAACGACCGGTCGATGCCGAGGTCCTTCAAGGCGGAAAGGCGCTCAATGACCGCCAGCATGTTGCGGGCGGTTGGAGCCGCCGGCACCCGGCGCAACCAAGCGAGCATGGTCGTTTCGGTATCGGCCCGCAGGGTCAGCAATCGGGCCAGCGCGTCGGTTGTCCGCTGGTCGACACCATCGACAAGGGCACGATGCAGAACCCGCTCGGCCCGGCCACGAGCCTGATGGAGCATCAGTTCCAGGATCGCCGCAGAAGGGATCAGGATACGACGGCGGCGGAACTCGTCGATCAGGGTGGTCGCCAGAATGATCGGGTCCCGTGCGATCTGTGCCTTGGAGGTCAGCCAGGCGGCAAGGTCGCGAAAGAGGGTTCGATCAAAGGCACGGTGGCCAGTCCGCGCCATGATCGCGGCAACCTGCTCGCGCCGGTTCTGGTCACGTCGACTGTAGGCGATGAAATCGTTGGGCTCGGCGCCCACCTGCCGGGCGACGAACGCTAGCAGCGCGATGGGCGGGCGCTCGTCCGGCCCGGGAATCCGCCCAGGATGATGGAGATAGCAGAGCAGAATGGCGCAGCCCAGGCGGGTGTGCGCCGTACGCCGGAGGGTGACGATGTCGAGATCGTCCCTGCTGAGCGTATAGTGGCGCACCATCGCGCGTTCGTCGTCCGGCACCGCCAGGAGCCTTGCCCACTGGTCTTCGGTCAACAGCCGCCGACGCGCCATATTTCCAATCTCCCATTACCTCGTTTTCGGGAGAGAATAGTGATGCGGGTCCGAAGCTGTCACGGAGTGAGCTGTCCGAGACACCGTTTCCACTCTTAGGGTCCCGGCAGCCGCGGAACGGCAAAAATGACAAAGGGCCGATCAGGAACCGGAGACAGCAGCCTTGGGAGTTTGAAGGGCAAATGCCCGGTACAGCGTCGATGCGTGGACATTGAGAATTCTGGCTGCTTCGCGGGGAGATCGCCCTTCATCGATCAGGCGTCGAGCGAGAGCGATCTGGTCAGTGGTCAACTTCGGCGGCCGGCCGAACCGCACGCCGCGTGCTCTGGTCGCCACGCGTCCCATGCCGGTCCGCTCGGCGATCAGGGAGCGCTCGAACTCGGCGATGCCGGCGAACACGGTCAGGACCATGCGGCCGGCCGGCGAGGTGGTGTCGGCCTATGGCTCTGCGAGCGATCGGAGACCCGCACCAGCTCCCCGGAGCTGCTCCGTAATGTCGAGGAGATCACGGGTTGACCGGGCCAGCCTATCGAGGCGCGTGACCGTTACAACGTCATCAGCCCGGAGCTGGTCGATCAGCCGAGCAAGCTGTGGCCGGTCGCGCTTTGCTCCGGAGACCTTCTCCTCAAAAATCCGCCGACAGCCGGCCGCCTGTAGGGACGCCCGCTGCTGCGAAAGATCCTGGTCGTCGGTGGAGACGCGCGCATAGCCGATGAGCATGAGACATCCGTCGCAAAAGTCATCGCGAAACCTTTTCCTTTTGCGACAGACTTTTGCAACATCAAAATCCTTTGGGCCGCCATCCGGCGCTGGGGTGTCGCGAAACTTAGGAGTTTTGCGAGGAACGAAGCCGTCGCAGGAACGCTACATGGCCCATGTTCTCAGGTCGTTCCCAGATCCCGGACAATATGATCACTTTCGTGTAGTGACCCCCACTTCCGGATGGTCTCGTAACTGCCCTCGATGCCGCGCGCCGCCAGGATCAGCTCGACCTCGTGCAGGCTCAAGCTGTGAACTGAACCGCTCCGGGTTTCCTGGAGGCCCCATC